>JBKDUV010000072.1:0-3416 GCA_046339335.1 Planctomycetia bacterium | reverse complement strand
AACCGGGCAAACCATTCCCTCTTCTTCTTGCCGAACCGCTCGACGTCAGCCCAGCCCTCCGCCCCGCAGATTGCCGCGCACAAGGCGATGGCCACCATGTCGATCAGCAGGTGACGCTTCGTCCGCTCCATCCGTGGGTCGATCAGGTCCTCGACGTGTGAAAGAATTACCGGCGTCGTTGAAATAATCACAAGTCGTCCTCCGTGACACAGGCGAAACGACGTGCGGCCACCACCGCCCGCTTGCCTTTCGACGACTCACCGCAATACTTGTGCCGCTCTCAGAAGATGCGATTGCCCTGTTGGCCCCAGTCGGCACGACACCGGTCAGGTTCGCCGCGATCGCCGCTACGCTCACCGGACTTCGATCGTGACCTTGTCGAGTTTGCCCGAGAAGGCGTTCTTTTTTCCCTCCCCGTAGGCCTCGTCGACGGGGGTTCCGGTATCGATTCCGGTGTCGGCGGTGTCGTCGAGGGAGAAGACGTTGGGATGCGTTTTCCCGATCGTGCCCTCGCCGACATTCTTCCCGTCGATGAACAGCGTCGCCGTGCCCCCGGCGCCGCGGCGGGTTCCGCCGTCGTAGGCGAACGTCATCTTCAGCGTGTGTTTGCCGGCGGTCATGGCGTCGGTGCCGGCGACCCGGAAGGCCTCGAGGCCGAGGAAGTTGTAGGTGTACATCGGCCGTCCTTCGCGGACCCAGAAGGCCCAGCCGCCGAAGCGGCCGCCTTGGGCCAGCAACACGCCGCCCGGCTTGTCGCCGTCCACTTCGACCTCCGCGGTCAGGGTGACGGAGGCGTTCTTCACGTTGATGAAGGCATTTTCGGCCATCGAAACCATGCCTGGGTAGACGGTGAGCGTTTTTCTCCCGTCCATCAGGTCGGGCCGCCCGGCGACCTTGGGGTCGAAGCGCTCGATGGTCCGGTCATCGATGGGCAGCACGTGATGGGCGACGGCTTCCCGGGTGAAGAGCGCCTTGAGCTCCTCGAGCTTGGCGGGATTCTCGGCGGCGAGGTTGCGGCTCATGCTGAAGTCTTCGGCGACGTGGTAGAGCTCCCACACGTCTTGGGCGAGCGGGCGTCTGGGAGCCGCCTCCCAGGGCGCCTTGTGGATGGTCCCGGCCAGCCAGCCGTCGTGGTACACGGCACGATTGCCCCCGATCTCGAAGTACTGGGTCGTACGCCGCTCCGGAGCCCGGGGATCATCGAACGAATAGGCCATGCTGACACCCTCGATCGGGAGCTGCTCGATCCCGTTGACCTCCTTCGGCGCCGGCACACCGGCCGCCTCGAAGACGGTCGGCGCCAGGTCGACGACATGGTGAAACTGGTCGCGAATCTGGCCCCTGGCCCTGAAGCCCGCCGGCCAATGCACGACGATGCCGTTGCGGGTGCCGCCGAAGTTGCTCGCGACCTGCTTGGTCCATGTGAACGGGGTGTTGCCGGCGACCGCCCAGCCGGCGGCAAAGTGATTGAAGCACTCCGGGCCGCCCCATTGGTCGATCTTTCCGAGCATGAACTCGGTCGATTCCGCCACCCCATTGAAGTAGGTGCCCTCGTTGAACATCCCCGACATGCCCCCCTCGGCGCTCGCGCCGTTGTCGCCGACGACGTAAATGAAGAGCGTGTTGTCGAGTTCGCCGAGGTCGGCGATGGTCTGCACCAGGCGGCCCACCTCGTGGTCGGTGTGCGAGGCGAATCCGGCAAACACCTCCATCTGCCGGGCGAACAGCCGTTTCTCGTCGGCCGACAGGTCGTTCCAGTCCTTGATGGCCTCGGGCTTGGGGGCGAGCGTGGTGCCTTTGGGGACGACGCCGAGCTCGATCTGCCGGGCCAGGGTCCGCTTCCGCAGTTCGTCCCAGCCCATGTCAAAGCGGCCCTTGTACTTGTCGATCCATTCCCGGGGCGCATGGTGGGGGGCATGGGTCGCGCCGGTGGCGAAGTACATCAAGAACGGCTTGTCCGGAGTGAGCGACTGTTGCGCCCGCACCCAGCCGATCGCCCGGTTGGTCATGTCGGTGGTGAAGTGGTAGTCGGGGTCGTCTTCCGGCTTGCGCATGGGCGTAGTCCCGTGGACGATCATCGGATCCCACTGATTCGTTTCGCCCCCGATGAAACCGAAAAACTCCTCGAAGCCGGAGCGGGTGGGCCAGCGGTCAAACGGTCCGCTGACGCTGACTTCCCAGGGAGGGGTTTCGTGATACTTGCCCCACGCCGAGGTCGAGTAGCCGTTAAGGCGGAGCACCTCCGCCATCGGCGTGATGCTCTGGGGGCGAATCCCGGTGTTGCCGGGAAACGCGGTGGCGACTTCCATGATCGCGCCGGCGTTGTTGCTGTGGTGGTTGTAGCCGGTGAGCAGCGCCGTGCGGGTGGGGCTGCACAGCGCGGTCGTGTGGAAGCGGTTGTACTTGAGGCCGTTGCCAGCGAGTTTCTCGAGCGTGGGCATGGCGCATGGCCCCCCGAAGGCGCTCGAGTGCCCGAAGCCGATGTCGTCGATCAGGACGATCACGACGTTGGGAGCGGCCTTGGGCGCCTTCACTTCAAAGCGTGGCGGAGCCTTCGCCTCGCGGGCGTCGAGTTCCCGGTACGACGGCCGAGGCGGCTCGTGGATCGGCAACACGGTCCGGTCGATCGCGTCCGCGGCGGGCGTCGTCTTCTGGCCGAACGCCGACGGGGCTGCGGGCCAGTGCCCGCCGGTGGTGAGGAGCATGCAGGCAGCGAGGATCGCTGGTATCGAGACATTCCGCCGGGCGTTCATCAGTCGTGCTCCGAGAAATCAGGTCGCCTTGAACACACTTGCCCGTGCGGGCGACAGAGGATAAGTCGGCCAAAGGCATTTCGGCAACCGTCGGCCGAGTCGGGCGGATCATGAGGAGCAACCGCCGGAACTGGTCGGGCTGGATGCATCCCGATGGTGGAGGTTACGAGGAGCTTCCTCTCCACGCTCAAGGTCAAATTTTACTCGTTGGCGCAGACCGGCCCTGAAACCGTCCTTCTCACGGGCCGTCCGCACCGTGGCATGGGATCCCGTCAGAGGCTGTGGATGTCGATCACGGGCAGCTCGTCGGGCGACATCTGAACCGTTTCGCGGTCGTCATGAGCCTGCACGAGTTCGCCCTGGTCGGTTGGCGGGCCACGAGCGGGCGACACAGGTGGTGGTGTACTGCTCCCATCGAACCTGGAATCTCTGCGGGCAGGGGTTAGCCTGCCCGTTCCCCCGGAGGATTCCATCCCATGGCCCAGAAGCGTAAGCGGCTGTCCGACCCCGAGAAGATCGCCGTCGTCAAGCGATACCTCGTCGAACGGGTGCCGATCTCAGACCTGTGTGACGAGTACGGCCTCCAGCCCAGCCAGATCTACCGCTGGCAGGCAGCCATCTTCGAGCACGGCGCCGACGTGTTCGACCTGAAGAAGGGCCGCC
>JBKDUV010000071.1:0-10252 GCA_046339335.1 Planctomycetia bacterium | reverse complement strand
GCTCCGGGCTGCTCGCCTCCCGGCGTCCAGAGATTTCCCGGCGCTGCAGCCGCCGGGGCCGCACCGAGGGGCAGCCCCGCCGCAGCCGGGCCCGCCGCCGCACCAGCCCGCCCGGCCAGGGCGTTGAGGTCGATGCCGGCTTCCATGAGCGCCTCGGCCAGGGCCTGCATCACCTGTGGATCGCGACCGGACTCACGCCGCAGCCGGTCGAGAAGCCGGAGCACGTCCGGCTGCTCGCCACGTTGCAGCCGGATGCGGAGCTCCGCCACGTCGAGCATCCCGCCGTTGACCTTGAGCGTGCGGCCGACCGCCCGCAGCTGCTCGAGAAGCTCGAGCTTGCGGCCGGTCGTCTCGGCCCGCTCCTCGAGAACACCGAGCGCCTCCCAACGCTCCTCCGGAGCGGCGTCGGGTCGGGCCAGCAGCTCCTCGGCGCCGAGTTCGGCCGCGCGGACGAAGCCAGCGTCGACCGCGACGATGAACAGGTCGCGAAGCTCGTCGCGGCCGAGGGCCCGCATGTCGAGCCTGTGCCAACGCAGCGGCGGCACGTCCTGCAGGGGCCGCGACGAGACGATCGTCTCCGGCGCGGCGAGGCCCAGGCCGCCGCGGATCGCGGTCCAGGCATCGGCAATGGCCCGGCGCTGGGCCGTCGCCTCGCCGACACTGATGATCGCCTCGACCCGGCGGCTCCCCTCGGGGTCCTTGACCGCCTCGCGGGGCGTTTTGCCGAGCAGTTCCGGCAGCGGCGTGTCGGGCCAGGCGGCCACGAACCGCGCCGCCACGGCCTGACGCACGGTCTGCATCGCCGTGTCGAAGGCGGATGGGTCGGCCGATGGGTCGACCACCGGCGGGCGGAACTGGGAGCCGAGGAGCCAGCTGGTCGGCGTGGTCGCCGGGACGTCTTCGTCGGCACCGGCCGCATCGGCGACGAACGTGCAGCCGAGCAGGCCGGCGGCCGGCGGTTCGGCCTCGGCCACGTCGGGGGCAAAGCCCTGCAGCACGGCCTCCGGTTCGCGGTCGGTCTGCCGGCCGAAGATGAGGAGCGATGCCAGGACACGGACGGGTCCGCCCCTGGCGGACACCGGAACATAGTATATACGCCAGAAGGACCGTGGCGGCACCCCGCCCCGGGTCACCCAAGCCGCCCCAACCAACGGCGTCGGCTCGCACCGCGGGTCGTGACGGATGCGGTCCTCGAGCAGGTCGATCGCCGCCGCCCCCTCCTCGCCCGCCGGCACCGTCAAAGCCGCCGTGCTGGTCGCAAACAGGATCTGCGGCGAGCGGTCGGGGTCGGCCTCGGACTCGAGCGCGATCCCCCGCGCGGTGGCCTCGATCGCATCGTCGCGGGAGACGTCGGGAAGCCGGGCCACGGCCAGCCACGCCTCGGAGGCCGCGACCGGCCGGGCGAGCGTCTCGCAGACCAGCGCGATGTTGGTCAGCAGGCCGCGGTTCGACGGGGCGAGTTTTTCAACGCTGCGAAAGCCGGCCAGCGCCCGCTCCAGCCGCCAGTGCCGGGCATCCCCCACCGCGGCCTCGAAGGGCTGTCGCCAGGCCGCGTCGGCCGGTGCGTCCATGAGTCGCACGCGAGGCCGCAGCGCCGCGGGG
This sequence comes from Planctomycetia bacterium, assembly GCA_046339335.1. Classification (GTDB taxonomy): domain Bacteria; phylum Planctomycetota; class Planctomycetia; order Pirellulales; family UBA1268; genus QWPN01. The sequence continues at coordinate 8,650 of JBKDUV010000071.1, read as the reverse complement.
ACGCCCGACGAGCCGACGATCGCGGCGAGCATCCGGCGTTCCTCGGCGCTGCCGAGGTTTTTTTCCCCCATCCACTCCACGATCCCCGGCGCGAAGCCGATGCTGCCGGTCTGGGCGGCCGCCTGGACGAGCGTGGCCGCGATCCGCAGGAACTCCGGCGACGCCTCCTCCGACGCGGCGCCATTTGCGGCTGCCACCTCGCCCATGCGGTCGCGGGCCTTGTCGAAGAGCGTGGCCGCCTCGTGGATCCTGCCGGCCACGGCCTCGGTGACCGCCGACTGCCCCCGGGCCAGGGGATTGTCGGGAAACGCCTCGAGAAACCGCCGGCTCGCCGCGGCGGCCTCGGCCAGCCGCTTGGACCCGAGTTCGCGTTTCGTCCGCACCGCCATCAGGCAGGCGCGACGCGGATGCTTCTCCTCGAGTTTCGTCACCTCGCCGAGCGCCGCGGAGATCTGGTCACCGTCGATGAGCCGGTCGATCCGCTCCAGGTCGCCGACCAGATCCGCACAGCAGAACGTGATCTTCTTGCCCGTGCCGCCGGGACACTGGGCATAGGTGTCGAGGGCCATGAAAGGTGCTCGCTGGAACCATGCGGACTGCGGCCGGTCGCGGGACCGCCGCCTGACAGCGGCAAATGTACCAGAGCGGCCTGCCCGCGAAAGCAACGTCGCCGCTTGCCCCGGCCGGGCCACGGTTGCATACTCCCCGCGGCAGGCGTGGGTAGGCGGCCGACGCAGCAGCGCGGCGAAAGCGGTGATTCCGGGCACGAGCGTGCCCGCGATTCCCGGCGCCGCTGACCGTGGGCGAGCCTTTCGGGGCGTCCAGTGCAGCAACCCCGCATCATCATCATCGATTCCGCCGGTGGCGACGCGCTGCCCTACGGGCGGCTCGTCGCCCGGCTGCAGCCGCTCGAGGTCCGGATCGAGACGTCGCTCGACGCGGCGCTCGGCACGCTCTCCCGCGACTCGTGGGACCTGTGCATCGCCACGGCGCGGATCGGGCCGGCGGCCGACGCCGTCCATGCCGCGATCCACAAGGCCGACCCGCAACTGCCGGTGGTGATCATCGACGCCCGGCCGCGGATCGACACCGCGCGGGCCTGCCTGCAGTCCGGCGCGGGGGATTATATCGACATCGCCCGGGTCGAGACCGACCTCGAGGACGCGCTCGTGCGGCTGCTCAAGGCGTCGCGGCGCAAGGCCGCCGAGGACGTGCTGCGCCGGGCCGTGGAGCGGCCCTATTCGTTCGAGGATTTCCTCGGCGAGAGCCCGGCGATGCGCGGCGTGTATTCGGTCATCGAGCGGATCGCGGCCAGTTCGGTGGACGTGCTCGTGACCGGAGAGACGGGCACCGGCAAGGAGCTCGTCGCCCGGGCGATCCACCGGCGCAGCCGCCGCTCGAGCGGCCCGTTCGTGCCGGTCGACTGCGGTGCGATTCCCGACGCCCTCATCGAGAGCGAGCTCTTTGGCCACGAGCGCGGCGCCTTCACCGGGGCCGACGCCCGGCGGATCGGCCTCGTCGAGTTCGCCGACGGGGGCACGCTGTTCCTCGACGAGGTCGGCGAACTGCCGCTGCCGCTGCAGGCCAAGCTGCTGCGGGTCCTCCAGGAGCGGCGGGTTCGCCGGGTCGGGGCCCGGCAGGAGAACGCCGTCGACGTGCGGGTGGTGGCGGCGACGTCGCGGAGCATCGACCAGATGGTGGAGCGGGGGGAGTTTCGCCGCGACCTCTACTACCGGATCAACGTCGTGCGGATCGACCTGCCGCCGCTGCGGATGCGCGGCGACGACATCGGCCTGCTCGCGGAGGCGTTTGCCAACCGGGCCGCGCAGGAGATGGGGCGGACGGTCGGCGGTCTGTCCACCGACGTCTACCAGGTGCTGCGCAGCTATCACTGGCCGGGGAACGTCCGCGAGTTGCAGAACGTGGTCCGCCGGGCAATCGCCATGACGCGGTCGCCGGTCGCAGGGCTCGACGATCTGCCCGACGAGATCGTGGCCGCGGCCGGGAAGGCCGGCGCCGCGGAGGCGGGCGGTCAGGGATTCTTCGCGCAGCGGGCCGAGCACGTCGCCCGGTTCGAGAAGCAGTACCTCACCGAACTGCTCGCGCGGCACGCCGGTGACGTGTCGGCCGCGGCCCGCGAGGCCCGGCTGCCACGGGGGACGCTCTACCGGCTGATGAAGGGGCACGGCCTCGACGGCGCCGTCTTCCGAAAGAAAGCCTGACGGTGGGGCGGACGGGTTCGCCCCGCGGCGACCGTCCTGTCGGGACGCCGGCCTGATCCGACCTGATCCGCGACGCTTCCTTCATCTACGGAGCGGCGGCTTCGGCGGGGGCATCGGGCACCACGACGACCCGCTGCTGGCTTCCGTCGTACGCGGTGACGACCTCGGCGCCGTCGAGCCGGCCCACGTAGCCGTTCACGGCGAGACCGTCGGGCAGCCGGCGGGTCGCCGCCACGACGTAGCCCTGTTCCGGGTGCGGCGCCAGCCAGGAGAGGCCGTCGGGCTGGAGGCAGAGGATCCGGCCGTTGGCCGCGACCGCGACTGGGTCGAGCCGGCGCGAAGCGAGCACCGGCACGTCGATGCGGGCGCCGGGCTTGCAGAGTCGCACGCCGCGCTTGGCGTACGGGGAACGCGTGGCCAGGAAGGCATCAGCTTCGCGGAGGCCGAGGAAAGGCGTGCCCGCGTCCGCAGCGAGGTGAAACGTCTGTGGGCCGATGATTTTCCAGACACGGCCTTCGCTGCAGTTGAAGAATGCCGCGGAGCGATCGGTGGCGACGAGCGGCACGTTGCCGAGCCAGACGGGAAAGTAGCCGCGCTTATCGGCGGGCAGCGTCGCCACCGGATCGATCTGCACGCCTTTGTCGTTCGGCGTGATCCAGGTGTATCCGGACCCCTCCGTCGCCGCGGCCCTCAGCAGCACGGATGTCCGGCCATTGATATGGAGCGGCCCGACGAGGAGCGGCCGCACCCGTGCCCCATGCAGTTGCAGCCCGCGGAGCACGAGCCGGTCGTTGACGGCGAGCGGTCTGCCGCGGGCGTAGATCTCGACCCGCCCGGCCGCGTTGACCCAGAGAAGATCGCCGGTGCGGAGGAGTTGCTGCGGCGTAACCGCGTCCGCGTCGATGTTCGGCACGACCTCCCTCCACGACTCCAGCGGCAAGGTGTCGGGGGCGGCGGCCAGCAGGGCGTCGAATGACCGCTCGGCCAGAACGTGCAGATCCTTGTCCATCCGCAGCACGTTGCCGGCGAGGAACGCGAGCGGATTCTGTGGCATGTTGATCACGCGCGGCGCGTTGGTAAACCAGGCTGCATCACGCCCCGCGTGCAGGGCGGTCGCGGTCAGCGCCGGGCCGGGAATGGCGTACTCCGTCAGCGACCGCGGTCCCGTCAGCCGGCAGAGCCGTGGGCCCTCGAACCCGTCGGGCCGGCCTGGAAATCCCGGCCCCTTGGCGACGGCCGGATCCTGCGCGGGTTCGATCGTCACGTCGATCTGCTTGACCTCGATCCCGGGCGTTGCCGCGGGCGCGGGGTCCGGCTGCATCGGTCCGGCGGATCGTTGCCGCTGTGGTTGCAGAAACCAGATGCTGCCGTCGGCTGCGGCCACCGGCTGGCCGAAGGTCGGCCAGTTGGCGACCGGGGTCTGTTCCTCGACGCCATCGGGCGTGAGCACCCAGAGCTGGGACGTGTCGTCGATGGCGGGCGCACCACTGGGCCGGGGATCCGTCTTGCGAAAATACACCCGACCTCGCGAGTCGGCGCCGATCAGCTGCACGGGGCCGCGTTCCCGGGTGCTGATCCAATCGACTCCCGTCGCCGACACCCGGGCGATGCCGCGTCCCGGCGTCACGCAGTAGGCGACGTCCGCCGCCGGTGCCGCGACCATCGACGCTTGCCAGTACGGCAGGACTTCCTTGACCTCCGTCACGATTCGCAGCCCGCCGTCAGCCTCGAGCCGGGCGAGCGCCAGCGTGCCGGAAGGTTCCTCAGGCGTGTTTCCCAGCTTGACCCAGAGCAGCGCGGAATCGAGCGTCTCCTGCCGGACGACGTCCAGCACGCTGAGCCATCGTCCCCGGTAGAACTGCATGCCCGACTGCAGGCGGGCACTGATCTCGGCGGGCGAACGCAGGAGCACGTCCGGCACCGCCGTTGCCAGAGCATTTGCCGTCACATCCAGCTGTTTCTCGCAGGCGGCGAGGATCTCCCGGACCTTGTCGGTCTGCTGCTGGTCGAGTCCCTCGGTGGCCGGGATGCGTGCCAGCTCGCGCCGCGCGTTGTCCAGGACGGTGGTCACTCTGCGCAGCGCCGGGTTGCGCGGCGGGATTTTCTGCAGCAGGTTGGCCAGTCCTGCCGTATTGCTCGGCGGATAGGTCGAGACCGCCTCCAGCAGCGGCGCGAGTGCGGCCCAGTCGGTGGCGCGGGCCGCTGCCAGCGTCGCCTCGAGCTGGGCCTCGGTCGGTCGGGGCGGCCTGTCGGCACGGCTTTCGACGATGTGCTGCCCGATCGCCAGCCAGCGGCCGTCGGCAAGCCGGACCGCCGACCGCAGCGGTGCGGGAGCGCCGGCGAGGCTGCCCGTCGTCCACGTGCCGGCTGTCCGGATTCCGTACAAAATCGACGGCGAGCGGGAGGCGTCGTTCTGCACCGCGGCCATCCCGTCATCCCCCACGCGCAGCAACCGCTTCACGACACCGACGTGGAGTCCTCCCGAGTCCGGCCAGAAGGTCGTCTCGTTTTCCCCGGCGATTCCCCCCGGCGTCAGAAAGATCCAGCGACCGCCGACACGGATGGCGTGGGAGGGCGGGTTCCGCGGGGGAAGTGAGATGTTCCGGGACGTCTTGCCCTCGATGACCGCCACCCGCGGCTCGGGAGTGATCGCGATCGCCATCGCATCGGCGCCGTCGTGTCCGAGCAGCCGCGCCTCCCAGAGCACGCGGAACCCGGGCTCCTGCCGTCCTGCCCGGGCGACGGCGGTCTCCAACGCTTCGGGACGCGTATCCGGGGTGCCAGGCACGACGAAGCAGGGCTCGCCCCCTGGCCCGATGACCACGTCGGACACGTTCCGCGGCAGCGGGGTGAGCCGCTGCCGGCCATCGAGCACGGCGGCGAGTTCGGCGATGAGCAGGTCGTAGAGGCGGGCATCGTCGATCGTCTTCATCGCCACCGGTTCCGCGGCCGCGGTCGGCGGCGCCGCGTCGCAGACTGCAGACAGCGCGAGCCAGGCGAGGAGCGGAGCGACGATCGATGGACGCGCGGAGTGCATGTCAGGGTTTTCCTGGGGCTGGCTGGGTGTCGGGCCGGGGAAGTCGGGCCATCACCAGGCGGAACTGGGGCACGGTCCCGGCGCCGCGGAACGGCGGTGGTCCGATTGTCTTGCCGAAACCGCTGCCCACCAGCAGCCCGTCGGACACGACCGCGAGAGGGGTGAACACGCCGTCCACGCCGGCCACGGCGTAGCGGGAGCCGATGCGATATGTGGCACCGTCGGGGACGAGGTGGGTGACGCCGCGGGCAGTGCGGGCGTAGACCATACCCGGACGGTCGCCGCCCAGCAGCCCGTCCGTCAGGCCCGGCACGTGGACCGTGCCGGTCGTCGTGCCGCTGCGCCACACGTTGAACGTACCATGGGGCAGGCCGGGCACCTGGTCGAGCCAGACGGCTCCATCCGCGTCGCAGAGCACGGGCCAGCCGGCATTTCGCAGCGTCGTGGCGACCGTGCCCCCCACGATCCGAATCGCGAGCTGGTCGCCGATCACGTCGGTCGGAGCGTCTGCCGGACCGCCTTTCGTGCGGACGTTCGTCGCGATCCACAGGCCGCCGGCACGGTCCCGGGGAGTGGTCAGAACCTCGCTGCTGTCCACCGTGTGCGGCGCGTCGCGGAACACGGGTTTACCGTCTGCGAACGTGCAGAAGAACGACCGCCCCCCGCGGTGCAACTGGTAGAAGTCGCTGATGTAGACGGCGTTGCCGCCGGCGGCCAGAACCCCCCCTACGCGCGCCTCCGGCAGGCCTCCGGCCCGCATGACGTCCCGGGCGTCGAGCCAGTCTTCGCCGACGAGCACGGAATACCTCGGCACGCGCTCGTCGTATGCCCAGATGCGGCCGACGCCGTCGCTGGCAACTCCGAAGAAGGCCATTCTGCGCGGCCGCAACACGGGGCCAAACGAAGCCGCGATCGTCTCCCGATTGGCTTTGACGAGAGCCTCGAGGCCCGGATAGGAGGTGATCTCGTTGCCGTTCCAATAGCACCATTGCCGGCAGCGGATGATCGCGTCGCCGCGGCCGCCGAAAATCACGCCGTCGATCTGATCGGCCCCCATGACTCCGCTCCCCGGCAGCACCCGCCAGGTGCCGTCGAGAAACCGCGACAGCCCGATGTCGGCGAGGTTCGCCCAGACGGCGCCGGTGGAGTCGACCCCGAGAAATCCGCCGTACCCTGGCTTCAGCGTCCACGATTCGGTCGGCAGCACGACGTGATCGTCGGGGCGGCCCGGGCGAAAGGCGGCGATGCCGCCGACGACCGGGCCGATGTTGCCCTGCTGGCGCACCTGGCACCGGCCCACGAGCACCGTGCCGTCACGGCGTTCAGCCAGCGGCCAGCCGAACCGCGGGTCGGGAAGCCGCGCCGTCACGGCGCCGGTTTCGAGATCGACGCGGAAGGGGGGGCGTGTCGATTGCCAACAGGTCGATCCACAGGCCGCGGCCCCGGTCGGCAAAAAGAAAGCCGCGGAGTTCTCCCCCCGCCCCCGTCACCTCGGGGGCGGCAAAAACCCGCCATGGATCCCGCGGGCGGGCCACGAGGAGTCCGTCTCCGAGCGGGATCTGCGCCCGGCGGGCTCCGCGCACGCTCAGGACGACCGTCCCGGTCTCGTTGTCGAAGGCGAACAGCGATGCTGCCGTCACCGCGTAGTCGCCCAGCAGGCTCGCGGTCGGCTTCTCGATCATCTTCAACGCGCTGGCGAGGGCGGCCAGAAAATCCGGGTCCAGGCTGGACGCCAGGGCCTCTTCGATGGCCGCCTTGGCTCCGCTGGCGGCCAGTTCCTCGACGAGCGGCTGGCGTTCGGCCGCGGTCCGCGCTTCCCGCAGCCGGGCGATCACCGCCCCCGCATCTTTGGCCACGGTTCCCCCGCCTTGCACCGGAACGGCTACGACCCGGCCGTTGTCGCCGAACATCCACACCCGCCCGTCCGGTGCCGGACAGGCGGTCGCCGGCTGCTTCAGGTCGCTCCGCACCCGTGACCAGCTGCCGTCTCGCCAGACCCAGGTTTCCAGTTCGCGGTTCATGAGCACGCCCGAACCATCGGCCTGCCGCAGCAGCCAGATCGGCTGCTTGGTGCTTTCTGAATGCTGCGACGGCAGATGGCTCCATTCGCGGCCGTCGTAGACGTGCACCCCGTTCGTGGCGGGGAAGAAGGCCCGGCCGGCGGCAGCCACATTCGGCGTCTGGCGTGGCTCCGGGAACCTGGGAGGGGATTCGTAGACGAGAAAGCGAGCCTTGTCGAGCTGCCGTTCGACCCAGTCCCGTCCGTCGAAGCCGAGGATGAAGGTGAGCAGCGGCCCGCCGAACCAGATGCGGCCCTCGGGCTCGAAGAGCACCGGGCGAAGGCCCGGCAGCCGGGGCGTCGGCCTACTGAATTCCCGGGCGATCGTCTCCTTGGCCATGGCGACCGTGACCGGCTGGGCCGTCGGCAGTTCCAGCCAGATCCGGTCGTCGGGGCCGACGACCGCGCCCCGGAGGTCTTCCGGAACGGCCTGCCAGAGGACGTCGGCAAGAACAAGGGCATCCGCCGGCTTTCCCGCGGTCGCACCGCCGGGGGCCGGATCAGCGGCGTCGAGGGACCGGGCCAGGCAACAGATCCCGAAGGCGACTGCCGCCACGAGCCTCCATGACGCCATGAGTTGGCCCCGCAGCATGTTCGGGCGTCTCGCGTGGTACACGGGGGGAATGTAGTAGGGCCCGAATCGTCGGTCAACGTGCCAGCCGCCAAGCCCGTGAACCGTCCGTGTCACATTCGCCGCGACGCGCCTCGCCGGCGCGACGGCATGGCGGTGATGGGATTCCAGTCGCGAAAACGCCCCTGGCCCATCGATGGTCCGGTGGTCGAGAGCGGCTCTCGCGCCTCGCCGGTGCGACACAAGATCGGCACGAAACCACTGTTCCCCGGGCGACGTGGTTTGGCACGCCGTGTGCCTATTCAACCACCGGGCGGCGGCGAACCGTCAGCCCGATTGTCCAAGGCCGCAGGCCATCACCGCCGGGGAGAATTTCCACCATGAAGAAAATCGAAGCGATCATCCGTCATTTCAAACTCGAGGAAGTAAAGGACGCCCTCAACGCCCATGGCGTAAAGGGGATGACGGTCACCGAGGTGCGGGGCTTCGGCCGGCAAAAAGGGCACACCGAAACGTATCGTGGCGCCGAGTACTCGGTCGACTTCCTGCCCAAGGTGAAGATCGAGGTCGTGGTGGGGGACGACGAGGCGCAGGCGGTGATCAGCAAGATCATGACGACGGCACGGACTGGCCAGGTCGGTGACGGCAAGATCTTCGTGACGAACCTCGCCGAAGTCGTCCGCATCCGTACGGGCGAGACGGCGGCGGCTGCGATCTAGTTTCACGGCTGTCGGGCCATCCATGGCCCCGACAGCCTTGCC
>JBKDUV010000070.1:0-17902 GCA_046339335.1 Planctomycetia bacterium | reverse complement strand
CGGCTGAGTCAGTTGTGTCGCACCGCCAGCGACCACGCCTGTGCCCGTGGGTGGCCCGGCGGCCTGGTCCCCCGGTGAGGATGGCCGCGCCCGCGAGCGCGGCCGCCCGGATGGGGCTCCGTGTGACACCGATGACCCGTGATCCCTCGGCGAGCCAACGCCGGGCGACCCGCTCGCCGAGGTAGCCGCAGCCGACGACGAGCCGCACCGGGCTGGCGGCACCGTCGGCACCTCCGCTATCGACGCCGGTCATTCGAGCGGCCCCGGGGCGGATTCGGCGGCGTCGAGCCTCCGGGACTCGAGCCACGACGCGAGCACGACCTGCGCCGCGACGGCGTCGGCACGTTCCTTCTTGCGGCCGCGGGTCAGGCCCACACCCGCGAGTAGGCCGGCCGCCTCTCGGGAACTGTATCGCTCGTCGTGGAACGCCACCGGGCGATCGGTGGTCCGGGACAGCCAGGCTGCGAATCGCTCGACCTCGACCGACATGGCGCTGTCGGTGCCGTCGGCGTGCACCGGCAGCCCGACGACGAAGCCCACGAGCGACTCGGCCGCAGCGAGGCGGCGGAAGAACGTGGCATCGGCCGTGCGATCTCCCGTCGTCAGATGGACGCAGAGCGGGCTGGCGAGGATCCTCGCGACGTCGCAGACGGCGATGCCGATACGGCGCCGGCCGTAATCGACGCCAGCCACGCGGCCGGCCGGAATCGGCTGCGAGCGGGGAGCGGTCACGGAGGGGCGGCCCCCGCTGCGCCCGCGGTCACCGTCCGGCCGAAGCGGCCGGTCTCGAGGAACGATTCGGTGGCCTTCTGGACCGCGGCATCGCGCATCATCGCGGCATGATGCACGGGAACGAGGAGGAAGTCGTCCGCCCCGTCGAGCCGCGTCTCGGCGACGCGGACCACCGCGTCGTCGTCACCGTCGAGGAGCGGGCTGAGGCCCTCCTCGGTTCCCGTGCCGCCGGCAACGATGCCGAAGGGGCAGGCCGGCACCGCGAGTGTCGGTGCCACGGCCGGCCATTCGAGCAGCAGGTCACGGGCGGCCCCTTCGGCCCGTGCGGCGACGCCCCAGACACGGGCGGCCATGCGGGCCAGGTCAGAGCCCTGGTTGGGCGGCCCGAGCATCACCACGCGTCCGGCGCGGGCGACGTCGCCCGGATCAGCCAGCGCCATCCAACGCCGGATGACGAGGTTGCCGAGGCTGTGGCCGACGAAATGAAGCCGGGTGGTGCGGGGCAGCCCTGCGACCACCCGGCCGAGGGCCCGGCCGTGGGCGTCGATGTCGGCCTTGACGCTGGCGTATCCGAAGGAGAGCACCGTGGCGTCGAGCGACCGGCGCAGGTACGCGGCCAACGGCTGCATCGAATCCCGCCCCTCCCCAAGGCCATGCAGGAGGATCACGGCCTCGGCGCGGATGGGCGGGACGGGTTCGGTCGTGGCGATCCGGGCGAACGCCTCCCGGCACTCGGCATCGCGGCCCGCCTTCACGACGGCCTCCGTGGGGCCGATGATCCGCCAGTCGTCGGCATCGGGCCGCCGCTGCAGCCGCCAGTCGTGGAGCACGAGCTCGTCGGTCCAGGCAAGGGCTTCGCGGGCCCGGCGCGCCCCTTCCAGCCAGCGGGCATCGCGGGATGCGACCTGCTCGAGCGGCACGCCGCCGGGGGCCGGCGCGGCCGTGCCCGGTTCGGCGGCCCGGGCAGCCGCGGCCCAGGCCGCGAACGCGGCGCAGACGACCAGTGCACCGCTCTGGCGACGCATCCGAATCCTGCTCGATCCTCGTGCGCGAAACCAGCTCCTGGAATCCCATGACGGGAGCCCTGACCAGCGAACCGCGCGAGCCAAACGTGCGAACCGCATCAAAGGTATTCCGTCCAACCCCGCTTCTCGAGTTCCTGCACCACGGCCCGGACCTGCTCCTCATGGGCCCGGTCGGCCACCAGCGTGGCGTCCGGCGTATGCACCACAAGCATATCCCGGAGGCCGATCGTGACGACCAGATGGTCGTCCGTGGCGTGCACGATGGTCCCCGTGGAGTCGATGCCGACATGCCGGCCGACGACGGTATTTCCGCGTTCGTCGGCGGCCTGCTGCCGGGCCACGGCGGACCAGCCGCCGAGGTCGTCCCAGGAAAATGGCGCCTCGATGACGGCCACGTCACGAGCCTGTTCGAGCACCGCGTAGTCGATGGAGATGCCGCGGATGGCGGCGAACTCGGCGGCAAAGACGCGGTCGCGGTCGGGACCGTCCCAGGCCGCGGCGATCGTCCGCAGCCTGGCAAGCATCTCCGGCTGTCGCGCCTCGAGTCCGGCGAGAATCGTGGCCGCCCGCCAGACGAAGATTCCGGAGTTCCACAGGTAGTTGCCCGCGGCAAGGTACTCGCGGGCGACGCTCGCCGGAGGCTTCTCCCGAAACCGGGCGACCGCGTGGGCGGGCGCGTCGCCGGCCGTGGTCGAAAACGGCGCCCCCTGCTGGATGTAGCCGAATCCTTCGGCGGGATATGTGGGGCGGATGCCGAATGTCACGAGCCGCTGCGGTGACTCGTCGACGAGCGCCGCGGCCTGGCGGATCGCGGCCTGGAACCGCTCGGCGGGGCGGATCACGTGGTCCGAAGGCATGACCGCCATCGTCGCCTGGGGATCGTGCCTGGCGACGAGGAGCGCGGCCAGGCCGATGCAGGGCGCGGTGTCGCGCTTGCAGGGCTCGCCGACGAGGCCGGAAAGGGGAAAGTCGGGCATCCGCATGCGGATCGGTTCGAGGAGCCGGGCCGCGGTGACGATCAGCATCCGCTCCGGTGGCACGAGCCCGTGGAGCCTGTCGACGGTGTCCTCGAGCAGGGTCCGCGGGCCGGCCAGCGGCAGCAGCTGCTTCGGGAGGTTCGTTCGGCTCGCCGGCCAGAAGCGGGTCCCCGATCCGCCCGCCATCACGATCGCATGCAGCATCGCGTTTCTCCAGGGCCGCGGAATGCGGCTGGTGTCAGTTCCCCACCACGGTCGGCAGGTCGATCCGCGAACCAGCCGCCAGGGGGATGTCGTGTTCGTCGAGAATCCGGGCGGCGTCGAGCTCGACCGGCACCCCGTCGGCCACGACGATGCCCCGCGCGGCGAGCAGCCGCCGCGCCTGCGCGATCAGCGCCGCGCGAACGTGGTCGGCCGTGTCGGCGGCCGCGCCGGCCGCGTTCTTCAGCGGCGCGAACCCGTCGGTCGCATCGATCTGCACGACGCACACCCGGCGGGCCAGCGGCATGAGGTCGAAGATGAACCGCTCGAACTTGATCGCGTTCGGTCCGGCCGGCACCTGCCGCACGCCGCGGCCGTCGACGAAGGGCACCGCCTTGAAGGCGAGGTGCAGCGGCAGCGCGCCGGACGTGGCCGCCGCACGGTCGAGGAACGAGCGGGCGAAGGCATGCACCGCGATGCTGCCGGCATGAAACCGGAGCCGTCCGTCCGGCAGCAGCGCCGCGGCCAGTTCGGGGGCGAGGTCGCTGTACTCTACCACGCGGTGCGCGCCGCCGGACTCGATCACGGCCCCCACGCGTTCCCCGGGGTCGCGTTTGAGCACGACCTGCGTGCTGAACTCCGCGCCGCCGAGCAGGTGATACCCGAGAAACTCCGGGTGCAGGGGCAGCGCCAGCGGGTTGTCGACCTGAAAGGAGACGACGTGCTCCACCCCGCGCCAGGCGAACCAATCGAGCAGGCCGCCGGCCGCGAGGGCCGTGAGCATGCCGCCATGCCCGTCGGGGGCGAGGGCCAGCCGGCCCGGCTGGTCCCGGAGCATCTCCCCGGTCGTGGCGTCGAGTGCGGGCAGACTTGCCTGGCAGAAGACCCGCACGTCGGCCGGATCGAGGCCGCACCAGGCATCGCGGGCGAGGAAGTCCCGCGTCGGAGCGTCGGTGGCGGCGCTCGTCATTATCGCCAGGGGTACGGGGCGGCCGTGCCGCCTCCTGACCGCTGCGAGCTTGCCGAGGAGAAGGCGGAAGAGCGGCGCCCCCGACACCGGTCCGATCGGAAAACAGCCCTTCGGACCGTCGTGTCCGAGCCGCGTGCCCTGACCGCCGGCCACGAGAATGGCTCCCACCACGCCGGTGCCAAGCGCCTCCGCGCCGCGGTCGAGGGCCGCCGCGGGAGCGATGGAGTTGGCGGTCGAACCGAGCACGAGGCACGGGGGCGTGATCGCATCGGACAGGTCGGGCGTCTCTCCGGCCGCCGCCCCGCCGGCGGCCCGGGCGGCCACGAGCCGGCGCATCTCGGCGAGCAGCGGCCAGTCGACCGCGGCCAGGTCGGCGGCCAGCGTGGCGCGGCAGTCCGCGGGCAGATCAGGCCAGGCTGCGAGGATCGCGGCTTGACCCGCATGGGTGAGTTGGGCGGCGAACGGCGGATCGGTTCCGTGTGCAGCGGGCATGGGCGTGGGGCTGAGATTCACGATTCGGGAGCGGAAGTCAGATCCGGCCGCGGACCCACATCCAGAGAACGTATGCCAGCAGCGGAAAGCCGGCGAAGATCAGTCCGTAGGTGAAGAGCGTCGTCCATGCGTGTCTGGGCCAGCGTGCCATGGGCAGGAGGGTCCTCTCACACCCGCGTTGTTGCCACGACGAGCACGGGGATGACGATCGGTTCCTCGGCCGGCTCCGCGAGCCGGCACTCGATCCGCACGCCCCAGGGGACGATCTCGGCGGCGGAGACCGTCGCCTCGACACCGTCGTAGGGCGTCTCGACCCTGACCTCCGGAAGAGCGGCGAACGCGGGGCAGAACCCCATGTGACCGTGCACCACTCGGGCGCCGGCCGGGACCTCGAGGTGAATTCGGCCCCGGATGCAGTCCTCTCCGCTCGCAAGCCGAAACCGCTCCTGCCGCTGGCTCACGCATCGCGGTGGAGCGGATGCGTCCGGCCGCGACCGCCGCCGCCGTCGGCGCGGGGCCGGAGTTTCCGGGCCCCGCGGCTCCGGCCGCGGACGGGGAGCGAACGCCGCCGGACGGCCGAACGCAACCGGACCGACGAGGGCAAGCGATGCCGCGAGGACGGCCACGGAGGGCGTCGCCGAGGTCGCCCAGGAGGCCAGGTCGGCGGGCAGGCCGATGGCGAGGATGGCGGCGGCGAAGCCGACGCAGGCAATCGTGGCCGCCGCGGGTCTTCGTCCCATGCGGCAGACCTGGACGGTGACCGCGAGCATGACCGCTCCGCCGACGAGCAGGAAAAAAAACTTCCCGCTCCCAGCCGGCACGGCGAACGCACCCCCGAGCCGGCGGGCCAGCACGAGCATGCCACTCGCCGCGAGCACAAGGCTCCCGAACCAGGCGGCCACTCCCGCGAATGCGGCCAATGCCGCCCGCTCACCGCACTCCAAGCCGCCAGACTCGTCGTCATGACAACCGCTGCTTCGGTTCGGGGCACTCACCAACCCGGCAAACACGGACATGCGGGTTCAGGCCAGGGCAGCGGTCGCCTTCGCCGCCTTGGCGAGTTCCGCGGCACGGTCCGTCTTCTCCCAGGAGAACCCGTCGCGACCGAAATGGCCGCCGGCGGCCGTGCGCCGGTAGATCGGCCGACGCAGGTCGAGGTAGTCGATGATGCCGCGCGGGGTCAGCGGGAAGAACTCCCGCACCACCTCGCAGAGCCGCTCGTCCTCGATCCGGCCGGTGCCCTCGGTGTCGACGTGCACGCTGACCGGTTCGCTGACGCCGATGGCGTAGGCGAGCTGCACCTCGCAGCGGTCGGCGAGGCCGGACGCCACGATGTTCTTGGCCACGTGACGCGCCATGTAGGCGGCACTGCGGTCGACCTTCGTCGGATCCTTGCCCGAGAAGGCGCCGCCACCGTGCCGGCCCCAGCCGCCGTAGGTGTCGACGATGATCTTGCGGCCCGTGAGACCGCAGTCGCCGTGCGGTCCTCCCACCACGAACCGCCCCGTGGGGTTGACGTGGTAGGTGATGTCGGAAGTATCGAGATTCGTGGGCAGCAGCGGCTTGACGATCTTGTCGATCACGAACGAACGGATGTCGTCGTTGGAGACGTGGGGCGCATGCTGCGTGGACACCACCACGGTGTCGACGCGGACGGGACGGTTCCCCTCGTACTCGATCGTCACCTGGCTTTTCGAGTCGGGACGGAGCCAGTCGACCTCCCCTTTTTGCCGCGCCTCGGTGAGCCGGTTGAGGATGCGGTGCGAGAGCGCGATCGGCAACGGCATCATCTCGGGCGTCTCGTTGCAGGCGTAGCCGAACATCAGCCCCTGGTCACCGGCACCGATGTCTTTCCCCTTGGCATCGTCCTCGTTGACGCCCATGGCGATGTCGCCGCTCTGCTTGCCGACGGCGACGAGCACCGAGCAGGTGTCGGCCGCGATCCCCATCTCGTCGTCGGTGTAGCCGACCTGCCGGATCACGTCGCGGACGACCTGCTGGTAGTCGATCGTGCCGCGCGAGGTGATTTCCCCGGCGATGACGGCCAGGCCCGTGGTCACCATCGTTTCGCAGGCCACGCGGCTCTTCGGATCCTGGGCGAGGTACGCATCGAGGACGCCGTCGGAGATCTGGTCGGCCAACTTGTCCGGATGGCCCATGCTGACCGACTCGCTCGTGAACAGATACTTGCCTTGTGCCACGGAATGCGCCTCGTGCGTGAGGGAGGAGGAAATGGCGGCGGGACGAACATCCCCCTGCCGAAAGCACAGATTATCGGGGGCCGGGCCCAACCCGGCAACTGCCCCCGTCCATGCACGGGTTTTTTCCGGTCTTCCCCAGTTGCTCGAGCAGAAGCCGGGCCGTCAGGGGCGTGGCTCCGCGGCCGGCGGCAACGGCGGCCGCGGCGCGACGGCCCCGTTCGGCGGCCCACGCCGGCTCGGCGAGGCAGCGTGCCACGAAGGCCGTGAGTGCGGCGCCGTCGGCCACCACCTCGACCGCGTCGGCGGTCCGCAGGACGGCGACCTCGTCGTGGAAGTTGCCAGTGTGCGGTCCGCAGGCGACGGCCGCACCATAGGCCGCCGGCTCGAGCATGTTTTGTCCCCCCCGCCGGCCGTCGAGGCTGCCGCCGACGAAGGCGATCGTCGCCGTGCCCCACCAGGCGGCGAGTTCGCCCGTCGTGTCCACGAGCAGGACCCGGCACTGCGGGTCGGGCCCGTCGGCCTCGAGCCGGCTGCGGGGCTGCCAACGCAGCCCGAGCCCGTCGAGCAGGGCCGCGATCTCGGGCGTCCGTTCCACGTGCCTGGGCACGAGGACCAGGCGGACCGCGGGATGCCGGCCGCAGGCTGCGACGAAGGCCTCGGCCGCCAGTCGTTCCTCGGGATCCTGGGTGCTCCCGGCGAGGAACACGACGTCATCGGCATGGATGCCGGCCATCCGGCGCAGCCGAGCGATCTCCGGCGTGTTGCGGTCGCCGCGGACGCCGTCGAATTTCATCGAGCCGGCGACGACCACGTTGGCCGCCCCGGCCGCCGTGAACCGGTTTCCATCGGCCGCCGACCGGGCGACGACGAGCGAAACCTGGCCGAGCATGCGACGCACGAGCCAGGTGATGCGCCGATAGCCGGCGGCGCTCCGTTCGCTCATCCGGGCATTCACCACGACCACGGGGATGCCGCGGCGTCCGGCGGCGGCCAGCAGGTTCGGCCAGAGTTCGAGTTCACCGAGGACGAGCAGGTCGGGTCGCACCCGGTCGAGGGTCCGAGCGACCGCCCAGCTGAAGTCGAGCGGGCCGGGAAACACGCGGTCGGGGCCGAACCTGCGTTCCGCCACCTTCAGCCCGGTGGTGGTGGAACTCGAAGCCACGCAGTCCACGGACAACCCTGCCGCCGCGGCCCGGGCGGCGACCTCGGCCGCCAGCGTCGCCACGAGTTGCACCTCCCCGACGCTCACGCCGTGCATCCAGATGCGGCGGGTGGCCGCGCCAGACGCCGCGGGCGGATGCCGGACGCTGCCGGTGAAACGCGTCCACAGAGCGGCCACGGGGCGGCGGCCGGACAGTCGCCGCCAGGCCGCCCAGGGAAGCAGGGCGAGGAGCGCCGCGAGATAGACGACGTTCAGCAGCGGTGCCATGGTCTGCGGTCGTCGCGGTGAAGGAACAGTCGCTGGCGGAACACGTGGCGGCTGCGGGGGGCCGATCAGTGGGCCGCGGACGTGGAGAACAGGTTGAGCACGATCACTCCGGCCACGATCAGGCCGATGCCGACGAAAGCCGCGGCGTCGAGTTTCTGGCCGTAGAAGGCCCAGCCGATCATGGCGACGAGCGTGACGCCGACTCCCGACCAGACGGCGTAGGCGATGCCGGGCGGAATCTGGTCGAGCGTCAGCGACAGAAAATAGAAGGCGACGACGTACGCGGTCAGCACGATCAGTGTCGGCAGCGGCCTTGTGAAGCCGGCCGCGGCGCGGAGAAAACTCGTGCCCAGCACCTCGGCGGCGATGGCGATGGCCAGGTAGGCCCAGTGGATCATCGTCGTTCCTCGTCGACGAGGATGACGCGGAAGCCGAGGTAGCAGCCGCGATAGCCGGCCGCATCGCGGCCGATTCGGGCGGCGGAGCGGGCCTTGGGCCAGTCGCTCGACCAGCCACCCCCGCGTTGCACCCGGTCGTTGCCAGCCGCCGGACCGGTGGGATCGGTCTGCCGCTCGGCGGTGTAGGAGCCGGGCAGGTAACGATCGTCACACCACTCCCAGACGTTGCCGTGCATGTCGAAGAGGCCGAAGGCGTTGGGCTTGAAACTGCCCACCGGCGCCGTGCAGACGTGGCCGTCCTCCGCCCGGATGCCGATCTTCCAGGCGGGGTGGCGGCGGCGGGCCGTGGCATCGGCGATGTTGCCGCGTTCGGCCAGGCCTTCGGGATCGTCGCCGTGCTGGTAGGGCGTGCGGGTGCCGCCCCGGCAGGCGTACTCCCACTCGGCCTCCGTCGGCAGCCGGTAACGACGCCCCTCGCGGTCGCCGAGCCAGACGCAGAACGCCTGGGCGTCGTTCCAACTCACGTCGACGACCGGATGATCGTCGGCCTGTTCGAATCCCGGACTGCGCCACGTGAACTGCGGCTCCATGTCGCCGATCTTTCCGGCGGCGTCGATGCCGTAGGCGCCCCGTCCGTCCCGCTCGGCGTCGGTGCGGTGGCCCGTGTCGCGAACGAACCGTGAGAACTGGCCGACCGTGACTTCATGACGGCCGAGGAGAAAGCCGCGGCTGATCGTCACCTCGTGCGCCGTCTCCTGCCCCTCGCGCCGCGGTTCGTCCTCCGGCGAACCCATCGTGAACGTCCCCGGTGGCACGCGGGCGAACGTCATGCCGAGGCTGTTCTCGACGATGGCCCGCGGGTCCGGCGGATCGGCCGCGGCGGCAGGCGCCTGGACGAGCAGGGACGGGACGAGCAGCACGTGCACGAGGCCGGAACGGATATGCATGGAACGTTCCCGAGAATGGCTGGCGCGGAGGCGGTCAGCCGGCAGGCACGCCCCCCGCCTTGCCGCAGCAGTTCTTGAACTTCCGGCCGCTGCCGCAGGGGCAAGGATCGTTGCGGCCCACCCGCTGGGCGAAATTGCGGATCGGTTCGGCCCGCGCCGGCTCCGCCGCGGCGGCGGCCCCCTCCTCGGCAGGTTCCGCCCGCGTGGCGGAGGCGGCCTCGGCATGGATCGCCGCGGTCTCCTTCCAGGTGCTCTGCAGGGCCTCCTCCTCGACGTCTTCGATGCGGTACACGATGTCCACCACCCGCTCGTCGATTCCCTTCCACATCAGGTCGAACGTCCGCATCCCCTCGCGCTTGTACTCCACCTTCGGATCGACCTGGGCGTAGCCGCGCAGGCCGACGCTCGACCGGAGGTGGTCCATGGCGAGCAGGTGATCCTTCCAGGCGTTGTCGAGGATCTGGAGCAGCACGGCCCGCTCCATTCGCTTCATCTCGTCCCGCGGGTCGTCGCCGCGGTCGTGCCGGCGCCGGCCGGCCGCGATCAACCGCTCGCGCAGGGTCTCCAGGTCGGGCCCGTCGAGATCGGACGCTTCCAGATTCGGGTCGAACCGCTCCCGCGCCCAGGCGAGCAGTCCGTCGCGGTCGAGCCGCAGGGAGCCGTCGGGCTGGCGCTGCGCGAAGTGTGACAGGCCGACGAGCACCGGGTACTCGACCTCACGTCGGGCGTAGACCTCGCGGGCCTTGTGCGAGACGAGTTCCTGGAATGCCTTTGGATCGTAGCCGGTGCGTTCGAGAGGGCCGAGGTCGGCCTTGTCGAGCCGGACGCCGAACCGCCACTCCGTCCAGGCGCAGGCGGTCCGCAGGCCGAAGTCGGGGGCCAGGAACCGGGCTCCCTCAGCAAGGTCGATCCTTCGGATCGCCTCCTGGGCCCGCGTCTGCAGCATTTCCGCCACGCCGTCGCGGCCGACCCGGCGCAGGTCGCGATCGGAGATGCCCAGCTTCCAGCGGGAGTTGGCGAATGCGGCCAGCGCCGACCAGTTCCACTCGCTTTCGTCTTCGCCGGCGGGGAGGTTTTCGTCGACGGCTTCGAAGATCTGCGCGTCGGCCTGGCGGATCGCCTCGTCGCAGGCGAGCCGTTCGGCCTCATTCGGCGACATGCCGCGGAAGTCGTTGCCGTCGAACTCGCAGGCGAACTGCCCCGCCGCCCAGGTGGCATAGCTCTGCGGCCCGTAGTCCTTGTCGAGGAACGTGCCGATGTTCTGCGTCACCTGGCGATCGACCATCTCCAGGATCATCTCCCGGCAATCGGCGTCGCCGTCGGTATGGTCGAGAATCCGCTGGCGGAAGCCGTACACCCGCTTCCGCTGCTCGTCCATCACCTCGTCGTATTCGAGGAGGTTCTTGCGGACCTCGAAGTTCCGCTCCTCGACCTTCTTCTGGGCCGCCTCGACCCGACGGGTGACCATCCGGCTCTCGATCGCCTCGCCGTCCTGCAGTCCGAGCCGGGTGAGCACGTTCTTCACCCATTCGCCGGCGAAGATCCGCATCAGGTCGTCTTCCAGCGAGAGGAAGAACCGGCTCGAGCCGGGGTCTCCCTGCCGGCCGCAACGGCCGCGGAGCTGGAGGTCGATGCGGCGGGCCTCGTGCCGCTCGGTGCCGATGATCTGCAGGCCGCCCATGCTCCGGACCTGCTCCCCCTCGGGCCGCATGTTTTCCCGGGCGGCAATCTCGGCGACGAGCCCGTCCCACTCCTCGCGTGGGACGTCGAGCCGGGTCGGATACGTGTCCTGGAGCTTGGCCCAGGCGAGTGTCTCCGGGTTGCCGCCGAGGATGATGTCGGTGCCGCGGCCCGCCATGTTGGTGGCGATGGTCACGGCCCCGAGCCGGCCGGCCTGGGCGATGATCTCCGCCTCGCGCTTGTGATGCTTGGCGTTGAGCACCTGGTGTTCGACGCCGCGTTTCTCCAGCAGGGCGGAGAGCCGCTCGCTCTTCTCGATCGACACCGTGCCGACGAGCACGGGCAGGCCGCGCCGCTGGGTCTCGCGGACCTTGGCAGCGGGAATCGTCTCGCTGGTCCGCTCCCCCTTGGGCTGGAACTCGTAGCCCGCGGGCGTCTCGCCGAGGATCGTTCCCACCTTCCACGAACCGTCGGCGAGGGCCAGCGTGTCCCAGCGGTTGATCCGCTCCACCTCGTCGGCGACGGCGATCCACTTCTCGCGCTCGGTGCGGTAGATGACGTCGGGGTGGTTGATCCGCTTCAGGCCGCGGTTGGGGGGGATGGCGATGACGTCGAGTTTGTAGATCTTCCAGAACTCGGTCGCCTCGGTCATGGCGGTGCCGGTCATGCCGCCGACCTTGCGGTAGAGCTTGAAGAAGTTCTGCAGCGTGACGGTGGCCAGCGTCTGCGACTCCTCCTTGATCCGCACTCCCTCCTTGGCCTCGACCGCCTGATGCAGGCCGTCGGACCACTGCCGGCCCGGCATGAGGCGGCCGGTGAACTCGTCGACGATCACCACCTCGCCGTTCTGGACCACGTAATTGACGTCCCGCTTGTAGAGCCAGTGGGCCTTGAGGGCGTTGTCGATGAGGTGCGGCCATTCCATGTTGCCGGCGGTGTAGAAGCTCTCGACGTCGGCGAGCTTTTCCGCCAGCCGCACGCCCTCCTCGGTGAGGGCGACGGTGTGCTCCTTCTCCTTGACCTCGAAGTGCCGGTCGGTTTCCAGCCGGCGGGCGATCTGGTCGGCGCGGGCGTACTTGGCGACGTCGTCGTGGGCCGGGCCGGAGATAATCAGCGGCGTCCGCGCCTCGTCGATGAGGATGTTGTCCACCTCGTCGATGATGGCGAAGTTCAGCGGCCCCTGGCTCTGCTGCTGGTGCTTGGGGAAGCGGTCGTCGCCGCGGGCGGCCATCCGCATGTTGTCCCGCAGGTAGTCGAAGCCGAACTCGTTGTTCGTGCCGTAGGTGATGTCGCAGGCGTAGGACCGCTGCCGCTCGGCCGATTCCATGCCCGACTGGATCGCGCCGACCGTCAGCCCGAGGCCGAGGTACAGGGGGCCCATCCACTCCATGTCGCGCCGGGCGAGGTAGTCGTTGACGGTGACGACGTGCACGCCCCGCCCCTCGAGGGCGTTGAGGTAGGCGGGGAGCGTGGCGACGAGCGTCTTTCCCTCGCCGGTGATCATCTCGGCGATCGCCCCCGAGTGGAGCACCATGCCGCCGACGAGTTGCACGTCGTAGTGCCGCATGCCGAGGAACCGCCGGCCTCCCTCGCGGCAGGTGGCGAAGGCCTCGACGAGGATGTCGTCGAGCGTCTCACCAGCCGCCAGCCGGCGCCGGAATTCGGCCGTCTGGCCGCGGAGTTCCGCATCGCTGAGCCCCTGGAGCCGGGTTTCCAGTCCGTTGATGGCCTCGATCTTGGATTCCAGCCGACGCAGGTAGCGGGCGTTTGAGGAGCCGAACAGGCCGGTCAGCGTCCGCTCGACGCGGCTGCCGACGGCGGCGGCCCCGTTGGAGACGGTTTCCCAGATGCGTTCGAGGGTTTCCATGAATGCTGTTCGGCGATGGTGTGCGGGGGCAGGGTGCGGCACCTGGGCCCGGGCACGAGCCCGGGATCGCAGTTACGGCGCAGGGCGGCCTGCACCCGTCCCGGTGCAGGCCGCTACAGGATGGATTGTCGCGGGGAATCGGTGCGGGGGTCAAGGCGAGAGTGTGCCCGAAGACGCCGCGGCCTGCCGCGCCGTGGCACGCGGCCCCCTCGCCCGGCAGCCGCGCCGCCGGTCGGAGGCATGCTCGTCGTCGGGGGACTTTGCCGTTGCGAGCTCGTGCTTAATGGTACGTCCTGTGGTGCAGGCAAAGCACCCCGACTCCTGCGCGTGCCTCCGACCGGCTCGCCGTTTGGCGCATGACCCTCGCCCGGCAGGCGGCCGGGCGTCCCCGAAACGCGGTTCCGTGCCGAACACGATTGTTGCGGCTGGATCAGGGAATGAGGTTGAAGGCTCTGAGCAGGTACGTCACGAAGTCGATGATCCCCGTGACTCTGTAGAACCATTCATAGAAGCCGTGAATGCCCATGGCTCTCAGGCCACGTTCGAAGTGATTCGTTCCGAAGCAGAGCGACTCGCCCACGACGATGACCAGGGGGCCAAAGAGGAGCAGGAAAACGACACCACAGACGGTCGCCACGAGCCCGCCGGAATGGCCGCGGTTGTCAGACGTCTCGTTCTGCATGGTGGTTGCCGAGTCGAACGGCTGCCGTCACTCGCCCGGGCCGGCCGTAGCGCCGGGCGATCGCTGCGAGCGGGCCTGGCCACGGAGTTTTACCCGCGACATTCGCCCTGCAATTCGCATCAGGGCTCCGGCTCTGCCGGATTGTCGCCGCCCGCCACGGTCAGTAGGGCGCGAAAATCGGCCGGTGTCAGGTCGGAACCCTTCAACTCGCGAACGTGCCCATCGGCAAAGGCGGCATGAAACGTGCCATCTTTCCGCCAGGCGGCGACGGCAGCCAGGAATTCCTTCTCCGTGGGAAAGTCCCCGTCGGGCTTCGTCCATTCGCGGGCCAGCGCCGGGGAAACTTCGACGACCGCGATGGTCCTGTTGGGGCCGTCGGAAAAATCTCCAAACTGTCGTCGTGCCTTACCGTCCGGCCGCAGAAAGAGTCCCTCTCCCTGAACGCCGACGTAGGTCGTCATGTGTTGGGGTTGCCCGGTGGGCGCCGCCGGACTCCGACACCAGTCGGGCGCGTTTTTCAGCAACTTTATGTTGTGGGGGCTGTCCCATGGCTCGTCGAGACGAAACGCGCTGTGAAGGGACTTCAGCCCGACATGCGGCAGGATCGCAACTCGCCAACTCAGGAGCGGTTTCCCGTCCTTGGAGCGGATGTCGGTCGGGAACCAGTTGTCGCCTCTGTCTGGGTTGGCGTCGGCGTTCTTGAGCACGCCCTTTATGATCGCCTGGAGGTCGTCCGATTCCGTCCGGCGTTTCGGCACGGACCCACTGTCGACCGGTTTGCGAAGCGGGGGCTCCGGCTCTGCCGGATTGTCGCCGCCCGCCACGGTCAGTAGGGCGCGAAAATCGGCCGGCGTCAGGTCGGAACCTTTCAACTCGCGAACGTGCCCATCGGCAAATGCGGCATGAAACATGCCATCTTTCCGCCAGGCGGCGATGGCAGCCAGGAATTCCTTCTCCGAGGGAAAGTCGCCGTCGGGCTTCGTCCACTCGCGGGCCAGCGCCGGGGAAACTTCGACGACCGCGATGGTCTTGCCGAGGCCATCGCGAAAGTCGGCTGTCGGCCGGCGCTTGCCGTCCGGCCGCAGGAAGAGGCCGTCCCCCTGAACGCCGACGTAGGTCGTCATGTGCCGGGGCTGATCGGCAGGGGCTTCCGGGCTGAGGTAAAAGTCCGGCATGTTTTTCAGCAGCTCGATGTTGTGCGGGCTGTCCCAGGGCTCGTCGAGACGAAATTGCATGAAGACGTGTTGGAGGTTGATGTGCTGCAGGATCCTGACCCGCCAGCTCAGCAGCGGTGTGCCGTCCTTGGCGCGGATGTCGGTCGGCAACCAGTTGTCGCCACTGCGGGGGTTGGCGTCCGCGTCAATCAAAATCCCCCTCATGATCCAGTTGAGTTGCTGCGGCGACGCCGGGCGACTTGGCACGGGCCCGCTTCTCGCCGATCCTCGCCCCGCTTCCCACTCGAGGGTGCCGACATCCTTGAGCAGCCTGATCGCCCCGGGTTCTGCCGATAGCCGGACTGCCATGCCCCATTCGATCGGTCGGACGAGCAGGTGCAGCGATGACGAGGGATAGGCCGCGGCCTTTTTGAGCACGGCCTCGATCCGTGCCGAGGAGCCGGCGTCGAGGCCGGCGAGCTGAACCGTCGCGGCATGGCGGATGAGCGGGAGCAGCGACAGCTCAAGCCCCGCGTACGGCTTGGATTCTGTGGCGGCGGCAGCCGTCGAGAGTGCGGCAGCACGCGTGTCGCCACCCGGCCCGAGGGTGATGATTGCTCGGTCGGGGGTGATTCCGATCGTGACCAGCAATTGCTCGCCGAGCATCTGTCTCAGGCGGGCGTCGTCGGCGGTGTCGATCTCCAGGGTGTGGAGCGTGGCGGCTCCCACCCGGCCCGTGTCGAACGTCACGCGGACGCCGGCCGGAAGCCCCTTCGCCGTACCGATCGCCTTCTTCAGGCCGGCTTCGACCGCGCGGCCATCCGCAACCTTCACGCAGGCCGTGATGGCGGGCAGGGCAGGGTCAGTGACGGCGCGGGCCGCCGCGGTGTCGATCGTGAACGCGGTGTCGATGACCCCCGTATCGAGCATCGCCGGCACCAGTTCCCGAATGACGGCGGCGAGCGTGGCGTTGGGTGCGGTGGCGGGAGACGGCAACACGGCCAGTGTCTGCTTGCAGAGCGGCTCGGGAACCGCGACGGCCAGGTGACCGACGACGGCCGCCGGCTTACCTTCGGTCGTCATCAGGGTGGGAGCCGTGGGCTTCGCCCGCGCCATGTCATCGGCGAGCCTGCCCGCGGCCGAGTCGGCCGACATCAAGAGTCGCGATTCGAGGAATGCCCGCGCCTTCTCGACGTCGAGTGTCAGGCCAAGGGTCACCATCTCGGTCGCGGCGAACTGCTGCTTCAGGGCTCCGGCGACAAGGGGTGCGGCGCCCGGATGCTGTGCCTGCCGCGCCGCCGCTTCACCGGCGCGTGTCACGATCCAGTCGCGCAGAGGTTCGGGCAGCCGCGAGGGGAACAGCCGCGCACCGAGCGAACATGACTTGACCACGGGATCGAGGTGCTGCTCCAGGCCGGCCGGAGCATCCGGGGTTCCGCGGGCCGCGATGATCGCCCAGCCCTCGCGGTCGATGATCTGCAGCGCCGGCATGCCGGCGGGCGTGACCGTCTTGATGCCGTCCCGCTCCACCACGTCGCCGATCACCGGCGCGAGCGACCGGAGGAGCATGTCCAGATTCTTCACGGGCACGAAGCCGCGCATGACCGGGGTGTTGCCCGGACCCTCCGCCGTGAAGTTGACGCCGGTCGGACGGTTCACGTCGAGGCCGGCGAGCCCCTGGAACCGCGTCGCCATCATGAGCGGCGACTCCACGAGGCTGGCGAGCGCGGGCTGATCGACGACGCTTCCCAGCCAGTCAACCTGTGCCTTGAGCTCTGCATAGGGATCGCAGGCGACGACGGCCAGGACGATCGGCTCGTCGGCCGCCCGGGCCGCCCGGACGGGAAAGGCCGCAATCAGGCCGCCGATGCAGGCCAGGCAGCAGGCATGGAGGGCGACGCGTGCCGCGGGCTGACGGGACATTGTTTGCTCCGGGTCAACGGTGGAACATGTGGGCGGCCGAGGGCCTCCGCCATGGCATTTCGCGTGCCGGTCCCGATACTATCAGGCATGCAGGACGCGGCGGGCAACTTGACTCACACGGCGGTCGCAGGAAACGAGCCCCGCTCCGCGGCGCCGCAGCCGGTCTGGACCAGGGGCCGCGACATCACCGGCCGGCTCGTGTTTCTCGGCACCGGAACCAGCGTCGGCGTGCCCGTCGTCGGCTGCGGCTGCCCCGTCTGCACGAGTGCCGACCCGCGCGACAGGCGGACGCGGACGAGCGTCGTCGTCGGCCTGCCGGCCGGCCACCTGCTCGTCGATACCACGCCCGACCTGCGCAGCCAACTGCTCCGCGAGGGCATCGCGCGGGTCGATGCGATCCTCTTCACCCACGACCACGTGGACCACGTCTACGGCCTCGATGACGTGCGGCCGATCTGCTACGCCGCCGGCGGGCCGCTGCCGGTGCTCTGCGAGGAGCGGGTCGAGAAGCGGATCCGTCGGGCCTTCGATTACGCCTTCGAGGCCATGCCGGTGCCCGGCGGCGGCGTGCCGAAGCTGACGTTCGAGCGGATCTCGACGGCGCCGTTCACCGTTCTCGGGGCGCGGGTCATCCCGCTGCCGCTTCGGCACGGCGTGTTCGACGTGCTCGGCTTCCGCTTCGGCAACGTCGCCTACTGCACCGACACGAACCTGATCCCGGACGAGACCTGGCCGCTGCTCGCCGGGCTCGACACGCTCGTCCTCGACTGCCTGCGGCCCGCCCGGCATCCGACGCATCTGTCGCTAGCGGAGGCGGTGGCGGTGGCGGAGCGAGTGGGAGCGCGGCGGACGCTGTTCACCCACATGGGCCACGAACTCGGCCATGCCCCGATCTCGGCGACGCTCCCCGCCGGCATCGAACTCGCATACGACGGCCTCGAGATCCCCATCGACGTCGCGGCTGCCTGACGCGCCGGTGGTCAGGCCACTGGCGCTCAGACAGATGGCGGACCGGCCCGCAGCGCCTCGAGCAGCCGCGCGGCCGCGGCCGAATCGATCGCCGCCTCGGCGCGGTGCCGGGCCGTGATCGGATCGGCCGCGTGGCCGGCCGCCCAGAGCACGGCGGCGGCGTTGAGCACGACCACGTCCCGTGCCGGCCCGGCGTCGCCGGCGAGCACGCTGCGGATCCGGGTGGCGCTGGCCGCGGGGCCGTCCACGGCGAGC
>JBKDUV010000069.1:0-4489 GCA_046339335.1 Planctomycetia bacterium | reverse complement strand
CCCGCCGTGTCCCGCACGATTGCCGCGTGCTGGCGGCTGACCGCGGCCTCGTCGAGCACGACGTCGCAGCCCGGATGGCGGCCCACGATGGTACGCCCCTCGGCGAGGTCGAACCTCGTGTGTCGCCGACCCGAGGAGATCAGTTCGAGATGAGGCACGCGAGGAAACGTCCCGGCCGTGCGGAGCGACGCGGCAGGGGCCCCGCGATTGCCGATCCGCGGACCGAAGGGTAATCTCCCAAGACGCGATTCCGTGTTTGGGGAATGGTGTAACGGTAGCACGACTGGCTCTGAACCAGTTAGTCTAGGTTCGAATCCTAGTTCCCCAGCTTCATTTTCATCCATCAAAACAGATGGATTCTGTGCGGCGGCCATTCGGCCGCCGCGGCGCTGAAAACGCGTTGCGCTACCTCGGTGCTACCGCAGGAGCGGTTTCGCGACGGTGCTACCGGGGCGCGGCGCTGGGCCGGGCGGGGGCGCGGACTGACCGGCAGGCCGGCCGCCACGGCGATTCGGCTGCCAATGGCTTGCTGTGGAAGCCGGCGAGAGCACGCAGCTCAGGTGAGATCGAAATGCTCGACAGGCACGCCCAGGGCCGCGGCGATCTTCTGCAAGGTCGCGTGAGAAGGGCTGTGCTTGGCGTTCTCGATTCGGCTGATGTGGCTTTGCGGAAGACCGCTCTTTTCGGCCAGCTGCTCTTGGGTGAGCTTTGCGTGAAGGCGTGCGTCCCGGATTTGCTTGCTGATCCACCTGACCCAGTTCTCGTAGCCTTCGGGCTGCTTTGTGGGCAACTCCAGGTCTAAACGCGCAATTGTTCCCACGGGACCATCGAGGACTTCCATCATCGCCTTGATGGTTTCGAGCTGTTCTTCCTCGGTATCGGCGGATGCAAACTCGGCAGCCAAGGCGGCGAAGTCTGCTTTGTCTTCACGCGTGAGTTGCCGGAACCGCGGCGCCAGCACACGGATAGCAAGGGCGTAGGCGCTGGCTTGGTCAGCGAAGTTGGCCGCGGTGGTTGGTGTTTGAACGATTGACATGGTGAAACTCTCCGTTCGCTCGTGCGCGGGTTGTTCGGCCTAGGGCAGCGGTCCGTAGATGCCAGCCAGAAAATCACGCAATCTTCGTCTCACAAGGATTTTTGTTCGTTGCGGGGTTTGGCCGTCGGCCTCTTTCTTCACGGCATGCAGCACAAGAATTGTTCGGTCTTCAGGAAGTACGGTGAAAAAAACGCGGAGATTGATTCGGCCAAGAGGCCCGCCTTTGTCCTTGAGTTCGAAGTAATGCTCGACTGGCTCCACCCACTCAGTAACGGGCCGACGCGGATCGTCTTCTCGCGCCAAAGCCCTGAAGGCGTCCACGACATGGGCATATTGCGTTTCATTCAAAAATCCCATCGCAGCTTCGCGAGCGGCTGTGAGGTAGTGAACCGACCACAAAAACTCGTCTGGCGGTTTTCCTCCTGCCCGAAGGCCGACCTTCAAAGGCTTCGTCATCCGGGCGGCCTCCTTGCGCCTCCGACCACCAACATCCTCAAGGAACCATATACAACGCTGCCTGGCAATATGCAACGCGGCCGTTGTATATCGTCGAAAACCGCGGAGATTTTGAGGATTTCGGCCGGCTCGCAGCGGTTCGGCCGCTGGGCACCGTTGGTCGGACACTTCCGTAGCGCGGGGGCCTTAGTGCCAGCGGCGGCACGATGCCGCCGCTGAAACCGGCAGGAAGCCGCCCCGCAGCCGGCCGCCGGCTGCTCCGCTGAGAACGCTTGAGGTCGCCGCCCGGAGCCTGCGGCCCAGCTGAACGCCCTGGGAGCGGACGCGGCACGCGGCGATCGGGGCTGAGGATGAGCCCCTGGGAGCCGCCGCCGCGGGAGCGGAGCCCCGCCAACCCGGGCCGCGACACGAAGCCGCCGCCGCGGGCCACCATTTCGCCCAGGGCGGCCTCGGGGGCGGCGGGGGCTCGGCGGTAGGAGGCCGCCGCTAAAGCCGGCAGGAAGCCTTCTGGCGGCCGCTTGCGGCCGCTTCCTCTAGCCGCACGATGCGGCCCTTCAGCGGCGGGGATGCCCTCGATTCCGCACTCAGGGGAGGGGGAAGCCGGGGGCGCGGCGAATGCCGCACCGCGGGGGGCGGCGAGGGGGAGGGGGGCGAGTCGATGCCGGATGCGGAGACGAGCCCCCTTCCCCCTGATGAGCCCCCCGCAGAGACCAGCATCGAGGGCTAGCCGCTGCTCAGAACGGCAGGAGGGCAGGATGCCCGACTTCCGCATTGTTGTCTTCGCGGCACGACGGAAGCCGCCCCCAACGAGCTGGAGTCGTGCCGCCCGGGCCGGAGGCCATCGCACCCTCACGCGGAGGGGAAATCGCGGACCAAGGTTGTCCCGCGGGGCGCCTATGGTCGCCCCGGCAGGCCGTGCGCCTGGGCGTCGTGCCCAACGTTGCGTCCGCGGCGCGTGGCTACACGAACGGTCATCTCAGTGGAATCGAATCCTGGCATCGGGGTCGGCGGAAGCGCATGGACTATGAATCGAACGGCGCGACGCGTGGGGCGCGCCTCGCGCACAAGGAGGCGACCCGGACCATCGCGCAGGTCCGAGCAAGCGCGAGCGGCGTGGGCAGTTTTGCGACTGACGCTCGTTCGCAGTCCGAGTGGGATATGGGCATCCGGAGACTTGCCGTCGCACGAAAAACCACGTTGTTCGCGGGTGAAACGGGAGTCCTTGCGCACCCCTCGGGTGGGCTATATACTCGAACCGCGTTTCCGGACGCGTCAGGAACTGGCACGCTGGCCAGGCTTCCCAAAAGATCGCGAGGCAGATCGCCGGCAAGGGCTTCGCGCGAGCGTATTTGGTGCCTTCGATACACTTCGGCCTTCTTCGTTCACGAACACGCTTGTTGGGATGCATCGGCCATGAGTCAAGGAAGACCGAATCTTGCGGAAAATCTGCCGGCAAAGTTGCGGGCAATTCGGAAGGAACTCCGCGAGGAGTATCTCGAGCCGCATGAAAAACCATGGGTGATTGGGTTCTCTGGGGGCAAGGACTCGACAATACTCGCGCACCTCGTTGTTGAGTGCCTGCTTTCGATTTCACCGGAGGACAGAAAGCGAGCGGTGTACCTCGTCAGCAACGACACTCGGGTCGAGTCGCCTGTCTACCAGTCGTTTGTAGACAAGACGCTGACGACGCTGGAGGAAAACGTACCGGAGTTAAGGATTCCCGTATCGGTCGTTCGCACAACGCCAGTAGTCGAAGAAACGTTTTGGGTCAATCTGCTGGGAAAGGGTTATCCCGCGCCGAATCGCACGTTTCGATGGTGCACGGATCGGATGAAGATTCGACCGACGAGCCGGGTCATTCGGCAGATCGTCAACGACAGCGGGGAGGCGATCCTGTTGCTTGGCGTTCGACGGGATGAATCAGCGGCGCGTGCCCAAAATATCGCCAAGCATCACTCCGGCGATCACAGTCGGCTTTCGCCCCATTCCGATCACAAGGGGTGCTGGGTCTTTTCCCCAGTCAAGGATCTGACGACGGACGAGGTCTGGATTTTTCTGCTCAACAGCCGGCCGCCCTGGGGTGGCGACTATGCCGAGCTGGCAGCTCTCTACCGAGATGCGGCAGGCGGGGAATGCCCATTCGTAATGAGCGAAGACGATGCTCCGTCGTGTGGATCCGCGTCCACGCGGTTCGGGTGCTGGACTTGCACAGTCGTCGACAAAGATAACTCGATCGAGTCGATGATCGCTTCCGGGCACGGGCATTTGGAGCCGCTAATGCTGTTCCGGAATCGCTTGAAGGCAATCTCGGAGAATCCTGATTATCGTTCCAAGGTACGCCGCAATGGCGAGCCTGGACTGGGTCCGCTGACGTTTCAAGCTCGAGAGATGCTGCTGAACGAATTGCTGGCGCTTCAGGAAGAGACGGGCCAGGAATTGATTTCAGAGCTGGAAGTCAGGCTGATTCGTGAGCAGTGGGCAACAGATCACGCCGATGTTGTCCTAAAGCAGTTACAGAAGCTCAACAAAACCGTCACTGATGTGGAAAGGAAGGTTAGTTGATGAAACCGCCCCCGTGTTTCGACGACGCCGAGACAAAAAAACTGGTTAAGCAGGTCTGCAAACAGCATCAAGTTGACCCACAACTGTTGAAGGACTTGTGCGAACTCGAGACAGATTACTCGGGTTCAGGCCGGCGACACGGACTTGACGACGATATCGCGGCCATCATCACTCGATTCATCGCTCGAGAGGCGGAGTGAACTATGTACTTGGCGAAGCTACACCTGAAGAACTGGCGGACGTACGCGGAAGCTGACTTTGACTTCAAGGAGCCGTCAGGCCGGAAATCCGTCGTGCTAGGCTCTGTCTGAAAACGGTCTGGCGGCCGGACAAGTCGTTCTGTAGTTGGTCTCCCGCCAAGGAGGCCGACTGCCATGAAACGACACGAAGTCACAGACGAACAGTGGGAAGTGATTCAACCCATTCTCCCCAAAC
>JBKDUV010000068.1:0-8645 GCA_046339335.1 Planctomycetia bacterium | reverse complement strand
CGATCTTCTCGGGGCCGGACAGCCGCTTACGCTTCTGGGTCATGGGATGGAATCCTCCGGGGGAAAGGGTAGGCTAACCCCTGCCCGCGGAGATTCCAGGTTCGACGGGAGCAAGACAGCTCGACGAGCCGCCCGCGGACGATGATGCCGACGTGCGTGCAGAGTCGCTCCACGATCTCCAGGACGTGCGACGTCAAAAACACCGTGGAGCCGCGGGCCACGAAGCCCGCCAGCAGGTCGCGGATCACTCGCGCCGTCACCGCATCGACACCCTCGAAGGGCTCGTCGAGAAACAAGAGGTCCGGATTCGGGAGCAGCGCCGCCGCCAGGGAGAGTTTTTTCCGCATGCCGTGCGAGTACTCGAGCGTCAGTTTCGTCTCCGCGCCGGCGAGGCCGAGGAAATCGAACAGTTCGGCCGCCCGGGCCCGGATCGTGTCGCGTGGCAGGAGATGAATGCGACCGACGAACGTCAGGTACTCGGGGCCTGTGAGATTGTCGAACAGCGCCAGGCTCTCGGGGACGACGCCGATTCGCTTCTTGGCCTCGAGCGCCGCCCGGGAATCGAGCACGTCGTGTCCGAGCACCGAGATCCTGCCGGCCGTCGGCGCGAGTAGGCCCGTCAGCATCTTGATGGTGGTGGACTTGCCGGCACCGTTCGGACCGAGAAAGCCGTAGAAGGTGCCCCGATCCACGCGGAGGTCGATCCTCTCGACAGCGCACGAGCCGTTGAAATACCGCGTCAGGCCGTCGGTCTCGATCGCCAGCGACATCGGTGGAAGGTGAGTGACGCGGAGTGCCCGAACGAATGGTACCACGCGTTCGCACGGCGGGTGACGTCCCGAATCGCGGGCTCTCGCGACGACGCTATGATCTCTCCGGCCGGTGACCATCTCCGACGCCCGGCCGCCCGTCGCAACACCGATGCTATCCCGGCTCCCATCCGACCTCCCCGTCGCGTCAGTCCTTGCCGAGGCCGTTGCGGCGTCGCGTGGCGGTGCCGTCGTGGTCACGGCCCCGCCCGGATCGGGCAAGACCATGCTCGTGCCCGCGGCGATCCTCGATGACCTGCCCGCCGACCTGGGCGTGATTCTCCTCCAGCCACGCCGGCTCGCCGCCCGTGCCGTGGCCCGGCAGATCGCGGCGCTGCGCGGCGGCCAGGTCGGCGCCGAGGTCGGCTACCGCGTCCGCTTCGACACCTGCGCAGGCCGCGATACGCGGCTCGTCGTCGAAACCACCGGCATCATGCTACGCCGCCTGCTCGGCGACGTGAGCCTGGAGGGAATCGGCGCGGTGATCCTCGACGAGGTCCATGAGCGGACGATCGAGATGGACCTGGTCCTCGGCATGCTCGTGCGGTTGCGGCAGACGGTGCGGCCCGACCTGCGGATCGCGGTGATGAGCGCCACGCTCGCCGCGGGCCCGGTGGCAAACCTGCTCGGCGACACGACGCCCTGTCCGGTCGTGTCGGCAGCGGGACGCCTGTTCCCCGTGCGGATTTCGCATCTGCGGCACGGTGACCGACGGGACCTCGTCGACCTCGTCGCCACGACGGTCGACGAGGCCTTGCGAGCCACCTCCCGCCACGTGCTCGTGTTCCTGCCCGGCGTCGGCGAAATCGTGCAGTGCGAGCGGGCGATCGGCCCGGACGTGGAACGGCGCGGGCATGCCCTGCTGCCGCTCTTCGGCGACATGCCGCCGGAGCGGCAGGACCGCGTCCTCGACGACGTGGGCGGACGCAAGGTGATCCTGGCGACGAACGTCGCGGAGACGTCGCTCACGATTCCCGGCGTCACGGCCGTGATCGACTCGGGGCTCGCCAGGCAACTGCTCGTGTCGCCGGCGACGGGCCTGCCGCGACTGGAACTCGTGCCGATCTCCCCGGCCGCAGCCGAGCAGCGGGCCGGCAGGGCCGGTCGGACCGCGGCCGGCAGCTGCTGGCGGTTGTGGGACGAGGCGTCCCATCACAGACGGTCCGACGCCGAGCCTCCCGAGGTCGTTCGCGGCGACCTCGCCGGACCAATTTTGCAGTTGATGGCATTCGGCGAACGGCGCGATTTTCCCTGGCTCGATCCGCCCGGCGCCGACGCCCTGGCAAACGCCCGCAGCCTGCTCGAACGACTGGGGGCGATCGAGGGAGCAGGCAGCGCCGAGCGGCTCACGCCGCTGGGCCGCGACCTCGTCGACCTGCCGGCCCACCCGCGACTGGCCCGGCTACTGCTCGCCGGCGCCAGGCACGGGGTCCTGCGCGAGGCGTCGATCGCCGCGGCGCTGCTTTCCGAGCGGGATCCGTTTCGACCGGCCCGCCACGCGGGCACCGGACCGCGGGACCGACGCGGCGTGCGCAGCCGCTCCGACGTCGTCGATCGCGTCCTCGCCCTGCAGGCCTTCCACGCCGGCGTCGCCGTGGACGATGCCGACCTTGAACTCCATGCCGGTGCGGCCAGGAACGTGCTCCGGGTCGCCGAGCGGCTGTATGCGGTCGTCGACGTGCCGTTGGCGGGTCGTACGGCAGACCCCGCCGCGGGTCTCATGCTCGCGCTGCTGGAGGCGTTTCCAGACCGTCTCGCCCGCCTGCGGCCCGGCGCGAACGACCGGGGCACGCTGGTCGGCGGCCGCGGCGTGCGGCTGGAGGCCGGTTCGCGGGTCCGGGCCGAGCCCCTCTTTCTCGCCATCGACATCGCGGACTCGGGCGGCGAGGCGAGCGTGCGCATGGCATCGGCCGTCGAACGTGCCTGGCTCGACATCGCTCCGCTCGCGGCGGCGAACCTGCGGTCGACGTCGGAATTGCTCTTTCACCCGACACGGGGCCAGGTGGAGGCGCGGCTGCGGACGAATTGGCTCGACCTCGTCCTCGAGGAGACACCGGTGCCGATTGCCGACGCGGATGCGGCTGCGCACCTGCTCGCCCGCGAGGCGGCGACGCGGCTCGAGCGGCTGCTTCCCGCAGCAGACACGCCGGCAGGAGCCTTTCGGGCCCGGGCCCGCTGGTTGGCCGCGGCGCGGCCCGACCTCGGCCTGCCCGCGATCGACGACGCCGCGATCATCCGGCTGCTGCCGGGCCTCTGCCGGGGCCGACGTTCATTCGACGAACTCCGCGCGGCCGACTGGCTCGCGGCATACCACGAAGCAGTCGGCCACGAGATTGTCGCGGAGGTCGAACGGCTCGCCCCGGCGCAGGTCGACTTGTCGACGGGCCGCCGGCATCGGCTTGCATATCAGGAGGCAGGCCCTCCCGTTCTCGCCGTCCGCATTCAGGACCTGTTCGGGGTGCGGGAGACGCCGCGGGTCGCAGGCGGTACGATCCCCGTGGTGCTGCACCTGCTCGGACCGAACCACCGGCCGCAGCAGGTCACGTCGGACCTGGCAGGTTTCTGGAGCGGCGCGTACCAGAACATCAAGAAAGAACTCCGGCGCCGGTATCCCAAGCATGCCTGGCCGGACGACCCACTCGCGCCCCGGCGGTAGAAGCCCGGGGGTGTCTTGGTTCAGCGTGAACTGGAATCGCGAGGGCAAGGCGTAAGGGAACACCGTGCGGCTCCATGCCGCTTGAGTCGCGGCCGCCGGCCCCGAAGGGTTTTCTCAATGGTGCCGATCCCGAAGGGAGGGTCGGGCGGTGCTGTTGAGGGCAACCGCCCGTCCGTCGGTCTCGGCCCCTGGCTCGGCTCGAGAGAGGTCCTCACCGGAGCCGTATCCTCCGTCCAGGTCAAGTCACACTGTACCGCGCGTGTCAACGTCACATGAGCACCGTGTGTGCGATGGCTTGCTCGGCAGCGCGTGACTTTGCACCGAGTCGTTTCGCACGAGCGGCCTCGAGCTTGCTGTCGCGACTGGTGAAGATCGCTTCGTCACGTCCCGCGAGCGGGCCACGCGACTGAGCGGCCAATTCGCCAGGCAAGGCCGCCAAGCTGGCTAGCCTGGCCGACACCAAGTTCGTCGGCCCTAGAAAGCATCGGGGGCCAGCCCCGACCCGCGCCGCGGCCCTGCTGAAACCTCGACGGCCTTCGACCTGCCGCTGGCAGCCGACTGCGGATCGGGACCAGTCCGGCCCACTCCCTGCCCGCCGGCAGGAACCGATTTGAGGATTTTTGGCCAGCCGACGAAACCGGAACCCAAAAACCGCTGTTTTTCAGGGTGACTGACGGGACTCGAACCCGCGACCCTCGGTACCACAAACCGATGCTCTAACCAACTGAGCTACAGTCACCGCATCGCCGGAATCATACCATTCCAGCCGCACGCTTCCACTCCCCGCTGGACCGGCCGGACGCGGACAATCGTTCAGCCGCTGAACGTCCACTCCGGCAGCTTCACGATCTTTCCGCCGGCGATTGCCGATTCGTGGGCGAAGAGCCCCGTGCAGGTCCAGTTGGCACTTTGCCGGGCGGTGTCGAACAGCGCGCGGATCACGCGGGCGACGCCGTCGCTGCCGCGGAGTTTCACATGAGCACTTTCGATGGCAAACGGCGAGCCATGGCGACCGACGAACTCCTCGCGGATCCGCCCGGACCCGAAGCAACTGACCTCCGCCGCAGCCTTCCGTTCCAGCGCCAGACAGGGCCCGACGCAGTGCTTCGCATAGTGCATCGGCGGCAGCCTGGGCCAGTGGTCGGGCCAGCCGTCCATGTCCTGCTGGTGGCTGGCCTGGAGGAACTGGATCCGGCCCAGTTCGCCCCGGTCGGCCATCTGCTTGATGAACAGGAACTCGCGGGCGTAGACGACGGTCACCGCCCTCATGTATTGCAGCCCGGTGCGGTGCGGCCGACGCGTGCAGCTGCAATGGCGAATGTTTCCTCGATGATCGCTGCAGGCTATGATTCGATTTTCCGGGCGATCAACCGGAATGCCCGCAGGACCAAACGTCCACATTTCCACGGGAGCCACGTGACCATGCCGCAGCAGCCGGAATCGCAGCCCCCACAACCCGTGCCGACCAACGGTGAGGCTGCAGACGAGAAGAAACCCTGCAACACCCTTCCCGAAGTCGCCGAAGAGCGTGACAATGACATCGTCGAGCGGATCGACGTGCTCATCGGTCACGCCGACATCGCCGGGCCCGACTGGATCAAGGACGTCCTCGGGACGGCCCGGCAGACGATCGTCGACCTGCGGGAGCCGGCCGCGAAGGAAGCGGCTCCGAGACAGCCCTGACAGCAAGCCCGGCAACCTCGGCCGGCGGACCCGCGGGTTCTTCCCCCGGCGGCAGTCAGTCGGCCCGGGCCACGACCCGCGCCCGGCCGAGGTCGTACTCGCCGTCGCTTCCCGGCTCCTCCGCCGCGACGACGAACATCGTGGGGCCATGCACCGGCGACTGCGGCAGGATCGGCACGACCACCTCTCCGCCGCCGTCGGTGACCTGAAACACGCCCCCCGAGATCGGTTTGCCCTTGCTGCCGTCCAAGATCCAGATCCGGTACCGATCGCTGCCGGGTTCACTGCGGGCGAGCCCCTTGACCCGGAGGAATCCACGCCGACGCTGATCGCTCCAGACGACGTCACCGGCAGACTCCTGCCCCGCGTCGTCGTCACCGGCCGCCACGCAGTCGAGCGTCTGGGCATCCCGCACGCTGGCGAGCATTTCCTCCCGCTGGAGTGCCGGAGTCGGCAGGCGGGCCGGTTGCACGGCAGGGACTGCAGGCGTAGCGGCCGGCGGATCCTGAACGACCTCCGTCCCGGGCCCGGGCGCAGGAGCGTCGTCACGGCCCGTTCCCGACACCATGACGAACAAGCACGCCGCGGCCGCCACCGTCCCCATCAGGATCAAGCCACCGCGGAGATCGACCGGGAGCCAGGGATGCCCCGACCGAACCGCGACCGGCACGCCACCGCCTGCGAACCGACGCGCGTCGTCCCGCAGCCGGGCCCGCAGATCAGGCGACATCTCGCCAGCCGGACCGCCCACGGCGACCGCGGTCGCAGCGGCGAGTCGCTCGAACACATCCCGCATCCCGGCCTCGTGGCTGCGAAGCAGGGCGTCGAGTTCACGGGCCTCCGCGGCGTCGAGCCCGAACAGGGCCCGGTCGGCCAGCAGGTCGAGCATCCGCTCGTCTGCATCCCGCCGGTCGTCGTACTGTGTGCTCATCGTTCCCGCGCCGCTGAGGGCGCCTCCTGCGGTGTGTCGTCCGCGGCCGCCTGCCGCACGAGGTCACGCAACCTGATCAATCCGCGCCGGGCGTGTGACTTGACGGTGCCCACGGGCATGCCCGTCCGCTCGGCGATCGCCACCTGCGAACACCCTTCGCCGAGGGCGAGACGGAGCACGAGTTGTTCCTCGGGCCGCAACCGTTCGAGCAGTCGACTCACATGGCGAAACTCGTCATGCAGTTCGACCTGGCAGGACATGGAGGCCTGCGGAAGCTCGGGCTGGTCGTCGAGCCGTTGCGGCTGCGGCCGCACGGCGCGGCGGCGGCGATGATCGATGAGTCGGCGGCGGGCGATCATGGCGATGAAGGTGGCTTCGGGGGCGACTGCCGGATCGAACCGGCCGGCATGCCTCCAGACCTCGATGAAAATCTCCTGGACCGCTTCCTCGGCGTCCTCGCGGCCGGCTGACATCCGGACCGCCAGCGACCAGACGAGGCCGCCGTATGCGGCGATGCATTCGTCCATGGCATCCGGCAGCCCTGCGGCCACTCTGGCGAGGATCATGGATCAGCTCATTCATCCGCGGGCGTGTCTGGCAGACGGAAACCCTCCGAGCATACCCGTTGCGGGACACCGGCCTGCGGGTCGGACGAGCCGATCCACTCACCCGATCCAATCACCGTCTTCGCAGCCCCGACGCGGTCGGATGCAGTCATTGGCAGGGGGCGGCCGGAGCGGGCTTTTCACCGATTTTCCGGCGTTTTCACCCCCGGAACCGCCGGGCCCGAACGCGGGATGGTCGGCCGGAAATGGCATTCCCCTCCGCGCCCCGAAAATGCTCCACTCCGGGCACGTTCCACCACCCCTTCGACGCCACGGCCACGCATGCCTCCGCCGGTACACCTGACACCCATGAGCGGGCCGCGGGCCGCCATCGCCGACATCGCGCAGGTCGCTCGGGAACTGCCTTTGTTTCCCGTCGATCGGGTGTTGCGGCTCGCCGCCGTCACGGACGCGCGGGCGGCGGCGGTGCCGCGGATCGGCTGGGCCGCCCTGTTCCTCAAGGCCTACGGAGTCGTGGCCCGGGACATGCCCGCACTGCGCACCTGGGTGGTTCGGGGGGCCCGCCCCGGGCTGGCGACGGCGGCGGAGAGCGTCGCCACCCTCGCCGTGAACCGGCGCGATGGGGACATGGACCGGCTCTGCTTCGGCCGCCTGCACCGGCCGGACGTCGTGCCGCTCGCCACGATCCAGCGATTCGTCGAAGACTGCCAGACCCGCGACGTCGACGAGA
The DNA here is from genome assembly GCA_046339335.1 of Planctomycetia bacterium. Classification (GTDB taxonomy): domain Bacteria; phylum Planctomycetota; class Planctomycetia; order Pirellulales; family UBA1268; genus QWPN01. Next base: position 1,270 of record JBKDUV010000068.1, on the reverse strand, counting down.
TGTTCAAGCGGCAGCTCGAACTGGAGATGCTGCCCGGCTGGCTGCGTCGCGGCATCCTGCGCTGGAATCTGCACTCCGCGTCGCCAAAACGCCCGGGGCGTCTCGGCACCTTCAGCCTTTCCACGCTCGCCGGCTTCCAGGCCTTCAACCGCTTCCATCCCCCGCTCTGCACGACGAGCCTTGCCTACGGGCCGCTCGAGCCGGACGGCCGCTGCCTCGTCACGGTGATCGCCGATCACCGCGTACTCGATGGCGCCACGGTTGCCGCGGCGCTCATCCGGCTCGAACAGGTGCTCACCACGACGATCGCGGGCGAACTCACGGCGACCCGTGATCCGGCGGCGGATCCGGCTCCCCGCCCTGGAGCCGCCGCCTGATTTCGGCGAGCCGCCGGCCGAGTTCTCCCTCCAGCCCGCGTTCGGTCGGCTCGTAGTAGCGCTTCTCCACGCCCAGGTAGTCCTGCGCGGCGACGCCGTCCGGCGCGTCGTGGGAATAGGCATAGCCCTGCCCGTGGCCGAGCCGCTTGGCACCGGCGTAGTGCTGGTCCTGGAGGTGCCGAGGCACCGGAATCACCGCCTGCTCCCGGACGTCGCGCCGGGCGGCGCCGATCGCGGTCGTGCAGGCGTTGCTCTTGGGCGCGAGCGCGAGGTACGTGACGGCCTGCGCCAGCGTCAACTGGCATTCGGGCAGCCCCACGAACTCGGTCGCCTGCATCGCCGCCACGGCGATCACCAACGCCTGTGGATCGGCGTTGCCGACGTCCTCGCTCGCCAGGATCACGAGCCGGCGGGCCAGGAACCGCACGTCCTCGCCCCCCTCGAGCATCCGCGCCAGCCAGTACAGCCCGGCGTCGGCATCGCTGCCGCGGATGCTCTTGATGAGGGCGCTTGCGCAGTCGTAGTGCGTATCTCCCGAGTCGTACCGCAAGGCCTTCCGCTGCACGCTCTCCCGGGCGAGGTCGAGCGTGAACACGAGCGGCCGTGCGACGCTCGACAGGACGCCGATCTCCAGCGCCCCGAGCGCCCGCCGAGCGTCGCCGTCGGCCGTCTCGACCAGAAACTCGCGGGCCTCGGACGTGAGCGTCACCTGCTCGGAGCCCAGGCCATGCTCCCGGTCGGTGACCGCCCGGTCGAGGATCGCGGCCACGTCGTCACGGCCGAGGCTTTCCAGTTCGAAGATCCGACTCCGGCTGACGAGGGCGCTGGTGAGGGCGAAGAACGGATTTGGCGTTGTGGCGCCGATGAACGCGCTCACGCCGCACTCGACGACG
>JBKDUV010000067.1:0-4547 GCA_046339335.1 Planctomycetia bacterium | reverse complement strand
TGGCACGGACGCGGCCGCCGAGCCGGAGGTCGCCGAGGCGCGGCGGACCGGCGGGCGAGCAGATAGCCGGCCCCGAGGGCGGCGAGGCCGCAGGCCACGGCCCCGACGAGGAGCGTCCGCTGGCCGCGGCCGAGCGCCGTGTCGAGGCCCGCGGAGACGTCGGTGACACGCAGGAACGGCCGGTCGCCGCCGGACGGCTCGAGCGGCACGGCGAGGGCCAAGAGCCGGCGGCCGCCGGCGACGTCATAGTGGCTGGCGGCGGCCGGCCTGCCGGTCCGCCGTGCCTCGGCGACCTCCGGCTCGGCGGCCGCGTCCGTGCCAGCAGCCGGCATGCCGTTCGTCGCGTCGGCCGTCGTCACCACGACCGCGCCGTCGGCGCCGAGGATCTCGATCACCATCCGGCCCTGCTGGTGCTGCCGCGCCGCCTCGAGAAACGGGCCGCGGGCAAGCGGTCCATCCTTCGGCAGCAGCCGGCCGACGCGGTCGGCGACGTCGAGCAACCGGCGGCGTTCGGCGTCCTCGGCGAGCCGGGCGAGCTGCACCGACGACAGCCAGAAGCAGCCCGCCAGCAGGGCGGCGACGAGCCCGCACCAGCCAGCGAAGATGTGCCAGGCGAGCGGTGTTCGGGGCATGCTGGGCCGTGACGGTGCGACGATCAAGCCCGGAACCGGTAGCCGACACCGCGGACGGTCTCGATGTAGCCGCCGAACGCGCCGAGCTTCTTGCGCAGCCCGGCCACCTGCACGTCGACCGACCGCTCGGTGACGGGATAATCCTCCCCCTTCACCGCGTCGACGATCTGCGTCCGCGTGTAGGCCCAGCCGGGCCGGTTGGCGAGGAACTGCAGCAGGGCGACCTCCGTGTAGGTGAGCTCGAGCAACGCCCCGGCGAGCGTCACCTCGTGACGGCCGGGATGGATCGACAGTTCGTGGACATCGATCGTCGTGTCCTGCTCGGCCCGACGCTGCGCCTCCTTGCGGCGCAGCAGGGCGCGGACGCGGGCGGTCAGCACCCGCGGGCTGAACGGCTTGGCGATGTAGTCGTCGGCGCCGCGTTCCAGCCCGGCGATCATGTCGCTCTCCTCGCTCTTGGCGGTGAGCATGATGATTGGCACCTCGCGGGTCTTCGACTCGGCCTTGAGCCGGCGACAGACCTCCAGCCCGTCCACCGCGGGGAGCATCAGGTCGAGCACGATCAGGTCGGGGGGCTCGTGCCGGGCGGACCGCAGGGCAGCCTCGCCACTGTCGACGCACTCGACGTCGTAGCCCTCCTTGGTGAGGTTGTAGCGGACGAGTTCCAGCAGGTCCTCCTCGTCGTCGACGACGAGGATCCGCGGCGGATCCTGATCCGGCGGCGGCTTCCCCTTGGCGGGGGCGGGCCTGGCGTGCTCGCCCTGGTTCGACATGACGCTGAAAACCCTGGTGAAACCGGCGCACCCCGGCGCCGCTCCCGTAGTATCGTCGCCAGCCGGGGAACGTGAAAGCGTGAGAATTCGGTGAGGCTGGCGGCGGCTCGTGACAGGGCCGTGACACGCGGCTTCCGGCCTGGTCGCTACCGTGGGGGGAAGTCGGCCCGTCGTCGGCCTCACCACTCCGGAGATTTTTCCCATGATCCGTCGTCTGTCGTGGCTCGTGTCGATCATCCTCTGTGCAACGCCGGTCGCCCGTGGCCAACCGGCCGGCGGATTCCAGCTCGCGCCGGCACAGCGAACGATCACCGTCTCGGCCGGGGCCGATGTTCGCGTCGTACCGGACGAGATCGTCCTGCAGTTCTCGGTGGAGGACCGCAACCGCACGCTCGACGAGGCGGTCAAGGCATGCGACACCCGCACGGTTGCGGTGCTCAAGTTTCTTGCCGACTCCGGGATCGACAGCCGCGACGTGCACAGCCAGTTCATCGCGATCGAACCGCACTACCGCAACCAGCAGGGGGTCGAACTGCTCGTGCCCGAGCACTATTCAGCCCGGCGCGGCTTCATCGTCCGGATCAGGAAGGTGGGGAAGTTCGACGACCTGCTGGCCGGGATCCTCCGCAGTGGCGCCCAGCGGGTGCAGGACGTGTCGTTTCGGAACACGGAACTCCGCAAGCACCGGGACCTCGCCCGCCAGAAGGCGATCCGGGCCGCGCGGGAGAAGGCGGCAGCGCTGGCCGGTGAACTCGATGCCAAGGTGGGCAAGCCCCAGTCGATCACCGAGGTGTCGGGGGGTGGCGACGGCGGCCGGTCCCGGTCCGACCAGGTGATGACGCAGAACAGCTATCGGCCGGAGGCCGCCAACGCCGACCCGGAGGACCAGATGGTCGCGCTCGGCACGATCAGCGTCACGTCGCAGGTCACCGTCGTGTTCCAGCTGGAGTAGGCCGCAGCGGGAAAGGTCCTGACACCTTTTTGGGTCACGACAGCAGGAGTTCGACGTCTTCGGCCGTCAGGCTGGCGATCATCCCCTCGTCGGCACGGACGATCGAGTCGGCGAGGTCCCGCTTCCGGTCCTGGAGGGCCACGATCTTCTCCTCCACCGTGTCGCGGGCGATGAGCCGGTAGGCGAACACGCGGCGGGTCTGGCCGATGCGATGCGCCCGGTCCACGGCCTGGGCCTCGACCGCCGGATTCCACCACGGATCGAGGATGTAGATGTAGTCGGCGGCGGTCAGGTTGAGCCCCTGGCCCCCCGCCTTGAGGCTGACGAGGAACAGCCGGCAGTCGGGATCCTCCTGGAACCGGGCCACCCGGGCCTGGCGATCGGTCGTGCGGCCGTCGAGATACTCGTAGACGATGCCCCGCTCCTCGAGTTGCCGCCGGAGGATGGCGAGGAAGCTGGTGAACTGGCTGAAGACGAGGACCTTGTGCCCCTCGTCGAGCACCTCGTCGAGCTGCTCGAGCAGCGTCTCCAGCTTGGCGGCGGGATCGGTGACGAGGGCCGGGTCGACGAGCCCCGGATGACAGGCCGTCTGCCGCAGACGCAGGAGGGCCTCGAGGACGGCGATCCGCGACCGGCCGATCCCCATCCGGCCGATGCGGCCGGTGAGCTCGCGCCGGTAGTGCTCGCGGAGCTCGTCGTAGGCCTTGCGCTGCGCCTCGCCGAGCTCCACGAACAGCGTCTGCTCCGTCTTCTCCGGCAGGTCGGAGAGCACCTGGGCCTTCGTGCGGCGGAGCAGGTAGGGGCGGACGGCGCGGGCCACCACGTCGGTGCTCCCCCGGCCGTCGGCGAGGAACTTCCGCAGCCGCGTGGCACTGCCGAGCTGGCCCGGATTGAGGAACTCGAAGATGCTCCACAATTCGCCGATGTGGTTCTCGACCGGCGTGCCGGTGAGTGCCAGCCGGTGGCGGGCGCGGAGCAGCCGGCAGGCCTTGGCCGCCTGGCTGGCCGCGTTCTTGATCGACTGCGCCTCGTCGAGCACGACGTAGTCGAACTCGATCTCACGGTGCCGGACGATGTCGCGCCGCAGCGTGCCATAGGTCGTGATCACGAGGTCCTGCCCGGCGAGGTCGTCGAGGACCTCCGTCCGCGCGGTGCCGGTCAGGTTCGCCACCCGCAACTGGGGCGCGAACCGCTTCGCCTCCTCGATCCAGTTGAATACCAGGCTCTTGGGAACGACCACCAGCGACGGCCGCTGGGCGATCCCCGTCTCGCGGACGACCGCCAGCCGGCGGACGAACATCGCCAGCACCTGGATCGTCTTGCCGAGGCCCATGTCGTCGGCGAGGCAGCCGCCGAGACCGAGCCGCTCCAGGAACGTGAGCCAGCCGAGCCCCTCGCGCTGGTAGTGGCGGAGCGTGCCGCGGAATCCCTCCGGCTCGTCCTCGGCCTCCGGCCGCTCGCCGCTGGCGAGCTCCGCCCGGAGCTTCTCGAACGCCTCGTCGACGTGGGCCCGGGGCTGGCCGGCGAGCAGGGCGTCGAGCAGGGCCACCTGGATCCGGCCGTACCGCAGCCGGCCGTCGTGCCGCTGGGCGAGCGCGGCCAGCGGGGCGAACTGCGCGATCAGCGACTCGGGGAGGATGCCGACCGACCCGTCAGCGAGCGTCAGCGACCGGTCGCCCCGGGCCAGTGCCTCGAGGAGCGTCGGAAAATCGGCCGACACGCCGCCGACGTCGACGTCGGCAGAGAGTTCGAACCAGTCGATGCCGCGGGTCACGTTCCACGACACGCTGCCCGCCGGGCGATACCGGCGGCCCGCCACCTCGACCGCCCAGCCGGCGGCGGCGAGCTGGGCCACCGAGCCGTCGAGCCGGCCGCGGGCGATCTCCACGTGGTGCGGGGCCGCCCCCTCGTCGAGCGATGTACCGCGCGGCGGCGTGACGCCGTGCCGCGGCAAAAGCGTCAGCGCCTCCCGCTCCGCGACGCGGTCGCGACGCACGAAGATCCGCCGGGCCGGATCGGCGGCGCCACCGGCGGGATCGTCGGCGGCGATCTGGATGCCGGCGTAGTCGAACCAGATCCGGCCGGCAAGCTGCACCCGGGGCTGGCTCCGGCGGCGCGCCGGCCGGGCGGCGGGCCCCGGCTCCTCGTCGCTGACGATCGTGGGCGAATCGTCGAGCACCAGTTTGGGCA
>JBKDUV010000066.1:0-9118 GCA_046339335.1 Planctomycetia bacterium | reverse complement strand
GTTTGGGGAGAATGGGTTGAATCACTTCCCACTGTTCGTCTGTGACTTCGTGTCGTTTCATGGCAGTCGGCCTCCTTGGCGGGAGACCAACTACAGAACGACTTGTCCGGCCGCCAGACCGTTTTCAGACAGAGCCTAGTCAGGCTGCGGAGAAAATGCTTCAATGTCAGGGGCCATCGGGCTTTTCCGTGGGGCGGGGTGTCCCTGCCACGTCACCGGTCGTTCTCTGCGGGTCAGGAGAATCTCGGCGCGATCCCCCGCCGGTGTCTGCGGACGCAGCCCCGACCGGTGCCGTGCCCCGCGCTGCCGCCGGGGTCACCTTGGGCAAGCGCCGTCATGATCCGGCCCTGCATGCCGGGAATCGGCCCCGTGGTCGCGGGCCCGCATTCGGCCTTCACGCCGGGATCTGGGAGGTGAGCCCCCGTGCGTGCACACGCCCTGTGGGATTTGCTACGTTTCTCCAGGTAAGAGGAGGGCGTGTGAATCCCTCGTCGCCCATCCGGAAACAGATACTTCATGACAGACGTGTACGCCTTCCCCGCGCGGCTGGACGGCGGGATCTTCGCCGCGGGCTGTGCCCTCGCGATCCTGCTGGCCTCTTCCGCCGCGGCGCAGGAGCGACCGGTCGCCTTCGTCGGCGCCGAGGTCATGCCGATCGTCGGACCGGCGATTGCCGACGGTGTCGTGGTGGCGGCAGGCGGCCGGATCGTCGCCGTCGGCCCGGCGGCGACCACGCCGGTCCCGGCGGAAGCCGAGCAAATCCAGTGCGCCGGAAAGGTGATCATGCCGGGACTCATCGACACCCACAGCCACGTCGGTGGAGGCTGGGGCGGGGACGCATCCGCACCCATTCAGCCCGATGTCCGGATCCTCGATTCGATCAACGTCCGTGACGCAGGCTTTCGCAAGTGCCGGGCCGGCGGCCTGACCACGCTCAACATCATGCCCGGCTCGGGCCACCTGCTCAGCGGCCAGACGGTGTATGCCAAGCTGCGGCCGGCGCGGACGATCGACGATCTCCTCTACCGTGCCGCCGACGGACGGATTCTCGGCGGCATGAAAATGGCCAACGGCACCAACTCGCAGCGCGATCCGCCGTTCCCGGGAACGCGGTCGAAGTCGGCGGCCATCGTGCGGCAGAAGTTCGTCGACGCCCTCGAATATCGCCGCAAACTCGCTGCCGCCGGCGACGACGCGACGAAACGGCCCGACCGCAACCTCGAGATGGAGGGCCTGCTCGACGTCCTCGACGGCCGGGTGATCGTCCACCACCACGCCCATCGCGCCGACGACATCCTCACGGTGCTCAGGCTGCGGGACGAGTTCGGCGTCAAGGTCGTCCTCCATCACGTCAGCGAGGCCTGGAAGGTGCCGGGGCCCCTGGCCCGGGCCCAGGCTCCCTGCTCGGTGATCGTCGTCGACAGCCCCGGCGGCAAGATCGAGGCCATGGACATGTCGTTGGCCACCGGCGCCGTGCTGGAAAAGGAGGGCGTGCCCTGCGCCTTCCACACCGACGATCCCGTCACCGATTCGCGGCTCTTTCTCCGCACCGCCGGCCTCGCTGTCCGCGCCGGCATGTCCCGTGGCAAGGCGCTCGAGGCACTGACTCTCGCCGGTGCCCGGATGCTCGGACTCGAGGACCGCATCGGGTCGCTGGAAAAGGGAAAGGACGCGGACATCGTCATCCTCTCCGGCGACCCGCTCGCCCTGCGGACGAAGGTGCTGCAGACCTGGGTCGAAGGACGCAAGGTCTTCGACCGTGACGACCCCGAGGACCGGCTGTTCGCCGTAGGCGGCTACGGTGCCAGCCGCGACCAGACGGCACATGCCTGTTGCACCGATGGCCGACTCGCGGAGAGCAGCCGATGAACCGACCACACCGCCTGCTGATCTGCGGTTCACTCGGCGTCGCGCTGCCGTTGCTCGCGGGTCTCGTCCCCGCCACGGCCGCCGAGCCGGCGCCGCCGCTGGCGATTTACGGGGACTTCGTCCACACCATGGCGGGACCGGCGATCAAGGATGGCGTGGTCATCATCGCCGACGGTCGGATCCGTGAGGTCGCCCCGGCCCGCGACGCGGCCATTCCCGCCGGGGCCCGCGTGCTCCGCGGCAAGGTGGTCACGCCGGGACTCGTCGATGCCCACACCGTCGTCGGTCTCACCGGCTCCCTCAACCAGGAGCAGGACCAGGACCAACTCGACCGCGGGGACCCGCTGCAGCCCGAACTGCGGGCGATCGATTCCTACAACCCGCGCGAGCGGCTCATCGAATGGATCAGGGGCTTCGGCGTGACGACGATCCACACGGGGCACGCGCCCGGCGCCCTGGTGAGCGGCCAGACGATGGTCGTGAAGACGCTGGGAGACACCGTGGAAGAAGCCGTCGTCCGCCCGGCGGCGATGGTCGCCGTCACGCTCGGCGATCGTGCCCGTCCGGCTGACGACTCCGACAAGAAGTCTCCGGGTACCCGCAGCAAGGCGGTCGCCATGCTCCGCGGCGAGTTCGTGAAGACGCTCGACTACGTCCGCAAGCAGCAGCTGCCCGACGCCGACAAGCGGCCGCCCCGCGACCTGCGCCGGGAGGCGTTCGCGGAGGTGCTCGCCGGCAGGCTTCCCCTGCTCGTGACGGCGGATCGGGCCACCGACATCGACGCGGCCCTGCGGGTGGCGGCCGAGTTCAAGCTGCGGCTGGTGCTCGATTCGACCGCCGAGGCCTACCTCGTGGTCGACCGCATCAAGGAGGCCGGCGTGCCCGTCATCATCCATCCGAGCATGCGCCGCGCCGGCATGGGCGAGACGGAGAACCTGAGCTTCGAGACCGCCGCGAAGCTGCGGAAGGCAGGCATCCCGGTCGCCCTGCAGAGCGGCTACGAAGGCTACGTGCCCAAGACGCGTGTCGCCCTCTTCGAGGCGGGCATCGCGGCCGCCAACGGCCTGTCCTTCGACGATGCTCTGGCATCGATCACCGTCGACGCGGCCCGGATCATCGGTGTCGATGACCGTGTCGGTTCGCTGCAGCCGGGCCGCGATGCCGACGTCGCGGTCTTCGATGGCGATCCATTCGAGTACACGACGCACTGCACGGTGGTGGTCGTCAACGGCCGAGTGGCGAGCAGTGAACCGCGATAGCGGGGCGGCCGGCGCCGTTCCGGCGCCGGCCAACGCCCACGGGCCGGTCAACAACAGCCGTTCCGGACTTCCTGCGCGATCAGCAGCTTGAGCCGCTGGATCGCCTGCTTCTCCACTGCCTTGGCGTCCATCCAGAACTGCCGGAGGTCGTCGCGCCACTCGGCGTTGGCGATGTACTGGTCGTACCGCCACAGGGCGTCGAGGCGGCGGCTCAATTCGTGGACCAGGTCGTGGTCGTGATCCGAGCAGCCCGCGGTTTCCCCGATGTGGCTGAGTTCACGTTCCGCGGCGAGCGACATGGCGATGATCTCCAAAGGGTGTTGCCCGGCGGCCCGGGGCCGCGACGAGCGCTGTCGGGAATCCGGCCCTGGAGCACGGTATCCGCCTGCCTGCGGGTCCCAGCAAGAGTGTTCGCGGCTGTTCGCGTCCAGGGCAAACACGCACACCCGGCCCCAGGCGGGAATAATCGGACACTGCCGCCACGAATCCCTTCCCGGAGCGAGACTCCGCGCCCGCCGGGCGCGGAGGAACCTTGATTGGCAGGTGCGACCGTCGGGAGACACCCATGAACGCCGCCAGAGGGAGAATCGTTTCCCCGGTCGCCGGGGAAGGCCGCCGTCTCGACAGCCTCGATGCCTGGGCCTCCGCCCTGCGGCCAGCCCGCTCGCCGGCAGCGGCCGGTTCGGTCCCTTCGGCCCAGGGTGCAGCCGCCGCGACGGCCGCCGGCGATGCCGAAGCCTTTCGGCCCACGGTCCGGCCCGGCATGGCCCTGGTGATGGTGCTCGACGACGTCGGTGACGACGGCGAACTGGTGCGCATGCGCGGCGACCGCCTGGTGATCGGCCGCAGCGAGGGGGATCTGCTCGTGCCCCACGACATCTCCATGTCTCCCCGGCATGCGCTGATCGAGCGGATCGGCAACGCCGGCTGGCGACTCTCCGACCTGGACAGCGGTCAGGGAACGTTCGTCCGCGTGGCCAGTGCCCGGCTCAAGCACGGCACGCTCCTCCAGATAGGATCCACGCGACTCCGCTTCCAAGCGCTCGATCTCACCGAGGGCGTGCTCGTCGAAGTCCGCGCCGGCAGGGACGCAACGCGGCACGAATGCCATGCCCCTTCGACGACGATCGGTCGGGCAGACTGCGGGGCCGGCATCGGCCTGACAGATCCGTTCGTCAGCCCGCTGCACGCCACGGTGCATCGGTCCCCACGGGGCTGGCGCATCGAAAATGCCGGCCGCAACGGGCTCTGGGTGCGGATCGAGGCGCCGGTCGCGATGACCGTGCCGTCGCAATTTCTCTGCGGTGAGCAGCGGTTCGCTTTCCAACCTCTGACCTGACCGGCTTCAGCCGCGGCCCGGCATCCAGCCAGGCAGCCTGCGAACCCGCCCCTCGTGATCGACGCAGACCACGGTGCTCGTCCCCGAGGCGATGAGCGTCGGCCCGCGCAGCACCTCGTAGCCATGGCAGACGTGTGCCGCGCCGATTTTCTCGATTCGCGTGCGGAGCAGCAGGAGATCGTCGTACTCCGCCGGGGCGAGATACCGGCAGGAAATGTCGGCCACCACGAGGAACAGGCCGGCGGCCTCGAACTCACGGTAGGTCAGGCCCTGGGCGCGGAGCATCTCCGTCCTTCCCATCTCGAAATAGGTGATGAAGTTGGCGTGATGCACGCGGCGTTGGCCGTCGGTTTCCTGGTAGCGGACGCGGATCTCGATCTCGTGCGCGGCAGACATCGGGTGTTCCTGGTGGACGGGCGTCCCGCGGTGTCGCGACCGGGCTTCGTTGACCTGGCCGGGTCCCAGACTCTATCCTTCCCCAACGCGGGCGGGCAAAAGTCCGGCCGCACGGGTGGTTCACGGCCTCTGCGGGAGACATGGCGTGGGAACGGGTGATGCAGGCGCGGGGAGCGTGGGATTCGCGACCGCCCGGGGCCGCAACTGGCCGACGCTTCGGCAATTCACGGTGTTCCTGGAAAACCGCCCCGGGCAACTTCTGGAAGTCGTCCGCCGGTTCGAAGGATCCCGCGTACGGATCGTCGCGCTGTCGATCAACGATTCAGGAGAATGCGCCTTCGCCCGCTTCCTGCTCAGCCACCCGGAACAGGGCCGAGAGATCCTCGAGCGGGCCGGGCTCGCGCTGATCGAAAGCGACCTGATCGGCGTGGAACTGCCGGAGGACCATCAGCCACTGCTGCGAATCTGCACGGCGCTCCTGCAGGCCGAGGTGAACATCATCCAGGCCTACCCGATCCTGCTGCATCCCCGCGGCAGGCCCGCCGTCGCCCTGATGGTCGACAACACGGAAATCGGCCTGGAAACCCTGGGGAACAAAGGGTTTAACATGATTACCGAAGGCGATCTGGACGCGGACGAGTGACCAGCCGAGCCCGTCACTCAAAGCCTTGAGGCAGGTCACGGACCTGGCGGACGACGATCTTTTCCAAGGTATCCCAGGCGATGGCGGTCATGGTGACGGTGCCGTCGGCGGCCTGGCTGGCGAACAGGCCGTGCGTCCCGCGCGACCAGGCGACCTCGTACCACTCAGGCAGGATCACGCTGCCGCCGGCGAGGTGGAGTTCGATGATGCCACCGTGCCCGCGTTCCTGCCACAGCCGCGCGACCAGCCGGGCGGCCGGATGATGGTCAGTGCCGGGCGTGGGCTCGGGCGGCGATCCCTCCTCGGCGGCCGCACCGTCGAAATCGGCCAAGTCCGGGATCACCGCGGCCACTGATTGCCCGGCGACGAGATCCCAATCGACGGTCGGCGCCGGTGATAACGACTCCGGCGGCAGCCCCGTTTCGACGGCGGGATTCTCGACCGCCGGTGGCCCCTCCTCAGCGACGGCAGTCGGGGCCGTGACCGGAGCGACTGCGACCGGTTCGGCAGACCGTGGTCCATCGACCGCGGGCAGGTCGACGGGGGCAGAGGGCTCGATCGCCGGGATCACGACCTGCACCTTGCACTTCGTGCAGAGACCCGTTTTTCCGCCGAGTGAGGCAGGAACGACGATCCGGTCGCCATTGGGACAGAAAAAAACGATCTGATCTCCCACCCGCCGCGGCGCAGGGGGCGGGCCTCCGGGCCGGTTCGACGCGCCAGGGTTCGGTTTCACGTTCGCCATACAGCCAGTCCTTTTTCGGCCTCCCCGACCGCCGGGCGGGCCTCGTTGCGGTCGAGTCGCATGCCTCTCGACCGTACCGCAAGTGTAGCCTCCGCCTTCCGTCCGCGGCTTGACGTCCTCCGACGGTCTTCGGACACTGCCCGGAGCGGCGGTCGGTTTCCCACGGCTGCCGCCCCACCCAGCCCAAAGACGTCCAAAGCCCCCCTCCCATGCCCATCCCCGTCATCTGTCCCGGCTGCTCGTCGCGATTCAACGTCAGCGACAAGTTCGCCGGGCAAACCGGTCCTTGCCCAAAGTGCAAGAAGCCGATCACGGTGCCGGCGCTCGTGAAGGCCGTGACGATCCACGAGCCGGAAAGTCCCGTGAAGGCCGCGACGGGGCGGCCGGCAATCGTCTCGGTGCCACGGCTCGTGGAACCGGCCCCCGTGATGGCGTTCGCCGCGACGGCCGCCGGGACCGTGGTCACGATGGTGCTTGCCTGGCTGATCGGCTCCCTCTTCCGGCCGGCCGTTCCGCCCGCCTGGCTACTGGTGGCCGGCGCATTCGTGGTCGCCGTCCCGTGCGTGTTTCTCGGCTACGCGATCAGCCGCGACCGCGAACTCGCGCCACTCGGAGGCAGCGGCCTGTTCCTTCGCGGTCTGATTTGTGCCGCGGTCTATACCGGCCTGTGGTGCATCAAGGGGGTGCTGCCGGCGGAGGCGACGGCCGACATGTGGCAATGGCTGTTTCTCGCGCCGATCTTCCTCTTGCCCGGGGCCCTCGCGGCGCTCGCCACGCTGGAACTCGACTGGGGCGCCGCCGTGGCACACTTTTGCATCTACGTCCTGTTCAGCGCCGTTCTCCGCGCGCTGATGGGACTGCCGCCGCTCTGAATCACTCGCGTCCCCCGGCCCCACGTCATGAATGCCGCGTCGTCGAGTCGCCTGCTTCCGGAACTCGACGGCCGCGCGGCTGCTGCAGGCGTGCGGATTCCGCCGGGAGTGACCGTGCCCCTGTCGCCGCGTGTGCGGGCAATTCTCGACACCGTCGAGATGCGCCGCCTCGCGGGCATCAGCCAGCTCGGGCTGGTGGCCCTCGTCTACCCGGGAGCAGTGCATTCGCGGCTCGAGCACGCGCTGGGTGCCTACCACCTGGCACTCGAGTTTCTCGGCCGTCTGGTTCACGACGAGCGGTTCGCGGCGATCGTTTCGCAGCAGGACGCGGCCACGTTCGTGGTCGCTGCCCTGCTCCACGACGTCGGCCACTGGCCCTACTGCCATCCGATCGAGGACATGGGCCTGCCGGAACTGCCCCGGCACGAGCGGCTCGTCGCCGGCATCCTCGCCCGCGGGCAGTTGGGAGAGATCCTGCGGACCGCCTGGAGGCTGGAGCCGGATCGCGTGGCCGCCGTGATCTGCGGGACTGCGACCGACCCGGCCGGCCGAATCGTGCAGTCGCTCCTCTCCGGCCCGATCGACGTCGACAAGATGGACTATCTCGCCCGCGACAGCCTCCACGCGGGCGTTCCCTACGGACGGCATTTTGACCAGGAGCGGCTCCTTTCCTCCCTTTGCCTCGACGAATCGGGCACGGCGCTGGCCATCACGGACAAGGGACGGACGGCGGCTGAACTGATGGTCTTCGCCCGCTACGTGATGTTCAGCGAGGTCTACTGGCACCATGCGGTGCGGGCCGCGACCGCCCTGCTGCAACGCGGCATCTGGCTGGTTCGGGATCGCATCGATCCGCTGCGACTCACGGGCCTGCAGGACGTAGCGTTCGCCCCCTGGTTTCTCGCGACCACGGCCGAAACGCCGGCCGCCCGCCTGGCCGACGGGCTTTTCGGCGACAGTCGCCGGCTCTTCAAGCGGGCGGCGACGTTCGACGCGGCCGATCATCCGGACGTGCACCGGGCCTGTGCCGGCCGCACCTACGCCGGCACCGTGGCTCTTTCCAGCCGACTTGCGGCACTGCTCGGACAGCGGTCGGGCATCGCGGTCGATCCGGACCTGTTGCTGGTCGATGCCCCACCGGCAGACCGGGAGGTCGAATTCAAGATTCAGGTCCGCGAGCGACCGGCACGTGCGACGCCCGGCGCAGCCGCGAGGTGGCGACGACTCGACGACCTTTCTCCCGTCGTCCGAAGCCTCGCCCGAGAACAGTTCGACGACATCGTCAAGCGGGTCCGCATCTTCGCCCCGCCCGAAACGGCGCCGGCGATCGCCACCTGCAAGGACCTCGACGCTCTGTTGCTCGAGGCCGCGGCGGGAACATCGGGCTGATCCCGGACGCCCCGCGCGGCCCGAACGAACGGTGCACCGCGGCCTATTTTGCCGGCACCGGCAGTTTGCCTTCCTCCAGCAACTTGCCGAACGTCGGCGAGTCCTTCATGGCGGGATCGCTCGGCAGGGCACCGACCTCGTCGAAGGCCTTGCGGATCTTGTCGGGGTTTTTCTTGTCTTCCTTGGTGAGCAGTTTGTCGAGCGCTTCGCCGTAGGCATTCCGCTCCTTCTTGCTTGTTCCGGCATGGCAGACGTTGCACTTGGCCGTCTCGACCTCCTTCGCAAACGGCGTGTCATCCTTGGGAGCATAGACCTTTTTGAACTCTTCCAAGAACTCCTTGTGGGCCAGCGCCGGACGCTGCGATGCCGCGAACGCCCCCGCCATGACCGCCGCCAGCAAAACCGCATTCCTGCTGCACTTCATCGAGAGCCGCTCCGAAGGGTGTGTTGCCGCAACCGACAGGTGCGCGGCAAAGCAAATTTTACGGTGTCCGGAACGACGGAGTCAATCATGGTCCATCGGGCTTTTCCGTGGGTCGGGGGTGTTCCGGCCCAGGCACCCGCCGGGGTCGGCCGGCCTACGGACCGGCGTGATAGGCCTGGACG
>JBKDUV010000065.1:0-2936 GCA_046339335.1 Planctomycetia bacterium | reverse complement strand
CACGGTGTAGCTCATCCGGTCGCCCAGGCCGCTGGCTGCCGGACCCAGCGTGCCAAACTGCGCGACGGCGGCCTGGTCTTCGGTGGCCCAGACGAGGTTCCCGGCCTTGTCGTAGGCGAAGTCGTATTCGACGAGCGCCGTAGGGACGATCGCGTTGCCGTTCTTGACGATCCGGATGTCGTACGGGCCGGTGGCATTCTCGTCGCGCGCGGTGACGGCGAAGGACCAGGTCTCGGAGGTGGCGGCCGTGTGGCTGGTGACCAGCTGGCTTGCGCCCGCGCTGGCTTCGTACCAAACGAGCTCCGTTGGGCTCGAGGACCGCTGCAGGAGCAGCGCCGGCGCGAACGTTCCGGCACTGGCCGTCACCGTGACGTCGATCACGTCGCCAGCGGCGACGGAGTAGGAGTACAGGTCGTACCGCTCCGTCTTGCCGTCCCCGTCCCAGTCGATCAGGGAGTCGCTGGCGGCCAGGCTGCCCGACCACGAGATCGGCTGCTGGGCGATCTCGCCGGGTGCCATCCGGCTCTTGACGACGTTGCCAAGGGCGTCCTACGCAAACTGCCAGGCAGTCGTGGCGGCGGGGTTGGTCGGGTCGGTCTCGGTGACGCCGAGGAGCTGGTCGGACCCGTCGTAGAACCGCTTGATCGTGTGGGACACGGCCGCGGAGGCCGAGGCCTGCCAACGCTCCTCGACGAGGCGGTCGGCGGCGTCGAACACGAACGTGGTGACCCGGCCGAGGCGGTCGGTCGCCTTGGTCTTGTTGCTCGCCAGGTCGTAGGCGTAGCTCGTGACGGCGCCGAGGGGGTCGGTCTCGGTGATGAGGCGGTTGAGGCGGTCGAATGCGTAGCGGGTGACGTTCCCGGAGGCGTCGGTGAGGCTCGCCTGGTCAGCAGATCAGTCGCGAACAGCAATCAACAGTATTTCGTTCTGCACAACGCTGCCCGTCCACGACTTCTTGGGCCGTTGCTCCACGTAGTCGATGCGCACATGCTGGCCAACTCGGTATTGAGTTGCGTCACCGAATCGAGTCCAGACGGTTTTCTCGCCGTTTGAGTCCACCTCAAACAACGGCCACGCACTGTCTCCTGATTCAAACACCCTCGAGATAACGCCTTTAACGCTATGCCTTGGGATGATATCGCTCCCGACAGCGCGCCACCACTCTGGGCTACCAAACAAAGCCGCATCGGGAATCAATCCAAAATCTTCCGTCTCAAGCGTAGCTCGTTGAACCTGCGATACAAGCGCGACGTCTTTGCTCAAGTCGTAAATGACTTGCCATTCATTTGGAGCAGAGTGAAGAAGAGTGGTCACTAAAAATCCTGAACACGAAGGATCCGAACAGGAATGTCTAGGTTGCCTGGGGCCGTTCGCTCAAGGCCGCCGCCAGGCAAAACCCGGCCATTTGGCATCGTAAACGGCGCAACTCTTGATGGCGCAGAAAAGGTCTGTGTTGGAACTTCTAACGTTAACCTCACTTCGGGCGGGTCTTTCAGCCCTAATCGTTGTCGCGCCCGAATCATATCAGAGTTTACGGCCGGCGTTACGTAGTGTGGCCCAGGTCGGCCGCCACGACTAAGCAATCCCGTTCGTTGAATGCTTTCCAGCTCTGCGCGAGACATTGCCCTTTGCACGACTTCAACGCGCCCCGCCGCCCGCGCTGCGTCGCCACCGACTGTTCCCTTTGCGGCATCTACCTTACTGGCGTCGAAGCTCCCAGAGTCGATGCTTGGCCTGCTCAAGCACTTTCAGAAAGGCATCTAACGGAAAGCTCCACGCATCAGAATCCGGGCATCTTTGCAGCTCAACTTGTGCCCTTTCCAACCCATTTTCCTGGGAGACAAGTGCCAAAAACTTCTCGTCGAAGTAAATCTCCGCCGTCAAATCCTCGTGCAGATCGTCATCGCCAACGCTAATCCTAAATCGGTCAATGGCGTTCATGGTTACTCCCGGAACCCTTGGAAGGAACCGTCGCGGTTGTAGCGAATGACACGTCCATCTGGTGCGATCACATCTGTGCCACCGCGCGGGTTTGACACGACGCGACTCCCGGGGGTGGTAAGCACATCATCGACAAGTTGTTGGCCACGCGCATTCGCAAGTCCCGGCTTGTTTACATCAATGTCGGACTGGCTCCACTTGGATCCGGGTCTGCTTCCGTGTTTCTGCAAACTATGACCAGCTTGTGTAAAGCCGCCCACTTTCTGAGTCGCGGCCACACGGGACAGGTCATCAAGTGATTTTCCTGCCCCCTTTTTTGCAACGCCCCTGCCAACTCCACCGACAGTCATCGACCCGATCGGCAGCGGCGCAACGGCAATATACCCGCCCGTCACATCGCTCGCCGCCCGACTGGCGTAGCCCGACGCGAAATCATCGATGACGTTGCCGACCGCCACGCGGGCGGCGTTCAGGATCGATGCTCCGGCCGCGACGGCACGGAAAGCCGGCACCAACCAGGAGGCGACACGTGCATTCGTCTCATTTGACGGCTCAGTAGGCTCGAAATACCTGGTGCCGTCTGCGAAGCGGGCCGCGAGTCCGCCCTGTGTCTGGCCGGTGCGGCGCACTTCTACAGGAAAACCTTTTTCCGCGTACAGGTCATGGATGCCTGAGCGGCCCGTAAAGAGTTGCATGAACAGGCCGGTTGCCGCAGCGGGGTACAACTCCTCCTGCTCGCGGTCAAGCCGCTTGCGCACGTTGGCGTAAATGTCGCCAGCGTCTCTCCAGTTCGGACGACCGGACGCAGCGCCGACGCCGAAACGGGATACGTCGTAGAGTGAGTACTGGAAGGGGGCCGCCGCGGCCGGCGCCGGCTGTGGCGGCCTCAGGCTCGCATACGCCTGCGGCGTGACCAGTGGCTGCGCACGGCTCACCGCACGCTGCGCGGCGGCCCCATACCCAGCCCACCCCGCAGCCGACACATTCGGCGACTG
>JBKDUV010000064.1:0-7052 GCA_046339335.1 Planctomycetia bacterium | reverse complement strand
CCTACCTGCCGTCGTAGCTGCAGACTCCGACCGGCTACTGGAAGCCGAACGACTACTCGTTCTTGATACCCTAGCCTACGTCCTACGTGCTAATGATCATGCTCGTTTTTCGGAAATCGACGTTTCGGCAGAACGAGTCGGTGAGCCGGCCCTCCTCCATCACCTGGAGGAGCATGTTGAAGACGTCGGGATGGGCCTTCTCGATCTCGTCGAGGAGGACGACGGCGTAGGGCCGGCGCCGGATCTTCTCCGTCAGTTGGCCCCCCTCCTCGAAGCCGACGTAGCCCGGCGGGGCGCCGATCAGCCGGCTGACGTTGTGCTTCTCCATGTACTCGCTCATGTCGATCTGGATGAGCGCGTCGGCGTCGCCGAACATGAACTGCGCGAGGGCTTTGGCGAGCAGCGTCTTGCCCACGCCGGTCGGTCCGGCGAAGACGAAGGAGCCGATCGGCCGCTTCGGGTCCTTGAGCCCGGAGCGACTGCGCCGAACCGCCTTGGAGATGCTCTTGATCGCCGCATCCTGGCCGATGACCTTCTTGTGGAGCTCTCCCTCCATCCCCATCAGCCGCTGCTGATCCTCGGTGCTCATCCGCGTCAGCGGGATGCCGGTCATTCGCGACACGACCTCGGCCACGACCTCGTCGTCGACGACGCCGTCGGCCTCGCGGCTCTTGTCCCGCCAGTCGCGGGTCATCGACTGCTTCTTCTTCTTGAGCTTGTCGGCCTGGTCGCGGAGCGCCGCCGCCTTCTCGAAGTCCTGATTGGCGACCGCCTCCTCCTTCTCCTTGTTGAGCCGCTCGACCTCCTCGTCGATCTCCTTGAGGTCCGGCGGCTTCGTCATCGCCTTGAGCCGGACCCGGGCGCCGGCCTCGTCGATCACGTCGATCGCCTTGTCGGGCAGGCAGCGGCCGGTGATGTAGCGGCTGGAGAGGTCGACGGCCGCCTCGAGCGCGGCATCACTGATCGACACACGGTGATGGCTCTCGTAGCGGTCGCGGAGCCCCTTGAGGATCTCGACCGCCTCGTCCTTGGTGGCGGGCTCCACCATGATGATCTGGAACCGTCGGTCGAGGGCCGAGTCCTTCTCGATGTACTTGCGGTACTCGTCGAGCGTGGTGGCCCCGATGCACTGGATCTCGCCGCGGGCCAGAGCCGGCTTGAGGACTTTGGAAGCGTCGATCGCCCCCTCGGCGCCGCCGGCGCCGACGAGCGTGTGGAGTTCGTCGATGAAGAGGATCGTGTTCTTGGCCCGGCGGACCTCGTTCATCACCGCCTTGATCCGCTCCTCGAACTGGCCGCGGTATTTCGTGCCGGCGACCATCATGGCGAGGTCGAGGACGACGATCCGCCGGTCGGCGAGGAGCTCGGGAACGTTGCCGTCCACGACCCGCTGCGCGAAGCCTTCCACGATCGCGGTCTTGCCGACGCCCGCCTCGCCGAGGAGCACGGGATTGTTCTTCGTGCGCCGGCAGAGGATCTGGATCGCCCGCTCGATTTCCTTCTCGCGGCCGATGACCGGGTCGAGCTTCCCCTGGCGGGCGAGTTCGGTGAGGTCACGGCCGAAGCTGTCGAGGGCCGGGGTCTTGCTCTTGCCTCCCTTGGGCGCGGACTCGCCGCCCCCGCCGGCACCGGCCGGCTGGCGGCCTCCCATGCCGGCCCGCTCGCCCCCCTCTTCCATGCCGTGGCCGAGGAGATTGAGCACCTCCTCGCGGACATCCTCGAGCTTGAGGCCGAGGTTCATCAGCACCTGCGCCGCCACCCCCTCCTGCTCGCGGAGCAGGCCGAGGAGAATGTGCTCGGTGCCGACGTAGTTGTGGTTGAGGTTGCGGGCCTCCTCCATCGAATACTCGATCACCTTCTTGGCCCGCGGCGTCTGCGGGAGCTTGCCCATGGTCACCATGTCGGGGCCGCTCTGCACGAGCTTCTCCACCTCCATGCGGATCTTGCGCAGGTCGATGTCGAGGTTCTTGAGGACGTTGGCCGCGACGCCGCTTCCCTCCTTGATGAGACCGAGGAGGACGTGCTCGGTGCCGATGTACTCATGGTTGAACCGCTGGGCCTCCTGGTTGGCCAGCTGCATCACCTTGCGGGCGCGGTCCGTGAATCGCTCGTACATGGAGGGGAGCCCCCGGGGTCGTCGTCCATCCCGGCCGCCATTCCGGCAGGCGACCATCGGCACTTTCTTACCGGTGCAAACCTTACGCCAAATCGGGTGGCTCGTTCCACCCCGGCGCGTTCAGGCAGAGAATTCGGCGAAAAGCGGGTCGTTCCCGCCCTGCCGGGTCAGGCGGCCACTTCGTGAGAGCCGTCGTCCGCCGCGGCCGGTCGAAGTGGAAGGATCGTGGCTGCCTCGGCCTCGTCGCTGCCGGCCTGGGACCGGCGGGCCGGGTCGGTGAGGGAGAGTTCGCGGTCGATTTCCGCCCGCCAGGGAACGCCGGAATCACTCGCCGCGAGAGGGGCGAGCGCCGCCCGGGCGTCGGCGAGGCGGCCGAGGCGGCGCAGGAGCGTCGCCCGGAGCAGTTGGGCTTCGCCGTCGGTCGGGGCGATGGCGAGCAGGTCGTGGAGGTGGGACTCGGCAGCCGTCCAGTCGCGGGCCAGGTACGCGTCCCGGGCCTTGAGGAACAGGGCATCTGCCGCCCCGCTGCGTTGCCGGGGGATCGGCGTCGGAAACGCCGCCACGGCCGATGCGGTTGCGATGACCCAGATCGCGGCGGCGCCGGTCCAGAAGCCGATCGTCACGCCGATGCCGACCAACTCCGACCAGATCCAGGTGGTCACGATCGCGACGTCGATGATCACGGCGAACGCGACCGCGAGCGCCAGCCCCGAGCGACTGCCGCGGAGCCAGAGCCAGGGCATGCCCGGCCAGATGAGCGTCAGTGAACGGAGCAGGGCCATCGATCGGACCGTGACGTGGCAGGCCGGGACAAGTGCCGTAGGACCGGGACGGGTGCCGGCCGGGAGGGGGAGTCTAGGCTGATGGCCCCGGCGGGCCAAGGCGTATGGGCCGGCCGATCGGGCTGGTAAGATCGACGTTAAACCATGCAAGACAGGGAATTCCACGAACCCCCGGCGGCGGCCGGAAACGCCGGCATCTGGCGGTCGATCGACGCCTCCGCCAACCGGGCGGGGGAGGCCCTGCGGGTCCTGGAGGACGTGGTCCGGTTCGTTCTCGACGACGAACGGCTGACGGCGCTCGCCAAGAACTTGAGGCACGATCTGGCCGGGCTGCTCGCTGCCGGCCCGCTGCGGTTCCGGGCCGCGGCCCGGAACGTCGGCGGGGACGTGGGCGCGAGCATCGAGGCCGCCGCGGCCCTGCGGCGTGCATCGGTCCCCGATCTCATCGCGGCCAACGCCGCCCGCGCCGGCCAGGCCCTGCGCAGTCTCGCCGAAGCGGCGGCGGTCGTGGTGCCGGAGACGGCGGCCGGGTTCGAGCGGCTTCGCTACCGGCTCTACGAACTGGAACGCGCCGCGTTGGCCGCGGCCGGCGGTCGCGAGCGTCTCGCCGGGGTGACCCTGTGCGTGCTGGTCGACGGCCGGCGGGATGCCGCGGCCTTCGCCGCGCTGGTGGAGACGCTCTTTGAAGCCGGCGTGCGCATGAGCCAGCTCCGCGACAAGGCGATCGGCGTGCCGACGCTGGTCGAGCGGGCCCGGTCCGCCGTGGCGATCGCCCGGCGGCACGCCGAGCGCACCGGTGAACGGCCGCTGGTCATCGTCAACGACCGGGCCGACGTCGCGGTGGCGGTCGGCGCCGACGGCGTCCACACCGGCTCGGACGATCTGCCGACGGCGCTGGTGCGCCGGGTGATCGGCCCGGGTGGGCTCCTCGGCCGCACGGCCCACGACGTGGCTGAGGCCGAGGCGGCCGCCGCCGCGGGAGCCGACTACCTCGGCATCGGCCCCTGCTTTCCGTCCGCGACCAAGGACTTCGGGGCGTTCGCGCCGCGCGAGTTCCTGGAGCGGGTCGCCCGGACGATCGCGCTGCCGGCGTATGCGATCGGCGGCATCACGCTCGAGCGGCTCGACGTGCTCGCGGCGCTCGGCATCCGCCGGGTGGCGGTCGGGGCCGCGGTCACCGCCGCCGCCGAACCGGCCGCCGCCGCCCGGGCCATGATCGAGCGGCTGGACAGACTGGAGTAGGCCGCGGCCGCTGGGTCGTAGCGTTCGTCCGGCGGTCAGGTGCCCGCGGCCGCGTCGCGCCAGACGGCGCCGTCGGGAAACTCGTGGTCCGCGATCGACCGCGGCCACATCTCCGCGCTGTAGCCGGGCATCGTCGGCGGCAGGTAGCGGCCGTTCCGCATCCGGATCGGGTCCTTGAAGTGCTCGTGGAGGTGGCCGGCATGTTCCGCGCGCCGGTTGTCGAGCGTGCCGCTCACGCAGACGTAGTCGAAGATCGACAGGTGCTGCACGTACTCGCAAAGGCCGACGCCGCCGGCATGCGGGCAGACCGGAATCCCGAACTTCGCCGCCATGAGGAGCACCGCCAGGATTTCGTTGACGCCGCCGATCCGGCAGCTGTCGATCTGGCAGACACCGATCGCCCCCGCCTGCATGAACTGCTTGAACATCACGCGATTGGCGCAGTGCTCGCCGGTGGCGACGAGGATCGGGGCTATGGCCTTGGCGATCGCGGCATGGCCGAGGATGTCGTCGGGGCTCGTCGGCTCCTCGATGAACCACGGCCGGAACGCGGCGAGGTGCCGCATCCACTCGATCGCCTCCGGCACGTCCCAGACCTGGTTGGCATCGACCATCATGCGCCGCTCCCAGCCGATCTCCTCGCGGATGATCCGGCAGCGGCGGACGTCGTCGGCGAGGTCGCGGCCGACCTTGATCTTGAAGCACTCCCAGCCGGCGGCGAGGCCGCGCCGGCAGAGGTCGCGAAGCTTGTCGTCGGAGTAGCCGAGCCAGCCGGCCGATGTCGTGTAGGCGGGATAGCCCTCGGACTCGAGCCGGGTGATCCGCTCGGCTCGCGTGGCCGCCAGTCGGGCCAGGATCTCGAGGGCCTGCGCCGGTGTCAGGGCGTCGCTGATGTAGCGAAAGTCGATGCAGGAGACGAGTTCCGCGGGCGACATCTCCGCCAGCAGCCGCCACAGCGGCTTGCCCGCCTGCTTCGCCAGCAGGTCCCAGACCGCGTTCACGACGGCGCCGGTCGCCATGTGGATCACCCCCTTCTCGGGGCCGACCCAGCGGAGCTGGCTGTCGCCGGTGATGCCGCGCCAGAAGCCGGCCATGTCGGCGGCGATCCCCTCCAGCGACCGGCCGACGACGAGAGGTCGCAGAGCCTCGATCGCCCGGCAGCAGAGCTGGTTGCCGCGACCGATCGTGAACGTGAAGCCGTGCCCCTCGGGCCCGCCGGTCGTGCGCAGCACGCAGTAGGCGGCGGAGTAGTCCGGGTCGGGGTTCATGGCGTCGGAGCCGTCGAGCTCGCGGGACGTGGGGAACCGTAGGTCGTGAACGTCGAGATCGGTGATCGCCGTAGGCATCGCGGCGCGAGTCGTGGGGAGACGGGATTGCCGACCGATCACGGTCCGGGCGGAGGTGATGCAGGAACGTCGCGGAGTGCCGTGGCGACTGCGACGGCGATGTCGGCCTCGACTCCCGGACGATAGCCGATCCAGCCGTGGAGCACGGTGCCGTCGGCGCCTACGAGATAGGTCGTGGGAAAGGCATCGAGGAGCGGTCCGGCGACGCCCCCGGCCGTGAAGGGCAGGCTGGAAACCGGATCTGGGAATGCCCAGACGGGAAGGTCGAGCCGCTCTGCCGCCAGAAAATCGCGCACGTCGGCCGCGAGATCCGCCTCGTCATCTGCGGCCGACCCGCTCGCCACGGCCACGAACTGGAACCGCGGCTCGTCCCGGAGGCGGGCCGCGAGGCGGACCAGTGCCGGCAGTTCACGGCGACAGGGAGGGCACCAGGGCCCCCAGAAGTTGACGAGCGTAACCTTGCCGACGAGCGTCGGAGCCGGTGCCGCCGGATCGGCGAGCTGCCGGACCGACAGCGACGGAAAGGGGAGGCCGACCGCGGGATGGGGCCGAGACGAATCGGCACAGCCGGCGAGGGCCGCCAGGATCGCCGCCTTCACCGCCGTTCGTGCGGGCAGCCCCGTCATCGCCGCACGACCGCGTTGCCGGGCCCGAGCACGATCACCGCCGGTCGATGGCCCGCGGCAGCAGCCTCGTCGACCCAGGCGAAGGACATGATCGTGAGCCGATCTCCCGGTTTGCCGAGGTGAGCCGTGGCCCCGTTGAGCTCGATGACGCCGGAGCCGGCCGGGCCGAGAATGACGTAGGTCTCGAACCGCTCGCCGTTGGCCATGTTGCCGACGAGGATCCGCTCATAGGCCCGCAGCCCCACCTCCGCGGCGAGGTCGGCGGCGATCGTCAGACTCCCCTCGTACGCGACCGAGGCGCCAGTGACCACCGCGCGGTGAATCTTCGATTTCAGGAGGCAGATGTTCATCGGCTGTTCATCCTGCCGGCCGGAAGCGGATGCAGGTCGGGGAGGGAACGTCGGCCTTGCTGCCGGTGAACGTGAGCCCGCCGCTCTCCTCGTCGATTGCGAACACCGTCACGCTCGCCGAGTGCTGCCCGGCGGCGAGCAGGAACCGTCCGCCGGGAGCGATGACGAAGTTCCGCGGCTCCTTGCCGCGGATCGGCTCGACGCCGAGGAACGTCAGTTTGCCCGTGGCTGCATCGACGGTGTACATCGCGGTCGTGTCGGGGCCGCGATTGGAGGCGTAGAGGTACTTGCCGGTGGGATGAACGGCGATCTCAGCGGTGGCGCACTTGTCGGTCGATCCCTCCGGCAGCGTGGAGATCGTCTGCACCGCGGTGAGGCCGCCGGCCTCGGCATCGAAACCGAACGCCGTCACTGTCGCATTGTTCTGGTTCAGCGCATAGGCATGGCGGCCGCCGGGATGGAAGGCGAAGTGCCGGGGGCCGCTGCCGGCCGGCAGCGTCACCTCGCCGTGGGGCGTCAGGGCCGGCTTCGCCGCGTCGAGCCCGTGGACGAAGAAGCGGTCGAAGTTCATGTAGCAGGCGATGGCGAAG
>JBKDUV010000063.1:0-9360 GCA_046339335.1 Planctomycetia bacterium | reverse complement strand
GTCATGCACGATCACGAACCGGTCGCAGCGCCGTTCCGTCTCGTGGAGCCGGTGGGTGGAGACGAGGATCGCCCGCCCCTCGTCACGAAGCCGGTCGAGGAAGTCGAGCAGGTCGCGGGAGCCGACGACGTCGAGGGCGTTGGTCGGCTCGTCGAGGACGAGCGCGGGCGGCTCGTGGACCAGCGCCCGCCCCAGCGACACCCGCTGCCGCTGTCCGGTGGACAGCCGGCCGCAGGGGCGGTCGGCATACGTCTGGAGCCCGAGCACGTCGAGGAGCCGGTCGACGCGGCCGGGGAGTTCGGCCGCTGACACGCCGTGAAGTTCGCCGCAGGAGGAGAGCATCTCACGTGGCGTAAGCCGGTCGGCGACGCCGGTCGTGGCCGAGACGTAGCCGAGCGACCGGCGCACGCCGATCGGATCGCTGCGGACGTCGTGGCCGGCGACGCGGGCCGTGCCCGCGGTCGGCTGGAGGAGCGTGGCCACGATCCGCATCGTCGTCGTCTTGCCGGCGCCATTGGCCCCCAGCAGGCCGACCATCTCCCCGGGCGCGACGGCCAGCGAGATGCCATCCACCGCCCGGACGACGCTGCCATCGGCGGCGCGGTAGTGCTTCACGAGGTCGACGACTTCGATCATCCCGCGTCCCCGGCCCACCGGCCGCCGCCCGCCGCCGGCGCGGCGCGGTCACTGCTCCATGACCTCGGATTCCTTCGTCCGTGCCAGGTCCCCCACCTTGTTCTCGAACTGCTTGGTGAGCTCCTGCACCTCCTCCTTGCAGCTTTCGCAGTCGTCCTCGGTGAGGTCGCCTCCCGTCTTTTCGCCATCGGCTGCCTTGTTGGCGTCGCGGCGCACGTTGCGGATGGCGACGCGGGCCTCCTCGGCGAGTTCCTTGATGCGGGCCGTCATCTTCCGGCGGACGTCGGTGGACAGGGCGGGCACCGTGATGCGGATCACGCGGCCGTCGCTCTGCGGATTGAAGCCAAGGTCGGCGGTCTGGATCGCCTTCTCGATGTCCTTGATCGTGCCCGGGTCGAAGGGGCGGACGACGATCTGGTTGGGCTCGGGGGCGCCGACGCTGGCCAGCGCCTTGAGCGGCGTGGGCGAGCCGTAGACCTCGACCCGCAGCGAGTCGACGAGGCCCGGGTTTGCCCGGCCGGTGCGAATCCCGCCAAGTGCGTGCCGCAGCACCTCGACGGCCTTCTCCATCCGTTCCTCGGCGTCGAGCAGGATGTCGTCCACCGGCATGACGTGCGGCTCCTCGTGCGGGTCGGCGGCCCTGGTGCGGACCGCGGCGGTTTTCGGTCGCCGCATGGATTGTGGCAGGCCGCGCCACCTTCAAGCAAGCGCCGCCGGGTGCCGAGGGCGGGGCGGGGATCCCGCCTCAGCCGCCGGCGTCCTCGGGCCAGCGCCGGCCGATCAGCGTGCCGATCCGCTCGCCGGCCACGGCCCGCTCGATGTTGCCGTCGCGCCGGTAGTTGAACACGAGGATCGGCATGCCGTGCTCCATGCACTGCGAGATCGCCGTCGCGTCCATGACCTTGAGGTTCTGCTCGCGGACCTGCTGGTAGGTGAGCTCGCGGTACAGGACGGCGTGCGGATTCTTTTCGGGATCGTCGGAGTAGACGCCGTCCACCCGGGTGGCCTTCATGAGGATGTCGGCGCCCAGTTCCAGCGACCGCTGCGCGGCCGCGGTGTCGGTGGTGACGAACGGGCTGCCGGTGCCGGCGGCGAGGATCACGATCCGCCCCTTCTCGAGGTGGCGGCGGGCCCGGCGCCGGATGTAGGGCTCCGCGACGCCGTCCATGCGGATCGCCGTCATCAGCCGGGTCTGCGTGCCGAGGCTCTCGATCGCGTCCTGGAGGGCGAGGCCGTTGATGACCGTGGCCAGCATCCCCATGTAATGGGCGGTGGCCTGTTGGATCGCCATGTTGCCGGCGGTGAACGAGCCGCCGCGCAGGATGTTGCCGCCGCCGATGACGATCGCCAATTCCAGGCCGCCGGCCACCGCCCGCACCGTTTGCCGGGCGATCTGCACCACCTCCTCCATCGAGATGCCGCGCTCGCCGAGGCGGGCGAAACTCTCGCCGGAGAGTTTGAGAAGGACGCGGGCGTAGGGGGCGGAGGGCATGGCGACTCGCCGGACGGCGCGGCTCAGCCGCCGAGCTTCCAGTTCACGACCCGCTTGATCTCCAGCCCGGCGGACTTCGCCAACTGGCCGACCGTCTGCTTGTCGTCCTTGACGAACGGCTGCTCGAGGAGGACGCACTGGCTGAAGAAGTTCCGCAGCCGGCCCTCGATCATCTTGGCGATGATGTTCTCGGGCTTGCCTTCCGACCGGGCGGCCTCGGTGAGGATCTCGCGTTCCTTGTCCACGACCGCGGGGTCGAGGTCCTCCTTGCGGATCGCCGCCGGTGCGAGGGCGACGACGTGCATCGCCACGTCCTTGGCCACCTCGGCGGCGTTGGCCGCGGTCACGTTGCCGGCGATCTCGACGACCGCCGCCTTGGAGCCGTCGTGGTGGGCGTAGCCGCCGCACGGTGCGGTGATCCGCTCGATCCGAGACAGGTCGAAGACCTCGCGCATGCGGTTGAACAGGTCGTCCTTGATGTCGTTGAGCGTCCGGTCGGGATGGGAGGCGCTCTTCTGGGCGAGGAGGTCGGCCGGCGTGGCGGCGCCCGGTCCGAGGGCGAGCGTCTTGGCGATCTCGGTGGCGAATTCCTTGAAGTCGGGGCTGCCGGCCACCGGCGGGCTCTCGCACTTGATCTCGATGACGGCGCCCACGCCCTTGGCGATGTCGGTGTAGACGGCGAGACGGCCGCAGGAGGTTTCGCGGTCGGCCCGCATCGACTGCGTCTTGATCCCCTGCTTCCGCAGCCACTCGACGGCCTGGGCCGTGTCGCCGCCGCACTCCTGGAGCGCCTTCTTGCACTCCATCATCGGCAGCCCGGTCTTCTCACGGAGCGCCATCACGGCGCCGGCGGTGATCTCAGCCATGGGAACGATCTCCTCGAAACGGGATGGACGAACGAACGTGTGCGACCTGCCGGCGCCGTCCGCGCCGGCCATCGGAGCAAAACCGGGGCTCCCCCGCCGGGAGCCCGCGCCGCGTCAGGCCTTTGGCTTGGGCACGGACCGCTTGGCGACCATCGGCCGCGGCTTGGGCCGCTGCTTGCCCGCCTCGCCCCCTTCGCCCGTCTCGGCACCCTCCGCGGCGGCCTGGGACTCGACGGCTGTGGCCGCCTTCCCCTCGACGATCGCGTCGGCGAGCCGGGCGGCCACGAGCTCGATCGAGCGGATCGAGTCGTCGTTGCCCGGAATCGGCAGGTCGATCAGGTCGGGGTCGCAGTCGGTGTCGATGAGGGCCACGGTCGCGATCCCCATCTTCCGCGCCTCGTTGACGGCGTTCTTCTCCTTCTTGGGGTCGAACACCACGAGGCACTCGGGGAGCCGGGCGAGCGTGCGGATGCCGCCGAGGTTTCGCAGCATCTTGCGATGCTCGCGCCGCAGCGACGACTGCATCTTCTTCGAGTACTTGCCGAACGCCTCGGACGGAATCAGCGTTTCCAGTTCCTCCAGGCGGGCGAGCCGGTTGCGGATCGTGCGAAAGTTGGTGAGCGTGCCGCCGAGCCAGCGGTCGCTGACGTACGGCATGCCGCAGCGGGCGGCCTCGCGGGCCACGGCCTCGGCCCCCTGCCTCTTCGTGCCGACGAAGAGGACCAGGCTGCCGGTGGACGCGACCTGCTTGAGATACTTGCGGGCCCGGAGCAGGCCGCGGATCGTCTCGCGGACGTCGATGATGTGGATCAGGTTGCGGCGGCCGTGGATGTAGGGCCGCATCTTCGGGTTCCAGCGGCTGGCCCGGTGGCCGAAATGGACGCCTGCTTCGATCAGTTCTTGGGCCAGGACGTTCGACACGTTCGCGGACTCTCTCGGAGGGGTGGGAAACGGACGGAAGGGAACACCGCAGACTATCGGCTTTTTTCCGCCGTTGTCAACGCTGCCCCGCCGGCTCCCGTGGGCGAAAACGGTCTGCCGGCCGCTGCCCCGGCCTGCGCCTTGAATCCGCCGCGCCGGCCGAACTACACTCTGGCCTGCATTTTCCCGTGTTTTCCGCAGGTCAGGTGTCTCGAAGCCATGCGCCACGTGCTTTCCGCCACCGTCCAGAACGTTCCTGGCGTGCTGGCCCACGTCTCGGGAATGCTCGCCTCCCGTGGCTACAACATCGACAGCCTCGCCGTCGGCGAGACCGAGGACCGGCGGTTCTCGCGGATGACGTTCGTGCTCCGCGGCGACGACCGCGTCCTCGACCAGGTCCGCCGGCAGTTGGAAAAGATCGTCACCGTCGTCCGGGTGGACGACATCAGTTCCCGCAACTACGTGGAGCGGGACCTGATGCTCATCAAGGTGGCGGCCACGGCCGGCCCGACGCGGACGGAGGTCAAGGAACTCGCCGAGATATTCCGCGGCCGGATCGTCGACGTCGCCGCGGACTGCGTGATCGTGGAGATTTCCGGCACCGAGAAGAAGATCGAGGGCTTCATCGAACTGATGCGGCCGCGCGGCATCCTCGAACTCGTGCGGACCGGGCGGATCGCCATGGTCCGCGGCAGCCCGCTGACCCGCGAGGTGACCGAGGCGGCCGACGGCGGCCGGCCTGCGGACGCGGCCCCGGCCCGCGAGTCGCTGGCGTGAACGAAACAACGGGGGCGGCCCGCGGGAGCCCGCTCCGGCAGTCGGACGAGACCCTTCCCGTGGCCTGAAGACCGACACGCACCCAGGAGCCAGACGTGCCTGCAACGATTCATTACGACGCCGACCTCGGGGCCCTCGCCGGCAAGACCATCGCCATCATCGGCTACGGCAGCCAGGGGCACGCCCAGGCGCAGAACCTCCGCGACAGCGGCCTCAAGGTGGTCGTGGCCCAGCGGCCGGGTGGCCCGAACTACGACCTCGCCAAGAGCCACGGCTTCGAGCCGATGTCGGTCGAGGACGCCGTCAAGCAGGCCGACGTCGTCAACATCCTTCTCCCCGACGAACTGCAGGGTGACGTCTACCGGACGGCGATCCGCCCCAACCTCAAGAAGGGGGCCGTGCTCATGGCGAGCCACGGCTTCAACTTCCACTTCGGGCAGGTCGAGCCGCCGCCGGGCCACGACATCCTTCTCGTCGCGCCCAAGGGCCCGGGGCATCTTGTCCGCAGCGAGTACGTCAAGGGGGGCGGCGTGCCCTGCCTGATCGCGCTCGGCCCGAACGCGAGCCCGGAAACCAAGCGGATCGGCCTCGCCTACGCCAAGGGGATCGGCGGCACCCGCGGCGGCGTCATCGAGACGACGATCGCCGAGGAGACGGAGACGGATCTGTTCGGCGAGCAGGCGGTGCTCTGCGGCGGCGTCTCGGAATTGATCAAGGCCGGCTTCGACACGCTCGTTGAGGCGGGCTACCAGCCGGAGATGGCCTACTTCGAGTGCCTCCACGAGATGAAGCTGATCGTCGACCTGCTCTACCAGGGCGGCCTGGAGTACATGCGGTACAGCGTGTCGAACACGGCCGAGTACGGCGACTACACCCGTGGCAGGCGGATCATCACCGCCGAGACCCGGGCGGAGATGAAGAAGATCCTCGAGGAGATTCGCTCCGGCCAGTTCGCCCGCGACTGGATCCTGGAGAACCGGGCCGGGGCGGCGATGTTCAAGGCCACCCGCCGGCGCGAGCGCGAGCACAAGCTCACAGAGACCGGCCGCAGCCTGCGGAAGATGATGAAGTGGATCGAGTCGAAGGAAGTCTGACCGGCGTCGGGCCGGCGGTCCGCGTGGCCGCCGCTCGGGCAACCCGACCAGCGGAGGAGAGCCGATGACGCCGGAGGAATACGCGGCCCGCAGCCTCTATGAGCAACTCCGTCCCGGGGACCGGGTGGAGGTGGTCCATGGCGTGAAGGTGGGCTCGAGCGCCTCGTGGAGCACGACGACGGTCGGCAAGGTGCTGCGGTGCGAGCGGCGCCGGCACGGCCTCCACTTCCGGCGGAATCCCGACGACAAGGTCTACAGCGACGTCCTGATCCTCGCCCGCGACGACGGCGAACTGACGACCGTGACGATCGACGAGTTCACGCGCCTGCGGCGGGCCTGACCGGGCCGGAAAGTCCCGCCTCTCGATTCCCCCCTGTGCTTCTCCCCTGCCCCGTTTCCCCAGGAGGTTGATCATGCCACGGATGTTTTGGAGGTCACTCGTGTGTCTCGGAGCCGTCGCGTCGGTCGCGTCGGTCCATGCCCAGGGCCAGCCCGCCGCGAACGGCGTGACGGTGACCGCCAGCGGCGAGGTCAAGGCGAAACCGTCCGCGGTCGAGATCGACGTCACCGTGGCCGAATCCGATGCCCGGACCAGCGACGCGCTCACCAAATACGGCGAGGCCAAGAAGCGGCTCATCGAGGCCTGCGGCGAGCTCAAGCTGGCTACGCTCGCCATCGAGGAGCGGGCCGTCGAGGTCACCGCCGATCCGGGGCAGGCGCAGTTTGGCAACGCCGTCATTGCGGTGCCGCAGGCTTTCGGGATGGCCGGCGCCCCCGGCCAGTTGCCCAAAGGGCCGGAGATCCGCATCGCCCGCACGATCCGGCTGACGCTCAAGGGTATCCGCGACAAGCCCGAGGCCGAGGTGCTCGCCACCATCGGCACGATCATCGATGCCGTCCGCGACGCCGGCGGTGTTGTCGGGCAACCGACTGGTGGCAATGTCATGCCGATGGTCCCCGGGTTCGCGCACGCGGCAGTCTGCCGGTTCGTGCTCGACGACATGCCGGAGCTGCGCAAGAAGGCGATCGAAGCCGCGCTGGCACAGGCGCGGACCGACGCCGGCCTGCTCACGGGCGGCCGGGTGGGAGCGGTGCTGGCACTGACGGCCGCCGCGGGCGATTCGTCCGGCCCACAGGTGGTGAATCCCTACGCGGCATTCGTTCCAGCCCGCGACTCAGACGACTCCAGGCAGCGGGCGACCTCCGACCGGTTCGCGGAGATTCCGGTGCGGGTCACGATTCAGGCCACGTTCCGTCTCGAGTGATAAAGGTGGCAGCCACCAAATCTGGGTCAGATTCGGCAGCGTGCATTGCCATGCGGGCAAATCCACCAGCAGCCGGGCGACTTCCGGCGAGAGACTCGTCAGGCCCGGGAGGAGGAGGGCCGGTTCCTTGAAGGCCACGAGTGCCTTGGCCGTCTCGACGTCGATCGCCGGAAGGCTGGTCAGCTGGATCGGCCCCCTGTCGTACTCCGCCAGCACCGCGGCCGTGGCCGGGTCGAGCGTTGTCAGGCCGTTGAGCATGAGGTGGGCCTGCACGGCGGGGTTTTGTCTGCGTTTCTCGGCGAACCTCGGGTTTGGATACTCCGTCACGATCCGTCTGGCGAGTTCAGGGGTCAGGCTTTCCATCCTTGTCACCCGCAGCATCAGGTCGTCGGACCGCACGGGCCGCTGCGGGCATGCCACGGCCGTGACGAGCAGGGCGAGGAGAACGGTCGATGTGGTGCGGCGCGGAAACATGGATGGGACGGACCGTCCGCGTCACTTGACGGTCTGGAGGAGGGAGACGGCAGCGTCGATCGCCGCGTCGTCGTCGCCGGGCACGACCACGATCACGTTCGCGGTTCCGCCGCGGCCCTCGAAGCCGGCGCTGGCCTTCGTGGTCGGCTGCCGTTCGTCAGCGGCGGCTTCGCCGCGCCATTCGCCCGTCTGGATCGTGGCCTTCGCCTCACGGCCGCGGATCGTGACCGGCCGTTCGATCGTCGCCTAGGGGACGAAGTTCTTGAACTGACTCCCCATCTGGTCGAGCTGCCGTTCGGCGTCGTCCTCGCTGATGCCCGCGAACTGCATGAGCATCACCATCGGCAGCCCATCGTCGGCGTTGTAGACGCCGGCCTGGATCTTCGTCACGCCAAAATTCATGTCGATGCCGAATATTGGCCGCATCTTCTCGGGCGGGGTGAAGTCGGCGATCGTGGCCGTGATCTCCCGCACCCGAGCCGAGTCGGTCGTAAACGCGTTGCCGAACCACCGGTAGCCGATGAAGGCCAGGCCGGCACAGGCCGCCACGCAGATCCCGGCGAGGATCAGGCTCCAGCCGAGGCAGCCGAGGCCACGGCGGGACGGCGGGGGCGGGGCAAAATCGCTGGAGACGTTCATGGCGCTGGTTCCGTGGCGCGGAGTGTCATTCGTGCCAGCCACCAGATCTGGGCACTTTGTCAGATTGCCCAGATTTGGTGGCTGGCACCTTTTTTAGGTGACGCGGACGATCACGCACTTCAGGTATTCGCCCTCGAGGCAGCTCGCCGACACCGGATGGTCCGGGCCGGCACCGCGGCACTCGAGGAACTGCAGCGGCCGACCCGCCCGCTGGGCCACGCCGCCGAGCATCTCCAAGAACGCATCCCGCGAGACGGAGCCCGAGCAGGAGCAGGTCACGAGGATTCCGCCGGGCTCGAGCAGGTCGACGCCGACGCGGTTGATGCGGTGGTAGGCGCGGAGTGCATCCTCGGCCGTGGCCCGGCTGCGGGCGAACTTCGGCGGGTCGAGAATCACCATCCCGAACCGCTCTCCCGCCCCACGCAGGGCGTCGAGCTTCTCGAACGCGTCGGCGGTCTCGACGGTCACGTTGGCGGCGCCGTTCATGTCGGCGTTGGCCTTGGCGAGCGCCGTCGCTCGGCTGCTGCCGTCCACCGCCAGCACGCTCCGCGCCCCGCCGCCGACGGCACAGGCCACGGCGAAGCCACCAGAGTAGCAGAACATGTCGAGCACGCGCCGGCCCCGCGCATACCGGGCCGCCGCCTGGCGGTTGTCCCGCTGGTCGAGGTAGTAGCCGGTCTTCTGTCCCTCCGTCAGGTCGACGCCGAACGTCAGTCCGTTTTCGCGGACGAAAATCGGGCCCTCGGCCGCCGTGCCGCAGAGCAGCCGGTCGGGCAGGTGCAAACCCTCGAGCTTGGCGAGGCCGCGGTCGGCTCCGCGGAGCAGGATCCCGCGCGGCGCGACGAGGTCCATGAGCGCGGCGGCGAGGGTGTCGAGCCGCCGGGCCATCGCCAGCGCCGTCACCTGCACGGCGAGGTACTCGCCGTAGCGATCGACGATGAGCCCGGAGAGGTCGACCCCCTCGCTGTTGACGAGCCGGGCCGCGCCGTCGCGGGCGTCAAGGCCGAGCGACCGGCGCAGAGCGACGGCGGACTCCAGCCTGGCCCGCCACAGGGCGTCGTCCAGCGGCACCTCGGCCGCGAACGCATACAGCCGGACCCGGATCCGGCTGGACGAGTTCCACAGTCCGCGGGCGACGAACTTCCCCTCGTGGCTGGCAAGATCGACGACGAGGCCGGAGAGGTCGTCCCCCTCGC
>JBKDUV010000062.1:0-6547 GCA_046339335.1 Planctomycetia bacterium | reverse complement strand
GGGGGGGAAGCTGGTTGTGCGCGTTTTTGCGATGTTGGGTGTTTTTTTAGTATTATTTCAACATGCGGTGGACACGGGCGGCCGCGGACCGCCGCTACGTGGTGCTCGTCCGCGACCCCGTGTCCCGGTTCGTGTCGGCCTTCAACTGGCGCTGCCACCTGCTGGAAAACGAGCTGCTGCCCGCCGCCCGCACGCAGGATCCGATCGCCCGCCTGCGGCACCGGACGGAACGGGAGTTCCTGGCGCACTTCGAGGACGTGAACGCATTCGCCGAGCGGCTCGTGCAGACCGGG
The DNA here is from genome assembly GCA_046339335.1 of Planctomycetia bacterium. Classification (GTDB taxonomy): domain Bacteria; phylum Planctomycetota; class Planctomycetia; order Pirellulales; family UBA1268; genus QWPN01. Next base: position 6,254 of record JBKDUV010000062.1, on the reverse strand, counting down.
GAGCACGAGGTCTCGGCGCTGGCCACGCTCATGCAACTCGTCGGCCACGTGCCACAGGGTTTCGTCTGGTATCTCGACGACCTGCTCGACGGGATCGAGCCCTCCCAACTGGCCGCGGTGATCGCCACCGAGCGGCTGGCGGATGATTTCGAGGCGGTGTTCGGTTTTCGCCCGGTCGCCGAGCGCAACCGCCACTACGGCTCGCGCGGCACGGCCTTGTCGCCGCAGGGACGGGCCAATCTGGCCCGGGAGTTCGCGGCCGAGTATCGCACGCTCGACCGGCTTGCCGACCTTGCCCGACGGGCTGGCACGCCGATGTCGATGACCTACGATCCCGTTCGCGGCGCCGTTGCGGTCTGACCGGCAGAACCGGGCTCACCCAGGCCGCAGACCGGTGATCGAGTGGGCGAGGAATGGGGCCGCCTGGGGCGGCAGGCAGCCGAGGAAGACGGCCTCCCGGTCGGGCGGTGCAAAATCGACGCCCCGGATCGACGAATACTCCGCGGCGAACGTGGCGAACGGATGCCGTGCGAGCGGCACGTTGGTCGCCACGCCTCCGTGTACCTGATGAAACGTGCCCTCGCCCATCAGGAGCACGAGGGCTCCCGCCCGGTCGCAGGCCCGGCGGTAGAAGTCGAGGTTCACCAGGCCACCGCCGGGCGCCGCGAAGCGTTCATCGAGACCGCCGAGCGCATCCCACGCTCCCCGTGGCACAGCCAGGCAATTGCTCTCGCCGAGGGGCCGAAACCAGCCGGCTGCGGACGAGCCGGCCAACGTCGCGATGCGAAACAGTTCATAGCCGTCGCCCCGCCAGTCGACGGTCGCCAGCAGCCGGTCCTCGGCCGCCTGGTCGTAGCCTTCGAGGATCGATTCGTTCTGCACCTTGGGCCCGAGGTGCCAGGCCAGGGTCGCCACCAGCGGATCGGCGAACGCCCGCAGGCCGGCGAGCAGCCCGGCGACGATCCCGGGAGAGAGCATCCGGGCCCCGTCGATGCAGACGGCGATCGCGTCGCCTGCGGCCTGGCGGGCGGCCGCGTTGACGGCCGCGGCCGGCGACGGGGCGGGGGGTGTCCGCACGAGCCGGGCGTTGGGGCAGCGGCGGGCGACGAACCCGGTGTCGAGCGGCGTGGCCGAGCCGGCATCGACGGCGATCACCTCGTAGTCGTCCGGCACAACGCCCCGCTGGTAGCCGGGGGAGAGCGTCACCAGGGTCCGGTCGGCCTCGCGGTGCATGTCGTGGAAGACGACGACCACGGAGAGCGTTGGGCGGATCATGGCGGCTGGCGGCTTCCCTGAGGTGGCAACTTCGAACGGCCAGCATAGCGAAGCGACACCGGCCGTCGCGGCCGCGCAGTTCACGCTTCTGACAAGAAGAAGAGACCGAGGTCGCCCCGGGCGTGCTGCTTCGCCCACAGCCCTCCGTCCGCCGGTGCCGCGACGTCGAGGGCCTGGCCGAGATCGAAGAATCTCAGCCGGGCGTCGGCCGGCAGGAGCCGGCGGCGGGCATCGAGGAGAAACATGCCGAGCGCCGCGGAGAAGACCGCCGACTGCGTGATCACGAGCAGCCGGCCGTCGGCGGCAAGTCGGCCCAGCACGTGCCGGGCCGTGGCGTCGAGACACGGCGCCCACGACTCGTGGATCGTCTTCGGCGGGACGATGAGCGTTTCCTGCGGGATGGCCACGTCGGCCAGCCGTATGCCCGCCAGGTGTGGTGGCACCACGAACAGCACCCGCTCGGATCTGGCGGCCGCCCACGCCAGCGTCGTTCGCAGGCCGCCCGTCGCCAGCCCCTGCTTGGGGAAACTCCCGTCGCAAAAGTCCGGCCGGCATCCCGGCGCGAGCGTCTGCCACCAGGCGGCCATGCCGATCGCCGCCCCGATCATGACAAGTTGCTGCCGCGGCGGCCGGCCGGCGAAGCCGGCGAGGACGTCGCCATGGGGATGGGTCCCGTTGTCGAGGCTGACGCCGAAATGCAGTCCCTGAAAACGGAGCCGCTCACCTTCCGGCCGGGCGACTCGGCCGATCGCCGTCACGAGGAAGTCGAGGAAACCGGATTCGACATAGCGGTCGCGAAACCGTGCCGACTCGGTGACCCGCATCCGCTCCGGGTCGGGGGGGGCGAACATCCAGTAGATGTGTTCCCAGAGCCCGTGGTTGATCTTCACGTAGCCGAGATCGACGTCACCCAATGCGGTGAAGTCGGGCGGTGCGGCGACGGAGAAACTCGCGGCTGCGAAGGCGGTGAGCGACTCGACCGTGACCCGCGGCGCGATCGCGGCCAGTTCCGCCGCCACCCGTGCCTCACGATCTCGTCGTCGCTGCCAGTACCGCGGCCCTGCTCGGGCGACGAGCCGGGCGTTCGCCGCAGGCCAGTCGTCCATGGCGGGAACCGCCAACGGTTCGTCAGGCGACGCATCGAGGGTGTCGGCGAGGAATTCGGCGACGACGTCTTCGAATCCGGACGGCGCCGGTGGCACGGATGTCGGCGGCACTTGAAGGCAGGCGGGAGAAGAGGTGCCCTGACCGCCCGGTGAGAGATTCCCCGTGGCTTCGCGGCCGGTCGCGGAGTATATCCCGAATCGGGTGACAGGCGCACCACCGATCAGGCCCGCCACCTTTCCCTGCGCCGACACCCGCGTTCCCCGGCCGCCAGGGACCTCCCGTGACGTCACCCAGGCCGGAGGGCAGAATTCGTCCATGGACTTCCGCGCCGCTTCGTCCGCTGCCGACCTACGCTCCGCCGAACCCTGGCCGCCGGGCCGGATCCTGGTCACGGCATCGACCTTCAACGAGCGCGAGAACGTCGCCGCGCTGATCGACCGCGTGCTGGCGGCGCGGGACGACCTGCAACTGCTCGTGATCGACGACGACGCGCCCGACGGTACCGGGCGGATCGCGCTCGAGAAGGCGGCCGCCGAACCGCGGCTGCACGTCCTCGTCCGCCGCGGACGCCGCGGCCTCGGGGCCGCGATCCTCGAAGGGCTCGACGAGGCCCGCCGACGCGGCTTCGAGATCGCCGTCTACATGGACGCCGACCTGAGCCACGACCCCGACGACGTGCCCCGGCTCCTGGCGGCGCTCGAGCCGGTCGGGGGCCGGCCTGCGGATCTCGCCATCGGCTCGCGCCGCGTCCCCGGGGGACGCACCGTCGGCTGGCCGCTTTCCCGGCACGTCGTCAGCCGGCTGGTCTGCTGGTTCACCCGTTGGGTGCTCTGGGTGCCGGTCCACGACGGCTCAGGCGGGTTTCGTGCCCTGCGGCTCGCGATTCTCGATCGCATCCAGCCTCCGCGGGCCCACGGCTACGCCTTCCAGGAGGAACTCCTCTGGCTGCTGCATCGCTCCGGTGCCCGGATCATCGAGGTGCCGATCACGTTCGTCGACCGCACGCACGGGTCGAGCAAGGCCGACTTCGCCGAGACGCGTCGCAGCATCGGCGACCTCCTGCGGATCGCCCGGCAGGTCTGGCTGGGCTGAGGGTGGCGGCGGCGTCCGGCCTGGCTATCCGCTTGCCCTTGGGGCGCACTACACTCCCCCGTGACTCCTCCTGACGCGGTGATGCACACCATTCCGCGACGTCATCCGGCCGGCCGGCCGCCTCGCTCGTTCGCTGCAGGACACTTCCCTCACAACGCCATGCGGTTAGCAGACTTCATTTGCGCCGGGGCACAAAAAGCGGGTACCACGTGGCTCTATGCCCAGCTCCGCGAACATCCCCAGGTCTACATGCGAACGAAGGAACTGAACTTCTTCTATCGCGACCTCCCGACGACATGGTATGCCGAGCAGTTTGCCGGAGCCTCGGCCGGTCAGGCATGCGGTGACATTTCGCCGAACTACGCGGCGTTTGCCGGGCTGGCGGAGTCGATCTACCAAACCTGCCCTGAGGCCCGCGTGATCCACGTGCTCCGAAATCCGGTGGAGCGGGCTTTTTCGCAATGGAAAATGGCGCGGCACATCGGCAACATCCCGGCTGCCATGCCCTTCCTGGAGGCGTTCCACGGCAACCTCCAGAAGATGCGCAGACGCGGGGAATACGCGCCGATTCTCCGGGAATACGCCCGCCATTATCCGCTCGGGCAGCGTCTTGCCGTGTTCTGGTACGACGACATCCGCAGCCGACCGGCGGAACTGCTTCGCGACCTCATGGCGTTCCTCGGCATTGATACGAACTGGCGGCCAAACGATGTGCGGTCCGTGGTCGGACAAAGCCCGAGTCCGGCGATCCTCGCGGCTGCCGACGCTGCGGAAGTGGCCGCATATTATGCCCCCTTCGATCGGGAACTCTGCGATTTGCTGCGCGTGAAGTCGCTGCCCTGGTTCACTTCGTGAGCCTGCGCGGCGGTCCCGGCGCGCGGCCCGCGGCCGCGGTCACAGCCCCTCGAGTCGCCCGGTGCTGTCGCCGAGCCGCTCCACCGGCGCTCCCATCCGGTCGAGCATGCTGAGCCACAGATTGCACAGCGGTGGATCGCCGCCGAAGCGGATGTGGCGGCCGGGATTGAGCCCGCCGCCGCGGCCGGCGAGCACGATCGGCAGGTCGTCGACGCTGTGGGTTTGCCCGTTCTTGAGACCGCCCCCGTAGGCGATCATGCAGTTGTCGAGCAGGTTTCCCTCCCCCTCCTTCACCGCCTTCAACTTCTCGAGCAGGGCGGCGAACTGGGCGACATGATGGCGGTTGACCTTGCTGTACCCGTCCTCCCCTTCCTTGGGCTTGCCGGTGTGCGAAATGCCGTGGTGGTCGGCGACGCCGACCTCGGGAAAATTCGTGACGTGATCGAATTCGTGCATGAACAGGAACGTGCAGATCCGCGTGCTGTCTGTCTGGAATGCCAGCACCAGGAGGTCGCTGAGCAATTGGATGAATGCCGTCCAGTTCCTCCGGCTGTCCATCGGTTCCGGAACCGCCGTCGCGGCGGGCTTCTCGGGCACGGCCCAGCGGCCGGAGCGGTCGATCCGCTCTTCGACGTCACGGATCGACGTGAAGTATTCGTCGAGTTTCCGCCTGTCGTCGCTCGACACCAACGGCCGCAGCGTCTTCGCCTCTTCCTTGACGAAATCGAGGATGCTGCGCCGGCCATCGGCCGCGTCGCGACTGCCGCCCGACGGAGTGAACAACCGCTGGAACACGCCCCGTGGCTGCGTCAGGGGCTGAACGGGGGTCACCGCATTTCGCCAGGAAAGATTCGCGTACCAGGCGCCGTAGCCGTATTCATTGTGGCCGCCGTGTGGTGCCATGGAGAGCGCGGGAAGTCGGGTGCGCTCACCGATGCGGCTGGCGGCGATCTGATCGGCGGACACGCCCAGACGGGCCTCGGCACGCAGGCCGGTTGCGGGGCAGACGCCGGTGAGGAACGACGCCTGCGGTCGAATGTGAGCCGCCAGATCCTTGGCGGTCGAAGCCCTGTTCGACAGGCCGCCGATCACGCTGACGTCCCCGCGCAGTCCTGCCAGCGGCTCGAGGATCGGCGACAGCTTCTCCGGAAGCGGGCCCGTCTCCGGCAGATTCCAGTCCTCGACCCGCACGCCGTTTCCGACGTACAGCATCGCCATGCGGACGGGGTGCTGCGCCGTCGTGCCCGCTCCGGCTTCCGCGGTCATCGCCTCCAGCCAGGGTAGGCCGACAGCCGCCCCCACGCCCCTGAGGAGCGTCCGGCGGGACAGCGGCCTGCGAGCCACGACGTTCATGGACCGGTCTCCTTCTCGTTGGTCGATCGACGCATCTGAAACGGATCGCTCTGCACGATCGCCAGAATCAGGGCGTGCGGGCGATGGTCCTGTTTCTCGGCGCGGGCCACGATCTCGTCGATGGCCGGCAGGTCATGGAACTCGAGCCGCCGGCCGATGGCGTACGTGAGCAGTTTCTCCACCAGCGACCGGGCGAACAACGACTTCCTCTCGAGGAGGATTTTCTTCAGGCCCGCCACGCCGTCGATCGCCGTGCCCTCGGGAAGCACGGCCCGGGCATCGACGGGCTCCGTGCCGATGGTGGCCCGGAACTGTCCGATTGCGTCGTAGTGCTCGAAGGCAAACCCGATCGGGTCGATGCGGGCATGGCAGGCCGCGCAGTCGGCACGGGCCCGATGCTCCTCCAGCGACTGCCGCACCGACATGGCCGCGGGCCTGCCAGTCTGCGCCGGCTTCTCCTCGAGGGCGGGCACGTCGGCGGGGGGCGGCGGCGGCGGCGTGCCGAGAAGCCGGTCGAGCACCCCCGCCCCGCGTTGCACCGGCGAAGTCCGCTGCGCCGTGGACGTAAGCGT
>JBKDUV010000061.1:0-12338 GCA_046339335.1 Planctomycetia bacterium | reverse complement strand
ATTCAGCCTATACCGTCGGCACGCGTCGATTGCTCGAAAAGCTCAGCGATCCGGAAGACCCTGCCCGACAGATGCCCGACGTCGTCCTCTGGATTCTGGAGCGGATCAACGCCGACCCGGACGCCTCCGCCGGGCTGAAGAAGGAAGTCCCCTTCCGGCGGGCGACAGCCCTCGTCGCGTCGTCCCGCAACGAAGCCGATGCCAAGAAGCGTCAGGCGATCTACGACGAAGCCGACCGGGAGATCGACAGGTTTCTGGCCGACGCGCCGACCAGCCGCCAGGCGATCGACGCATATTGGCAGAAGGGAAATCTCCTGATTCAGCGGGCACGGGCGAAGGTGGAACTCGCCAAGCGGCCCGATCAGGATCCGAAAAAACTCCTCCCCGAGGCCGTAGGCCTGTTCGATCGGGCGTTGACCTGCTTGCAGGGACAGTCCAAGCCGGGGGAAGAGATCACCGAGATCACGAACGCCGAGGATGCCATCAAGATCACGTTGCGAGACGTCGATCAGCTGCTCGCCGAACTCAAGGCAGCCAATGGTGGCGCCGTGCCGACCGAACCGACCAAACCGACAAAGCCGACAAAGCCGACCGCGGCGGGCCGCAAGCCTGAAGCCACTCCGAATCGGCCGGCTCCGCGGCCGCGCTCCACGGCGCGAAAGCGACCCTCGTCGGAGGAGAAGCGATTGGTGCAACTCGAGGAACAGCAGGAGTTTTTGCGGCAAAAATTGCTGCAGACCAGGCTCATGGTCGGCGAGACGCTGTTCGAGAAGGCGAAGGCTTTCGAGGCCGGTTCGGCAGATTGGAAGACGGCCCTCGAGGAGTCGGCGGCGCGTCACAACGCTCTTGCGCGGCAATATCCGAACAAGGCGGCCGGCGTCTTCGCCCAGCTGTACGAGGGGCGGAACTATGCCCTTCTCGGCAAGGCCGACCAGGCCGTGCAGACGCTCAATGGGATTCTCGAGATCCAGGAGCAGAAGCCGTTGGTCCTCCGCCTCAAGGCGCAGGCGCTCAACTTCGCGTTGCCGGTCTGGATCGGCGACAAGGAGAAGAAACTTCCTCCCCTCGACGACGCGAAGATAGACGCCTTCGCGAAGTTCGCGCTCGCCCCGGTGAAGCCGCCGCTCAAACTGGATGCCGACTGGCTCGGCGTCAAGTACCACACCGCCGCACTGCTCGATGCCCGGGCCGCCGGCCTGCCGGCTGGCGACAAGAAGAAGTCGGTGCTGCAGCGGGATGCCAGGAAACTGGCCGTCGAGGTGGCCCGTGCGGGGAAGGAGTTCGCCAAGGAGGCCCGTGAATTGGCCGGCAAGTTGGGCAACGACCTGCCGAACGAGCCCGAAGAGGAAGCGACGTTCGCGGCCCTGCTTGCCGACGCCAATGGCGAGTTGGCGTTAATCCGGGCCAAGAAAGAGGAGGCGAAAACCCTGACCGCGGCCGGCGACACGGCGGCTGCGGCGACCGCCGCGACCGCCGCGACGGCGGCACGGGACAAGGCAATGAAGCTGCTCGGCCAGGCGCTGACGCGAGCCAGGGGAGTCGAGGTGGCGGATATCAACCGGGCGCGGTCGAACATGGCCAGCCTGTTGTACGATGCCGGTCGATTTCACGACGCGGTCGCCATCGCCGGGTTTCTCGCGGAGCGGTATCCAAAGGCCGCCGTCTCCCCGCAGTCGGCGCGGATCGTGCTCGCGTCGCTCGACCAGTTGGCGCGGCAGGGGGACGGGGCCTGGCAGGAGGCGGCGCGTGAACGTCGGGCGACGTTCGCCCGCTATGCCCTCCAGGCGTATCCGAACGACACCGTGGCCGGCGCCGCCGTCGGCGTGCTCGTCCAGTCCGCCTCCGAGAGCGGCGATCCGGAGAAGATCGTCGCCCTGATCGACGGCCTCCCGGCCGATGCGGCCGGGCGCGGCGACGTGCTGCAGCGGGCCGGTGTGGCGCTGTGGCGTGAGGTGCAGGTCAAGCGGCAGCTCGACGAGTCGGATCGTCCGGCCGCCGACAAGCTCGACGCCTGGAAGGCGAAGGCGAGGCAGTCGCTCGACGAGGGCATTGCAGTCGCCGGCGACGCTCCGGTCACGCCGGGCCTGGTCAACGCCGCCCTGTCGCGGGCCCACATCTCCATCGACGACGGCGACATCAAGGCCGCGGGGGCGATTCTGGAGCACCCCCTCCACGGGCCCTGGACGGTGGTTTCCGCCGCCAGGCCGGAGTTCAGCGAGGGGCGACTTGCCGAGGCGGCACTCATCGTCTCGCTGCGTTATTTCATCCTCGCGCAGGAAAGCGAGAAGGCGCAGCAGTGCATGGCGCTCTTGGAGAAGGTGGCGGGCGATCCCGGCAAGCTCACGAATCTCTACCGGCAGATGGGGCTCGAGCTGCAGGGTCAACTCGAAGGCTTGGCAGGCGGCAAGACCGTGACGGCGGAATCCCGCGACAAGGCGGCCCGGATCCTCACGGGCTTCGAGCAGTTCCTCGACAAGATCGCCGACCGCGACGAGAAGATCAGTTCGCAGTTCTGGGTGGCGTCGACCTACCTGACGCTCGGCTCCGGCACGGGTCTGGGAGCGATCGTCGCCAAGGACAAGGCCAAGTTCTATCTCGACCGGGCCGCGGCGGTCTTTGGCAAACTGCTCCAGAAGGGGGGCGCCGAGATCGCCGACTTCGAGCCGCAGATACGCTTCAAGCTCGCGGGCGTGCTCCGTGAACTGGAGCGGTTCGACGATGCACAAAAGCACATCGACTGGATATTTTCCGAACCCAAGCGGCAAAACCTGCGCGATGCCCAGATCGAGGCCGCCGAATTGCTCGAGGCGGCGGGCCGGAAGGCGGCCGCGGAAGCGGCTGGAAACAAGGAAAAGTTCACCGCTGCCAACACGTTGCTGGGGGAGGCGGTCGTCGGCCGCAAGGCGGCGGGCATCTGGGGCTGGGGCAATCTGGCGACGAAGGTGGCCCGCCAGGTGGGAAGTGGCGGCCGGGCCGACGAGGTGTTCTTCGAGGCCCGGCTGCGGATCGCCCGTTGCATGGCCGCCCGCGCGCAGCTACCCGGTCAAGACTCGGCACGACGGGAGAAGTTGCTGACGGAGGCGGCCAGCGTGATCATCATGACGCGGAAGCTCTATCCCGCGCTCGGTGGCGATGCGAGCCGGCGGCGGTTCGATTCCCTGCTCCGCGAGGTGCAGAAGTTGCAGGGGGTGCCGAGCCCGGGCGGATTCAAGGACGTGGACGAGCAGGAGGCCCGCGCGGCGGCGGCGGCGGCGGCGACCAAGTGACGCGACAACAGGGCACGAGGGGCATCATGGGCCACGAACGGCGGAATGACGGGGCTGACCATATGGGTGCGGGCGACGGCGCGGTGTCTCGGGGGGGCTTCTGCCGGGCATCGGTGCTGGCTGCGTCGTGGTTCGTGCACGCCGTCATCGCCGGCGCGGCGATGGCCCAGGTCCAAGGCACTGTGATCTTCAACGACGGCACGAAGACGGTGTCCGGTGTAATCACCTCCGTGTCGCCCCTGCTCGTCGAGGTCGGGGAAAAGCGGTTCCCAATCGAGCGGATCGCCAACGTCGAGTTCGACGACGAGCCGACGTCGTTGAAGGCCGCCCGCCGGAGTGTCATTCTCCGGGGAGATGCCCGCCAGGCAGGCGAGGATCTGGCCAACATCGGCGCCGAGGACTTTGATAACGTCGAACAATTGGTCCGCGACGAACTGACGTTCGTCAAGGCTGCGGTCGAGGGGCTCAAGGGATTGCAGGCCGGTGGGGCCCAGTTGGGGGCCGCGGAGAAGGCCGTGCGGGACTATCTTGCCAAGCACGGCGCGAGCAGCCATCACGCCTTCTTCATGCACGAGCTCAACGGCAGGATCCTGTCGCGGGCTGGAAAGTTCGACGAGGCGACGAAGGCCTATGTCCCCTTCGACAAGGGGCCGCCGGCGTATCAGGTCCGGGGCAAGGCCGCCCGCGGGGGCCTGCTCGTGGAGCAGGGGAAGTTTGCCGAAGCGATGGCGGAATACTCCGCCGCCGCGAAGACGGAAACCAATCCGAACGACGAAGCCAGCACGCGGCAGAAGCAGGAAGCAGAACTGGGCATCGCCCGTTGTCTGGCCCGACTGGCCAAGCCACAGGAGGCGATCGCCATGGTGCAGGAGGTGCTCAAGAGCGCCGACCCCGAAGAGGCGGACCTGCTCGCCCGCGGCTACAACGTGCTCGGCGATGCCTATCGTGCCGCCGGAAAGGACCAGGACGCGGTGATCTCGTACCTGACGGTCGATCTGGTGTACAACTCGAGCCCGCAGAATCGTGAGGAAGCGCTCTACAACCTCGTCCAGCTCTGGGAACGGGGCAAGTTTGCCGAGCGGGCCCGGGCGACACGGGAACAGTTGGAGTCGACCTATCCGAACAGCCCATGGGTCAGGAAACTCAAGACGGGTGGAGCCGCCGCTCCCTGACGTGGCAAGGGTGAAATCGCATCGATGGCCGTGATCCGGGGGGCCCGGGAGGCCGGACTGAGCACGAGGTTTTCTTCGAGGAGATGAACATGGAGATGGCTGTGCGGGACGGTGGACGATGGCTGGTCCGTTCGGTGCTGGGCCGAGTGGTCGTGGCGGCCTGCCTGGCGGCACCCTGGGCCGCGGCCACGGTCGCGCCGCTCGCTGTCGCTCCGGCCATCGCGGTGGCGGAGGGGGAGGGCGAGGGCGAAGCCGAAGGAGAGGGCGAGGCCAAACCCAAGGCCGAGGAGAAGAGTTACCTCGTGTTTCTCGCCGAGGCGCTCGGCATCAAGTACATCATCATCTTCTTGCTGCTTTCCTTCTCGCTGGTGGCCATGCTCGTGATGTGCTTCCTGCAGTTGCGGAAGCAGGTGCTTCTCCCGCCGGCGCTCATCCAGCAGTTCGAGGCCCATCTCGACAACAAGGAGTATCAGCAGGCTTTCGACCTGGCGAAGAATGACGACTCGTATCTCGGCCACGTCCTCGCTGCCGGCATGGGGAAGCTCCAGTCGGGCTACCCTGCCGCCGTCGAGGCGATGGACGGCGCGGCCGGCGAACAGGCGATGAAGCTCGAGCACAAGATCAGTTACGTGTCGCTCGTCGGTGCACTGGCCCCGATGTTCGGTCTCCTCGGCACGGTCGACGGGATGGTGGCGGCGTTCATGAAGATCGCCGGATCGGATACCGCACCAAAACCGAGTGAGCTCGCCGTCGGCATCTCGCAAGCCCTCGTGACCACGCTCATCGGGCTCTGGCTGGCGATCCCCGCCATCGCCTGCTTCGCCCTCTTCAAGAACTGGCTGCAGCGGTTCAACGATGACGTGGCCGGGGAGAGTTCCCGGCTCATGTCCCGGTTTCAGAGCATCGGAAAGAAGTGACCGTCAGCCGCGTTGGGTGAGAGAGAGGCAGCCGTATGGCCCGCAGGAGCGGTGGAGGTCCGTCGAATACCGACATCGACATGACCCCGATGATCGACGTGACATTCCAGTTGATCACGTTCTTCATCTTCACGTTGAATTTTTCCACCGCGGTTCAGGACGACCGTGTCCAGCTCCCGCTCAGCCAGTTGGCGAAGCCGGCGGAAGGCGCCTCCGAGGACCCGATCACGCTCCAGCTCTGGCCGGATCCGAAAGAGCAGAGCCGCACGATGGTGATCTACAACGGCGAATCGATTCCGGTGGCCGGGATCGCGCCCTTTCTCGACCAGGAGGCCCGCGTGCTCCGGGAGGCGGGGCGGGACCCCGGCAGTGCCACGGTGATCATTCGGGGCGACACGCGGGTGCCCACCGGCGAGGTTCAGGACCTGATCAAGGTCTGCCAGGAGAAGGCGTTCACCAGGTTCGTGCTCCGTGCCCAGTACGACGAGAGCGGCAAGTAGTGAGCCGGGCCCGGCACGGGCCCCTGGAGGTGTGCGATGGCGAAGCGTGAATCCCAACTGGCCGACAAGATCGCCATCGACATGACGCCGATGATCGACGTCGTGTTCCAGCTGATCACGTTCTTCATGCTCACGCTCAAGACCGTGATCGTGGAGGGTGACTTCGACATCAAGATGCCGCTCGGGGCCGGAAAGCAGGACCCTGACAGTGCGCCGCCGACGGTGCATCTGGTCAAAATGACGGCCGACCCGGCCGGGCAACTCACGGGGATCACGCTTAATGGGAACCCGGTCGCCGACTTCGAGCAACTGCGGCAAAAGATCATCGGCTTCGTGGGTGTGAACCAGGGGCCCGGCGGTGCCGACAACACCGAGGTCGAGCTCGACTGCGACTATGGGCTGAAGTACGGCAACGTCGTCAAGGCGATCAGCTTCGTCTCCGGAGTCCCCCAGGCGGACGGCCAGGTGATCGACCTGGTGAAGAAGATCAAGTTCAAGCCGCCGAAGAAGCCCGGTCGCTGACGGTGGCGGTGCGGCGGCTCGATTCCTGCTGGAATCGAATCAGTTCGCCCAACCCGCTCGGGGCCGCCCGTGCCCTCTCGCCGGACGTTCGCCTCGGCCCTCCCGGCCTCGGCTCACTGCATGTCCGCTGCGCTTCGCCGTCCCGGCTGCGCTTGCTTCCACAGCCCGCTCGAAGGCACGGGCAGCCCCGAGCTGATCGATGCACCCTGGTCTGGCAGGATGCCGGGCGGCCCCGGCATGGTGACCCTTGCGTTTCACCATCGCCGGGGCAAGCCTGCGCGGGCCAGGAGGGCCTCGCAGACGCGATCCACGGCGCTGTCAGCGGCGCGGGTGGAACTTGGCGTGCACGCTCTTGAGCCGGTCCGCATCGACGTGCGTGTACCGTTGGGTCGTGGCGATGCTCGCGTGGCCGAGCATCTCCTGCACGTGCCGCAGGTCGACGCCGCCGGCGACGAGGTGGGTCGCGAAGCTGTGGCGGAGCGTGTGCGGGCCGATGTCGGAGGGAATCCCGGCCCGGTCGGCCTGCTCGCGGACGATCTCCCAGATCCGCATCCGCGACAGCCGGTTGCCACGCGCGGAGAGAATCGCCCACGGCGGCGCGGCCGAAGCCCGGGTGGCGAAGTCCGGCCGCGGGCCGTCGAGCCAGGCACGCAGGGCCGCGATCGCCCGCCCGCCGAGCGGCACGACCCGCTCCTTTCCCCCCTTGCCGCGGCAGGTGCAGAACCGCTCCTCGAGGTGGACGTCGGCGAGCCGCAGCGACGACACCTCCGAGGCTCGGCAGCCGGTGGCGTAGAGCAGTTCCAGCAGGGCCCGGTCGCGCAAGCCGCGCGGGGCGTGCCGCTCCGGGGCGTCGAGCAGCCGGTCGACCTGCTCCGGCGCGAGCGTGCCGGGGATCGCATCGTCCCGCTTGGCGGCGCTGATCAGGTCGGCCGGGCTCTCCGCCACGATCCCCTCGAGCTGCAGGAATGCATAGAAAGTGCGGAGTGTGGCCGCCTGCCGGGCCACGCTCGCCCGGGCCAGGCCGCGGTCGGACAGGAAGGCAAAGTAGTCGCCGAGGTCGCGGACCGACAGGCTGCCCGGCCCCCTGCCCCGCAGCCAGCCGGTGAAGTCGCGGAGGTCGCGGCGATAGGCGTCCTGCGTGTTCGTCGCCAGACCGCGCTCGTGGCGGACGTAGGTCAGGAACCGCTCCACGAGGATGCCGGTCGCCGCGGGATCGGCCCCGCCGCCGCCGGGATCGACGATCACTCGGCGCGTCCGCGGCCGCGGTCTGCCCTCGCCTTGTGACGTGCCATCCCGCGTCATGCCACCAGCCTCGCTTCGCGCCGGAGCCGTGCCGGCATCCGGCGATCCGCTGCGGTCGACCGCGTCAGACGTCGTAGCCCAGGTTCGGCGCCAGCCAGCGCTCGACCTCGGCCACTGGCATCCCCTTCCGCCGGGCGTACGACTCGACCTGCTCGCGGGTGATCCGGTCCACCGCGAAATATCGGCTTTCCGGGTGGGCGAAGTAGAGCCCGCTGACGCTCGCCGCCGGCAGCATCGCGCAACTTTCCGTGAGCGTCATTCCCGCCCGCCCTTCCGCGTCGAGAAGGGCGAACAGGGACCGCTTCTCCGTGTGGTCCGGGCAGGCCGGATAGCCGGGCGCCGGCCGGATGCCCCGGTACCGCTCCTCGATCAGGTCCTCGTTCGAGAGGCTTTCGTCGCCGCCGAAGCCCCATTCACGGCGGGCACGGGCATGCAGCCACTCGGCGCAGGCCTCCGCCAGCCGGTCGGCGAGCGCCTTGGCAAGGATCGAGGAGTAGTCGTCGTGCACACGGTCGTATTCCCGGCACAGTGCGTCGCAGCCGTGGCCCGCCGTGCAGGCAAAGGCTCCGATGTAGTCGGCCCGGCCGCTCTCGACAGGCGCCACAAAGTCGGCGAGTGCGTGGAACGCTTCCTGACCCTTCCGCTCCCACTGCTGGCGGAGCGTGTGCACGCGGCCGGATTCAGTCGTCCGCGACTCGTCCGTGAACAGAACCACGTCGTCGCCGCGGGAGTTTGCGGGAAAGAATCCGTAGGCGGCCTTGGACACGAGCGTCCCGTCGCGGACGATCCGCTCCAGCATCTCCAGGGCGTCGCGGTGCAGCTTCCGCGCCTCCTCCCCCACGATCGCGTCGTCGAGGATCGCGGGATACTTCCCCTTCAGTTCCCACGACATGAAGAACGGCGACCAGTCGATGAACGGCACGAGCTCCGCGAGCGGCACCGGGTCGAGCGTCCGCACGCCGAGGAACTCGGGCACCGCGATCGGGGCCGTCGCCCAGTCGGTTGTCCAGCGTTTCTCGCAGGCGTCGGCATAGCCGACGAGCTTTGTCTCTTGGCGGCGTTTGAAGTTCTCCACGTCGCGGGCCTGGGCGGCGCGGGTGGCCTGCACGAACTCGTCGCGGGCGTTGGGGTTGAGCAGCTTCTCGACGACGCCGGCGGCCCGCGACGCATCGTTGACGTGGACCACGGGGCCGGAGAACTGGGGCGCGATCTTCACGGCCGTGTGCCGGGCCGAGGTCGTCGCCCCACCGATGAGGAGAGGCATCTTCAGCCCCTCGTGCTCGAATTCCCGGGCCACCTGCACCATCTCGTCGAGGCTCGGCGTGATCAGGCCCGACAGGCCGACGACGTCGGCCTCGGTGCGGATCGCCTCCTCGATGATCTTCGTGCATGGCACCATCACGCCCAGGTCGACGACCTCGTAGCCGTTGCAGCCGAGGACCACGCCGACGATGTTCTTGCCGATGTCGTGCACGTCCCCCTTGACCGTGGCCATCAGCACCCGGCCGCGTTTCTGCTGGGCCGTCCCGGCCGCGAGCCGCTCCGCCTCCATGTGGGGCAGGAGGTAGGCCACGGCCCGCTTCATGACCCGGGCGCTCTTCACGACCTGCGGGAGGAACATCTTCCCCTCGCCGAACAGGTCGCCGACCGTCTGCATGCCGCGCATCAGCGGCCCTTCGATGATCTCCAGGCTCGCCGCGTAGTGCTGCCGGGCCTCCTCCACGTCGACCTCGACGAAGTCGGCGATTCCCTTGACGAGCGCATGGGTCAGCCGGGCCTCGACGTCGAGGCTGCGCCAGGCGTCGGCCTGCGGTCCCGCCCCGCCACCCTGCCCCTTGACCGTCTCGGCGAACTCGACGAGCCGCTCAGTGGCGTCGGGGCGGCGGTCGAAGAGCACGTCCTCGATCCGTTCGCGGAGTTCGGGAACGATCTCCTCATACACGGCCAGCTGGCCGGCGTTGACGATCCCCATCTCCATGCCGGCGCGGATGGCGTGGTACAGAAAGCAGGAGTGCATCGCCTCGCGGACGACGTCGTTGCCGCGGAAAGAGAAGGAGATGTTGCTCACACCCCCCGACACCTTCACCGCGGGCATCGCCTCCTTGATCCGCCGCGTGGCCTCGATGAAGTTCAGCGCGTAGCGGTTGTGCTCCTCGATCCCGGTCGCCACGGTGAGGATGTTGGGGTCGAAGATGATGTCCTCGGGGGGAAAGCCGGCCTGCTCTGTGAGCAGCCGGTACGCCCGGGTGCAGATCGCCACACGGCGTTCGACGTCGGTCGCCTGCCCCTCCTCGTCGAAGGCCATGACGACGACCGCCGCACCGTGGCTGCGGACGATCCGGGCGTGCTCGAGGAACGTCGCCTCCCCCTCCTTGAGGCTGATGGAGTTGACGATCCCCTTCCCCTGGACGCACTTCAGGCCGGCCTCGAGGACCTCGAACCGCGAGGAGTCGATCATGATCGGCACCCGCGAGATCTCCGGCTCGCTGGAGAGCAGCGTGAGGAACTTCGTCATCACCTGCACGCCATCGAGCATGCCCTCGTCGACGTTGACGTCGATGATGTTGGCGCCGTTCTCGACCTGCTGGCGGGCGACGCCGAGCGCCTCCTCGTACCGCTCCTCCTTGACGAGCCTGGCGAAGGCCCGCGAGCCGGTGACGTTGGTCCGCTCACCGACCACAGTGAAGCTGCTCTCGGGCCGCAGTTCGAGCATTTCCAGTCCGGAGTAGCGGCTGCGGCGGGGCGGCGGGTCCGGCCGCCGCGGCGGATAGTTCTTCATCACGCCCGCGATGGCCGCGATGTGGGGCGGGGTCGTGCCGCAGCAGCCCCCCACGATGTTGAGCCAGCCAGACTGGGCGAACTCCTCGAGCACGCCGGCCATCATCTCCGGCGTCTCGTCGAACCCGCCGAGCGCGTTGGGCAGGCCGGCGTTGGGATAGCAGCTCACCAGCCGGGGCGTGATCCGGGAGAGGTCTGCGACGTGGGTGCGGAGCTTCTCAGGGCCGAGCGCGCAGTTAATTCCGGCGCTGAGCAGGTCGATGTGCGAGATGCTCGTCCAGCAGGCCTCGACGGTCTGGGCGGAGAGGGTCCGGCCCCCCTCGAAGATCGTGAACGACGCCATCACCGGCAGCGTCCTTCCCAGGTCGGAGAACACCTGCTCGATGGCATGCAGACAGGCCTTGAGCACCAGCGTGTCGAAGGCCGTCTCGGCAAGCAGGATGTCGACGCCCCCCTCGATCAGGGCCTCGATCTGCTCGCGGTAGGCGGCGACCATCTGGTCGAAGGTGACGTCACGATGTCCGTGGTCGGCGACGTTGCCGGCGATCGACAGCTGCTTGTTCGTCGGCCCGATCGAGCCGGCCACGAACCGGGGCCGGTCGGGCGTGCGGGCGGTGGCCGCGTCGGCAGCCGTTCGGGCCAGGGATGCCGCGACGAGGTTCAGTTCGCGGGTGTGATGCTGGAGCCCGAAGTCGGCCAGGGCGACGCTCGTGGCCCCGAAGGTGTTGGTCTCGACGATGTCGGCGCCGGCTTCGAGGTAGGCGGCGTGGATTCCCCGGATCGCGTCTCCCTGGGTGAGAGCGAGGACGTCGCTGCAGTTTTTCAGGTCGCGGTGATGATCGGCGAACCGCTCGCCGCGGAAGCCTCGCTCGTCGAGGCCAAGCTGGTGCACCATCGTGCCCATGGCGCCGTCGAGGATCAGGATCCGCTTGTCGAGGGCGGCGCGAAGCAGGTCGGCCTTGGCACTGGTGGCTGTCGTCATGGCAGGTCGGACGGGTTTTTCCTACGGGGCATCGAACGGTTGGGCTGGCGGGCCTGCCGGCATGCGGCGCCGCCGATCAGGCGGCCGGTCCCGTGTTGGAATATTTCGCCACGGCGTCGGTCGGCAGTTCATCACTTTTTCCGTGCAGGCAAAATCTCCGATGCACGTCACGAAGCCGCCTGCAAGGCTTCGTGGGCCCGAGGGCCGAGTCTCCGATCCCCAAAAATCCGACAGGACATCAGGAAACCCCTTTCGGCCATCATAGGCGAGCGGGGAAAGCGGGGCATACTGTGCGGGCTGTCAGCCGCGAGTTGCGGGCTTTCGCGGCCCCGTGCCAGCCCCGGCGAGGGCGTTCAAGCCGGCGGGCGAGACGGGACGATGGTGACCCGCGGGGGCCATTTGCATGCGATTGATCGCCGAATTTCCGGACGTGTCATTGGACGCGGACGGTGCGCGGCCCAGGGAGGATGGTGGCGAGCAAGCCGCCCGTCCCGGCCCACATGCCCCGCAGCCTGCTCCGGTCCGGGGGGGCCGCTCGTGCCGGCCGCGGAGGCGGTCGATGTTTCCAACCTGGTCGGTCGCGGCGCTTGCCGTGGTGGCGGCCGTCGTGTGGACGTTCGTCGTGATCGGCGAACGGTCCGACGCCGGCGGCCGGCGGCCGGCCGCCCGCCTGGCTGCGGAGCCCGCTCCGGCACACGCGCCCTCCGAGACATTCACGCCATGAGCATCGACGCGATCGACGCCGCCTTCATCGAACGTTGTGGACGCGGCGGGCCCGCGGTCCGCGGACGACCTGCGGTCGTCAGGGTCGCGGAGCCGCGGGGAAATGTATGGCCCGGGGCGTGGTGCCCGGGCGGGGCGGCGTGCTCCGCGCTGCCCGCCGGGTGCGCGGGGGCGCG
>JBKDUV010000060.1:0-3403 GCA_046339335.1 Planctomycetia bacterium | reverse complement strand
GACCGCTTCGCGCTGCACCGCTTCAAGGCCGACGAGGCGTATGCCGTCGGCAAGCCCGGCGAGCCAATCCGCTCCTATCTCGACATCGACTCGGTGGTGGCGACCGCCAAGGCACACGGTGTCGACGCGATCCATCCCGGCTACGGCTTCCTCTCGGAAAATCCCGCCTTCGCGGCGGCCTGCCACAAGGCCGGCATCGTCTTCGTCGGGCCGCGGGTCGAACTGCTCGAGACGCTCGGTGACAAGACGGCGGCCCGCGACCTGGCCGCCAAGGCCGGCGTGCCGATCCTCGCCGGCAGCCCAAAGCCGGTGGCCAGCCATGCCGACGCCCTGCAGATCGCCCGTCAGCTCGGCTGGCCGGTGATCCTCAAGGCGGCCCACGGCGGCGGCGGCCGCGGCATGCGGGTCGTCCGCGGCGAGGACGAACTCGCCGTCGCCCTGGAGAGCGCCCAGCGCGAGAGCAAGACCGCCTTCGGCAGCGCCAGCGTGTTCGTGGAGAAGTTCATCTCCCGGGCGCGGCACATCGAGGTCCAGTTGCTCGGCGACCTGCACGGCGGCCTCGTCCACCTCTTCGAACGCGACTGCTCCGTGCAGCGCCGCCACCAGAAGGTGGTGGAGATGGCCCCCGCGCCGAACCTCGACGCCCGGACCCGGGCGGCGATCTGAGAGGCGGCTCTCGCCATCGGCCGCACCGCCCGCTACGAGAACGCCGGCACGGTCGAGTTTCTCGTCGACGCCGACACCGGCCGGTTCTACTTCATCGAGGTCAATCCCCGGATCCAGGTGGAGCACACCGTCACCGAGGAGATCACGGGGATCGACATCGTCCGCCGCCAGCTGCTCGTCGCCCAGGGGCACCGTCTGTCCGACCCGCAGATCGGCCTCGGCGACCAGGCGAAAATCCAGCTCATGGGGGCGGCGATCCAGTGCCGGGTGACGACGGAAGATCCGGAGAACCGGTTCCTCCCCGACTACGGCCGGATCACCGCCTATCGCTCAGCCAGCGGCATGGGCATCCGGCTCGACGCCGGCACCGCCTTCTCCGGGGCCGTCGTCACGCCCTACTTCGACTCGCTGCTGGTGAAGGTCACGGCCCGCGGCCTGACCCACCAGGAGGCGGCCGGCCACATCGAGCGCTGCCTGCAGGAGTTTCGCATCCGCGGGGTGAAGACCAACATCCCGTTCCTCATCAACCTCGTCACCCACCCCGCCTTCCTCGCCGGCGAGTGCACGACGCGGTTCATCGACGAGACGCCGGCGCTGTTCGACTTCCCCGTCCGCCGCGACCGGGCGACGAAGCTCCTCGAGTTCCTCGCCGACGTGATCGTCAACGGCAACCCGCTGGTCAAGGGGCGGCCGGCCGCCGCCCGCCGCCATCCGGCGATCGTGCCCGACTTCGATCCGCTCGCCGCGCCGCCGGCCGGCACCCGCGACCGGCTCCGCGAGCTCGGCCCGGCCCGGTTCGCCGCCTGGGTGCGTGAGCAGAAGGGGCTGCTGCTCACCGACACGACGATGCGCGACGCCCACCAGTCGCTGCTCGCCACGCGGATGCGGACCCACGACATGCTCGCCGTGGCCGACGCCTACGCCCGGCTCGGCGCCGGCCTGTTTTCCCTCGAGATGTGGGGGGGCGCGACGTTCGACACGGCAATGCGGTTCCTGCGCGAGTGCCCCTGGGACCGGCTCGCCGTCCTGCGCGAGCGGATTCCCAACGTCCTGTTCCAGATGCTCCTCCGGGCCAGCAACGCCGTCGGCTACACGAACTACCCCGACAACGTCGTGCAGGCCTTCGTCAAGGAGTCGGCGGCGGCGGGCATCGACCTGTTCCGCGTCTTCGACCCGCTCAACTGGATCCCGAACATGCGGGTGGCGATCGACGCCGTCGTCGACAGCGGCGCGATCTGCGAGGCGGCGATCTGCTACACGGGGGACGTCCTCGACCCGGCCCGCACCAAGTACTCGCTCGACTACTACGTGAAGCTCGCCAAGGAACTGGAGCGGCACGGCGCCCACATGCTCGCCATCAAGGACATGGCCGGCCTGTGCAAGCCGTTCGCCGCCGGCCGGCTCGTCAAGGCGCTTCGCGACGAGATCGGGATTCCGATCCACTTCCACACCCACGACACCTCCGGCGCCGCCCTGGCCAGCGCCCTCGAGGCCGCCCGGCACGGCGCCAGCGTCGTCGACGCGGCCTGCGGACCGTTCGCCGGCCTCACCAGCCAGCCGAACCTCAATGCCATCATCGAGGCGGTCCGCAACACGCCGCTCGACACCGGGCTCGACCCGGAGCCGTTCCGCCACCTCGCCCACTACTGGGCCGGCGTCCGCGAGCACTACACCGCGTTCGAGTGCGGCATGAAGGCGCCGGACGTCGACCTGTACCTCCACGAGATGCCCGGCGGCCAGTTCACGAACCTCCTCGAGCAGGCCAAGGCCCTCGGCCTCGGCGACCGCTGGGAGGAAGTGTGCCGGGCGTATGCCGACGTCAACCGGCTGCTCGGCGACATCGTCAAGGTGACGCCGACGAGCAAGTCGGTGGGCGACTTGGCGCTGATGCTCGTCACCAACGGGATGCGGGCCGACGACCTGCTCACCGACTCCCGCGAGATCGCCTTCCCGGAGTCGGTCGTCGACCTGCTCGCGGGCCGGATGTGGCAGCCGCCGGGGGGTTTTCAGCCGGCCGTGGTGAAGCGGATCGTCCGCGATGCCGACCTCGTCACCGGCCGCCCCGGCGAGTCGCTGCCGCCGGCCGACTTCGCCGCCGCGGCCCGCAAGGCCACCGACGTGGTCGGCCGCACCGCCTCCCCGCGCGAGGTGCTGTCATGGCTTCTCTACCCCAGGGTCTTTCAGGATTTTGCCCAGCACCGCACCAAGCATGGCGACGTGAGCGTGATCCCGACGCCGGCCTTCCTCGAGGGGCCGAAGCCGGGGGAGGAACTGGCGATCAGCATCGAGCCGGGCAAGACGCTTGTCGTCCGGCTGTTGACGGTGGGCGAGCCGCATGCGGACGGCACGCGGACGGTGTTCTTCGAGCTCAACGGCCAGCCGCGGAGCGTGACGGTGGCCGACCGCAGCCTGGAGGCGAAGGTCCAGCGTCGGCCGAAGGCGACGGTCGGCGACGCCCGCGAGGTGGGCGCGCCGATGCCGGGACTGATCGTGACCGTGGCGGTGCGGCCGGGCGACGTGGTGACGAAAGGGCAGAAGCTCCTGTCGCTCGAGGCGATGAAGATGGAGACGACGGTCTACGCCGAGCGGGACGGCCGGGTGGCCGAGGTGCTCGTCGCGCCGGGCACGCCTGTGGAGGCGGGCGAGCTTGTTGCGCGCTACGCTGACGCGTAGCGGCACGGCTGCAAAACCCTCCATGGCTTTTGCAGCCTTGAGACTCGCGGGGGAACGCCAAGGG
>JBKDUV010000059.1:0-3268 GCA_046339335.1 Planctomycetia bacterium | reverse complement strand
GGCCCCGCCGGCGCCATCGAACTGACCGAGGGCGTGATCCGGGCCGAGCGACACGTGCACATGAGCTACGCCGACGCGGAGCACTTCGGCGTGAAGGACGGCGACCGCATGAGCCTGGCCATCACCGGCAGCTGCGGCACGGTGTTCCGCGACCTGCTCGTTCGTGCCGACGCCACGAGCAAGCTCGAGGTGCACATCGACACCGACGAAGGCAACGCGGCCGACCTCGACCACGCGACGGGCGTCGAACTCGTCCGCCAGACCTGATCAAACCTAAAAAAGCATGTGCGATGACCACGCCCCGCAATCCCCGACTCCGCCGGCCCGACACCCGAGGGGTTGCCCCTGCCCCGAAGCCGGCGTCGCTGACAAGCGCAGCCTGGATGGCGCAGCGCAGGCAGCATCGAGTGAGCGGAGGCCAAGAGGACCGGCGCGAACGTCCCGGCGACAGGGCACGGGCAGTCTCGGCGCCGAACAAGTCCTGAACCCCGCACGGTGCCCGAGACGAGACCTGGGATGGCCAAGAACAAAGCGGCACAACGCACGCGATCACGAACGACACGAAACATGACCGTGCAGCCGGCGCGTGCCGGCGCGGTCGGCGGGGACGGCCCCGCCATGGCTGGTGGACAGGCAGACACAGGAGCTAGGCAACAGATGGCGAAAAATGTCGAAGCCCTCGGCATGATCGAGGTGAAGGGATTCGTCACCCTCGTCGAGGCGGTGGACGCGATGATGAAGGCGGCGAACGTCACCTTCCTCGGCTGGGACAAGATCGGCAGCGGGCTCGTGACGGCGTTCGTCACGGGGGACGTGGCCGCGGTGAAGGCGGCGACCGACGCGGGTGCGGCGGCCGGCGGCCGGATCGGCGACGTGGTCAGCGTGCAGGTCATCGCCCGGCCCCACGAGGATCTGGGTGTCGTCCTGCCGTCGTAGGCTCGACGTCTCCGCGCCCCGCCGATGCAATTGAACCTTTTCTCGGACCCTGAATCATTCATCCCCCAACCCCAAGGACAGACCATGAACACGGCAATCGGACTTCTCGAAACCAAGGGTCTCGTCGGCCTCGTCGAGGCGACGGACGCGATGGCCAAGGCGGCCAACGTCAAGATTCTCAAGCGGATCAGCATCGGCAACGCCTTCGTGGCGACGGTCGTGCAGGGTGACGTGGGCAGCGTTCGGGCGGCCGTCGAGGCCGGCGCCACGGCGGCCCAGCAGGTCGGTGAGCTCGTCGCCAGCCATGTCATCCCGCGACCCGCGGACTCGCTCGTCGCCGCCTTCTTCAGCTAGTTTCACGCCGGCACGGCCATCCATGGCCCGCGCCGGCTTGGCAACCTTCCGGTTGCCGGTGCGAAGCGTCGCCTCCGGCGACGCTCTCCGACGACCGGAAACTTTTGGAGTACTGGATGAAGGTCCTCGTCGCCAACCTCGGCTCCACCAGCTTCAAGTACCGGCTCTTCGACCTCCCCGCAGCGTGGGGAGCGGTCGATGGCCGCGAGCTTGCCCGTGGTGGCGTGGAACGGATCGGCGCCGCCGAGAGCCGTGTCTACGCGACCGCGCAGGGAGCCGCGGGGCCGACCACACTGGAGGCGCTGCTGCCGGTGCCCGACCATGCCGTCGCCCTCGAGGCGGCCCTCGGTCAGCTCACCGCCCCCGGCGGCCCGCTGACGAGCGTCGCCGACGTGGCGGCGGTGGGATTCAAGGCTGTGCATGGCGGCCGGGCCGGGGGGGTGGTTCGCGTCACCCCCGACGTGCTTGCGGCGATGGAGGAGATGGCGATCGTGGCCCCGGCCCACAACCCGCCCTACGTGCGGGCGATGCGGCTCCTCGGGGAGCGACTGCCGCAGGTGCCGCTCGTGGCCGCCTTCGAGACCGGCTTTCATGCCACGATCCCCGCGCGGAACGCCCTCTACGCCGTGCCGACGGAGTGGGCGGAAAAGCACTTCGTGCGACGCTGGGGCTTTCACGGCGCGAGCCATCGCTTCGTGGCCGAACGAATGGCGGCGGTCGTCCCGGCCGGCCCGGCCGGCCCGCGGGTGGTCTCCTGTCACCTCGGCGGGTCGAGCAGCGTGTGCTGGATCAAGGACGGGGCGAGTGTCGGCACGTCGATGGGGATGAGTCCGCAGTCGGGCCTGCCGCAAAACAACCGGGCCGGCGACTTCGACCCCTTTGCCCTGCTGCACGTGGCCCGGGCGACGGGAAGGGGATTTGACGAACTGCTGGCCGACCTCTCCACCAAGGGAGGGCTGGCGGGCATGTCGGGCACCTCCGGCGACATGCGCGACCTCGAAGAGGCCGCCGCCGCCGGCAACGACCGGGCGCGGACGGCGATCGACGTCTACGTCGCCTAGATCAGCCACTGGCTCGGCGCGGGAATCGTCGAACTCGGCGGCATCGACGGCATCGCCTTCGCCGGCGGCATCGGTGAAAACTCGCCGCTCACGAGGGCCGCCGTGCTCGCCGGTCTTGGCGAGCTGGGCATCGGCCTCGATGTCGCGGCAAACGAGGCCCGAGCGTCGGGCGAACGTCTGATCCACGCGGCGAACGCCCGCGTCCAGGTGTGGGTGATTCCCACGAACGAGGAACTGATCGTGGCCCGGCAGGCGCGTGACCTGCTGGCCGCGGCATCAGCAGAGGCGAAAGGCATAGGTGGCTGAATGTTCGTCGCCCTCGTGACCGGCTCCGTTGTCGCCACGCACAAAGCCGAGTCGATGACCGGCCACAAGCTGCTCGTGGTCGAGCCCTACCGGCTCGACGACAAGACACGCTCGACGCTCGTCTCCACGGGCCGGACGTTCATCGCCGTGGATACGCTCGGCGCGGGCGAGGGGCAGTTCGTCCTCGTCACGCAGGGCTCGAGCGCCCGCCTGACCCCCGAAACCAAGTCGCTCCCCATCGATGCCGTAGTCATCGGCCTCGTGGACACCGTCCGCATCGCCGGCACCGAGGTCTTCAGCAGGAAGGAATAGCATCGTGAGCACCGTCACCGCCACGCCCACCGACATCGCAGCGATCGTTCGCCAGGTGATCACGGAACTGGGCCAGGCCCGGCCGCCGGCCGCCCTGTCGCCCTCGGCCGCCTCCAGCGCCGGCGCCGACTCGTACGTCGGCGCCAACGGCGTCTTCGGCACCGTGGAGGAGGCGGTGGCCGCCGCAAGCGAGGCTTTTCTTCGGCTCGAGCGGGTCGGGGTCGAGGGGCGGAAGATGGCCATCGCCCACATCCTCCGGATCGCCATCGAGGATGGCGAGGAGTTGGGACGTATGGAAT
>JBKDUV010000058.1:0-4037 GCA_046339335.1 Planctomycetia bacterium | reverse complement strand
GCCCGCACCTCGCCGCATCAGCGGCCGCCGCGGCGGCGCGGGCGACGGCTGCTACCGTCGGCATCGGTGCCCGCCACCCCGAAGACGAGGCTGCCGTGGCGTCGGCCACGGCACGGGCACTCGGTATGCCACACCACGTGGTGACCATCGAATCGGCCGCGTTGCCGGGCCTGTGGCACGAATGGATCGATTGCCTCGACGCGCCGTCGATCGACGGTTTCAACACGTGGTTGGTCACCCATGCCCTGGCAAGGCATGGCATCAAGGTCGGGCTCTCCGGCCTGGGTGCCGACGAACTCTTCGGCGGCTATCCCGTATTTCGCATGGCGCCGCGGCTGCAACGGGTGATTGCACCACTCCGCGTCCTGCCGCGCCGGTTCGTCGCGCGTGCGGCAGCGTGGGCGCTGCACCGAGCGGGCCGGCCTGGACCGGCAGGAAAACTTCCCGGCGTGCTCACCGGCCCCTCCGACATCGCTGCGGTCGTGATGGGGCTGCGCCGGATAACATCCGACCACGGCCTGCGGGCGCTCGGCCTGCCGCTGCCCGAACCCGTCCCCAGCTCGAAGAGCGATCAGGATTCGTTCAACATGATTTCGCAAGCGGAGATCACGCACTACATGCGCAACACGTTGCTTCGGGACTCCGACGCAACGAGCATGAGTCATTCGCTGGAATTGCGCGTGCCGTTCCTCGATCTGCCGCTGGTGAACGCCGTAACCGGCCTGCCCGGATCGCTGAAGCAGGCCCGCAGGGGAGCGGGAAAGCGCCTCCTGCGCGAGGCTTTGGCGAATGCACTGCCCCCCTCGGTTACCTCGCGGCGGAAGACAGGCTTCACACTCCCCATCGGAGAGTGGATACTGGGAGACATGCGAGGATTTTGCGAGTCGGCGATCGATGCCTGCGCGGGCTTGCCCGGAATGGACGGGGACGCCGTTCGAGATGTCTGGAATCGCTACGTGGCAACGGCGGGCCGCGGTTCATGGACACGGCCATTTTCGCTGGTGATTCTCGGCAGTTTTCTCAGGCGGCACGGGAGCCCGGCATGACCGGAAGCGCTTCGGCACCGGCTCGGGACACTGCGCTCGTCGTCGCCTGCCTGTTCGACGGCAGTGGCATGGCGACATGGTGCATCGAGGCGGCGGAAGCGCTGGCCGAACAGGGCGAACGCGTCTGTCTCGTGCATTCCGACGCCCTGCAAGTTCCCAAGTTGTCGAGCGGCATCGAGCTCGTGCCGGTGGATTCCAAGTGCGTCATCCCACGCGTCAAATGTCGCATCAAGGGCCTCGAGTTCGAGCGGATGTCGGCCAAGCCGGGCCCGTTCCTGCGCGAGGCCTGCGGGCGGCTCGATCGATTCGGGATCGTCCCCCGGGCATTCCTGTTCAATGCCCCGTTTTTCATCGACCCGGCTATTCCGGTGCCGCAGTGCGTCGTGGCCTGGGCATATCCGGCATCGTTCGTCGGGTACATGCGGAAACTCCCGACTTTTCACGATAAATTGCTGTCGGTCAACGGCATCCGGACGATCCTCGACAACATAGGGACTTATCGTCGTGACTGGTTCGGCTATCGCCAGGCCGCGGCCGTCATGGCAGTGTCGGGGCGACTCGATGCCGAGCTGCGGGCGGGCGGGGTGCGCAGCGGGATCGTGCACCCTGGTACGCGACTGGAGACGCCCGTGTCGCGATCGCGGCGGGACCCGTTGCAACTCGTGACGATGGCCGTGGATCTCGACACGCCACGCAAGCGCGTGCCTTGGATGCTGGAAGCGCTGCGGGACTTCCCGGTGAATGCGGAGCTCACGCTCATCGGCGAGTGTTCGGCCCGGACATACGAACTTGCCGCAGCCACGGGTATGCCCGTGCACGCGACGGGCCGGCTGCCGCGTGCCGAGGCGCTCGATGTCCTGCGGTCATGCGACGTCTTCCTGTTTGGATCGATGATCGACGACTGGGGGTATGTGTTGCTGGAGGCGATGTCGAGCGGTCTGGATGTCGTGGCGGCCGATCTGAGTCCATTCGACGAAATGGTCGGGCCGGCAGGATCGCTCTATTCGCCCTTCTCTTCCACATCATTCCGCGACACGGCGATCGCCGTTTGCAAGCGCGACGCGACCCCCGATGGAGTCCGTCAGGAATGGCTGACGCGATTCTCACGCCCCACGTTCGGCCGGCAGTTGCAGGCCGTTGCAGATGCGGCAAGGGCTCGGTGCTCTCCTGCCCGCCGCTGATCCGTCCCGAGTAGACGGCTGCAGTGCCGTCAGGACGGGATCGCCGAGGCCGCCGAGATCG
The DNA here is from genome assembly GCA_046339335.1 of Planctomycetia bacterium. GTDB lineage: Bacteria > Planctomycetota > Planctomycetia > Pirellulales > UBA1268 > QWPN01. Next base: position 1,749 of record JBKDUV010000058.1, on the reverse strand, counting down.
ACGGCAAGGCTTCCACCCGATGAAACGTCTCATCGAGCACGTGCAGGCGAAGGGGCTCGCCCATGCGGGGCAACAGCCTCAGCGCCACCTTGCGGTAGTCGAGATGCGTGTCGTAATGGGCGATCACGCGGTTTCGCATGTCCTCGATCGCGGCCCGATCCATGTCGAGGGCGGCCGCGATTGCCGCATCGAGCGAATCGAAGGTGTCGAACTCCAGGCAGGTTTCACCCCGGATGAGCGCGGGCGTCAGCCACTCGGGGTAACTGGTGATCGGAATCGTGCCAACTGCCATGGCTTCGATGATGTTGTGGCAGATCGGAAAGATGTTTCCGGGAGGGCAAAAGAAAAAGTCACTGGCTGCTACAACATCGAGCCACTGATCAATCGGAATGGAAAATCGGCGGGTGTCAACGAAGACGAAGTCGCGGCGTTGCGAGGGGGCGAGCAGCGCACGCAATGCCTCCAAGGTGTCCGGCTCGTGCACGAGACCCTTGGCACGTAAATGGCTCACGAGGGCGTAGCGAGTCAGCTTTCCGTATCGCTGACCGATGAGATGGCGACGATCGTAGCCCTCCTGCGTGCATTGACCGGCGAAGAGGATTCGGATCGGCCGTGGGCTGAGAGGATTCCGGGGCAGAGGCGCGTTCGCCCGCCGGTACGTCAACGTGGGATCCATGCCATAGGGCACCACGACGTCCTGCGTGCCGGTGAGTTGCGGCGGGCGGGACGTGTAGGAAACCCGCCACACGGCCGCAGCATCGGCGTGTGAATCGACGGTATCCGTGACGAGCAGTGAATAGCGCTGAAAGGGTGACAACCTGACTTTTTGTCGTTCAAAAATGAGCCGACTGCGGCACCAGAGATCCCGGTTGAGTGCCCCAAGGTCAGCGAATACGTTCATGCCGAGGCCATCCAGCAGCCGCATTACGTCCAGCACAGTGCGCGTGTTCACGTCCTGCTTGAAGTCTCCCACCCGGCTGTTTCTGCACATGGAGAGACGAATCGACTGGTCGCGGCGAGCCAGTCTCGCTGTGGATGCAAATCGGACCGCGGTGCACAGTTTCGAGGTAATAGACGGGAGCACGTTAGCCAAGCAGAAAGCGGTTCCGTGAGCCTGTGATGAAGCCTTGCAAGCCTTGCGCCGGCGAAAGAGATTGGTTCTTCGGGACTTTTAGTGGCACTGTAGTTCCGGCTTGAGGTCCAACTTGCCGCAAAAGAACAGGATGCGGGTGCGGTAATTCGGGAATGAGCGGAAGCCGCGAGCCGCGTACTTCAGGGCCTGAATCGCGCTGTTGAATCCCTCGCTGGTCGCATTCGTGATTCGATAGAGGAAGTAGCTCAGAAGATTCGGGAGGTGTCGCTTGAGCATCTTGGCCACCTTGACCACAGGCCGGAGGCGGCACCTTGCTCCCCATGCGTACCACCGTTTGAAGAACTGCTCGGCACTCGTGGAATACACATGCCGCCAGAACCAGCGGACCTCCTCCTTGATTGCCCAGGCTCGGGCCGTTTTCAGCCCGTTGTGACGGATGGCTGCGAATCTACGGCGCTGCTTCCATGAGAGGTTGGACTTATTGAAGAGCCAGAGTTGGCGTGTGCCTTTCAGCCGGTCATCGTCTTCCGCGATAAAGCAACCCCTCTTCTGTAAATGCCGGGATGAGCGGGCGGGTCATCTGGCTTTCATGTTCAGGTAAGACCTTTCAGTTTCCCAGTCGTCGCTGATCTCGCTGAGGACTGCCGAGACGAGCC
>JBKDUV010000057.1:0-2671 GCA_046339335.1 Planctomycetia bacterium | reverse complement strand
TCCAACGCGACGCACGCAAAGGACGGAGGTAATGACCAGAAGCGTCACTGCGGCGATACCGCCAACAGCACTGACATTCTGAAGCCAGCGGGGGGCCTGGATCCCACGCCCGCCCTCTTTTACGACGCCCTTTACCCTCTCAACAAAAGCCTGTGCGTGTTCATCGATACTGCGGCCGGGAAAGGCCGAGTGAACTCGGCGGGCGAGTTTTTCACACGTTTCGGCCAACTCCTCCACGATGATCGTGGATCTTTGCTGGTTGGTTTGTTGCATAACGCGGATTTAGAGGCACGAGTGAGGGTGTCGAGTCACGGAGCCTACGGAGGCAACTTTCCCGCTCAACGGATGGTGGGCTCTTTTGCGAACCATCGCACACCTTGGCCCGCTCCCAAAACCCTCAAACCTAACTAGGCCCGGTGTGATTCGAACACACGACCAAGGGATTATGAGTCCCCTGCTCTAACCGCTGAGCTACGGGCCCGAAGGCTTGTTTTATAGGCTTTTTCTGCTATCCTGTCCAGCGAGGAATTAAGACGACAACCGGTACGACAACCGCGGGGCATTTTTGGAGGCCATTTCCGTGATCGCTCGGACGCCCAACACCATACGCGATGCCGTCGAAGGTGAACGGCTTTCGTCGGCGATGTTCACGCCCGCAATCGCTCAGGCAGTATCGGCACCCACGCGGCGGCGGGGAAGGCCGAAGCGGTCCGCCGAGAAGGCCACCAAGGCGCCCGTGGCGGCGGGCAAGCCCTACAAGTCGTTCCCGCTGACCGCCCACCGCAATGGGCAGTTCTGCAAGAAGATCCGCGGCCAGCTCTTCTACTTCGGCAGCGTCAAGGACCCGGATGCCGCGCTCAAGCGCTACCACGAGCACTGCGCGGGGCTGCACGCTGGCCGCATCACGGAGGTGAGGCGGGACGCGGGCCTCGCGGTCCGCGAACTCGCGAACCGGTTTCTGGAGGCCGCCGAGGCACGGCGGGACGCCGGCGAACTTTCTCCGCGTACGTTCGTGGAATACTACCGTGACTGCGAGCGGCTCGTCAGGTTTTTCGGGCGGGAGCGTGTCGTCGAATCGATCACGCGCGACGACCTCAAGTTGCTCAGGAAGCATCTTGCACGAGGCGTCAATCCGGAGACGCTGAACGGGCGGGTCGGCGTGACGCGGAGCATCTTCAAGTTCGCGTACGAGGAAGAGCTTGTCGAGAAGCCGATTCGGTTCGGCAAGGACCTCAAGCGGCCGGACCGCCGACTTCTCCGCCGCACTCGGGCCGAAGCCGGCCGGAAGCATTTTCAGGCGCGCGAGATACGGATGCTGCTCGATGCCGCGCCGCTCCAGCTGCGGACCATGATCTTGCTCGGCATAAACTGCGGCATGGGCAACCTCGACGTCGCCGCGCTGCCCGCCAACTGCATCGACATCGAGCATGGCTGGATCGATTATCCGCGTGCCAAGACCGGCGTGCGGCGACGGTGCCCGTTGTGGCCCGAGACGGTGACAGCGATCGTGGCGGTGCAGGAGGATAGGAAGACGGTGCGGGTGAAGCCCAAGCCGGAGGCCCAAGGGTTGCTCTTCGTCACGCGGAAGGGTCACCCGTTCGTGCGGAGCGCCGCCAAGGTATCGCCTGATGGGCGGCCGCACGTCGTCGAGCATGACGCGATCGCGACCACGCTGAAGCGCATCATGGATCGCCATGGCATCACGATGCGGGGGCTTGGCTTCTACGGGCTGCGTCGCTCGTTCGAGACGATCGGCGCCGAGACAGGCAATCAGGTGGCGGTCGATCACATCATGGGGCACGTGCCTCACGCGTCCGATATGGGAGCTGTCTACCGCCAGCATGTCGCGGAGGCTGCGTTGCGACAGGTGACGAGCCACGTGCGCGAGTGGTTGTTCGGCCGCAGCCGCTCGAAGCGAAAGGTTCAGAAGTAGGAGCGGGGCGACTGCCCGGCGGAAGCCGACTTCCGGCGGCGGGGCGCCGCGCTCTTCGTGGCCCCGGGTGGCGCAGCCGATCGGGTCTGCTCCTCGAACCGGCGCACCTCCTCCATCGAAATCCGATAGCGGGGTCGCCGGGACTCCTTCGACGCCACGTTAAAGGCCCGCAGTTCACCCGTCTGGATGAACCGGAGCACTTTGTCGACGCAAACATGCCACCGCTTCGCCAAGGCACGCGGTACGAAGTATGTCGGCGTCTCGTCCGGCTGGCGGCTACGTGAACCGAGAGGGTCGGCACGCTGGTCGGCGGGCATGGCGGCCAAGGGCGGTGAAGACCTGCCGGCGGGCACCACGCACAGATCGGGCAGGGCGAAACGCGCGACACGTCTCTCGCAACGGGCGTCGCGGTTGAACGGACTCGTCATACGGCGCTCTCCATCAGCGATCGGCCTGTATAGGAAGTGAACGGTGCTGCTACTGCTGGCGGCGTGCGGGGCGGCTCGGAGCCAACCTCTGCCACCGATTCCGCTTGATGAAATCCGCCAAGTCTCGGGGGTCATAGCGTTTCAGGCGGGGCCCAATCCTGATGAAAGGGATAGCCCCTGAGTCCGCGAGCCCCCACATCGATCGTGGGCTTATGCCAAGCCGTCTGGCTGCTGCCCGCTCATCAAGCAGCTCGATTACATCAACCGTATCTACCGATTCATTCATGCTCGCAAGCCTTCCTTTCTCATG
>JBKDUV010000056.1:0-34482 GCA_046339335.1 Planctomycetia bacterium | reverse complement strand
GGTGAAGGGGCCGCGGGGGGAGGAAGAAAAGACGGAGGCCCGTCACCACGGGCTCGCGCAGCGGGGGCTCGGCCGCCGCCTTGCCTCCTGGCCGATCCGCGGCAGCGACAACGAGAGCGTGCTCCTGGAGATCCGCCAGCGGCCAGCGTCGTGAGCAGTTTCCCAAATTGCCGCCCCCGACCCGCGGGTCATCGGCCGGGCAGGTCCCGGGCCCGCGGCCCGGCTCGGGCATCGGGCAGGCGGACGCACCTCCCCAGCCCCGCGACGCCGCGCCGGCATGAACGACACTTCTTCCCATGGGTCAAGAGCCGCGCCCGGATCGACCGGTCGGAAACGGCGGACCGTCTATAATCTCATCGTTGTTCCCCGGCGACGGCCGGGGAGAGAACCGCCCGGCGGCGATCTCGCAGTGATCGTGACGGCTGGGATTCCTGTGGCGAAAGGAGGTGGTCTCGTGACGCAAGACTGTACCGGAGGGCTGCGCCGATAGCGGCGAGTCGACGGGCCTGCCGTTGATGCAGCCCACCAAATGATTCCTACGGCTGCCGCCTCCTCGTGGGGCGGCAGTCTTTTTTTGCAGACGACACTGCGTCGAAGCCGATCGCCGTGCAGAAGTCGGAGACCTGCATGGGCCGCGAGCACGATCGTCTGCCCCGCGATTCCGCACGACCCCGTCGCCTCGTCCTGCCGCAGTTGCCTGCCTTCGCGGAACGACCCCTCCAGCCCCGCACGGGACCAGAGGATCTGTCACGAGACCTGCTCAGGATTCGGAGAGGCCGTCAATGAAAGCCGTGCGAAGCGGCCAACGTCTCTTCCTCGGCCCGTTGTGCGTCGACAAGCGGCCAGAGCGTGTCGATGTCGTCCTTGAACAGGTCGCCGATGAGAATGTCGGTGATAAGCGGCTTGCGGTCGGGATGCCGACGGACGAACTTGCCGAAATTCAGTCCGTCATAGAAGGCGCAGACAAGTTTCCGCATCCGTTCCATGCCGGCGATGTATCGGGGGCCCCAGGCACCAAGGCGGGCGGCCGATGTTTCGCCCGCGGCGAGGGCGGCGACGATCGCATCCGCTGCAAGCGCCCCGCTTTTGAGAGCGAGCAGAATGCCCGACGAGTACAGCGGATCGAGAAACCCGAAGGCGTCGCCGACCAGCACCCAGCCGTCGCCGGCAACCTCACGGGCCCGAGACGAATACTCCTTGGCGACGCGAAACGGCCCCGTCCTCTCCGCACCGACGAGTCGCGGTTGCAGCCCCGGGCAACGGTCCACCTCGGCGAAGAAGATTTCCTCCGCTTCCCGGCCGGGCCGCTCCTTGAACAGGTAGTCGAAGGAGGCGACCACGCCCACGCTCGTGATGTCGTCGTGCAAGGGGATGAACCAGAACCAGCCCTTCTTGCCCTCGGTCTGCATGACGAGCGTTGCGCCCGCATCACGGCCCACGTCCCGCTGTGCCCCCTTCCAGTACGTCCAGATCGCCGCCTTCTTGAGGAGCGGATCCCACTGTCGCAGTCCGAGCCGATCCTGTATCAGGCAACTCTGCCCTGCCGCGTCCACGACGACACGGGCCCGGATCACACGCTCCGATCCAGACTCGTCGATGCACCGCACACCCACGGCCCGACGACCCTCGAAGAGCACCTCGAGCACCCGCACCCCCTCGCGAACGTCGACGCCTCGCTCCCTGGCATTGTCGAGCATCAGCCGGTCGAACTCCGCCCGGCTGACCTGCCACGTCCGCGAACTCTCGTGCGGCTTGTAATCGGCGAAGTAAAACGGCTCGGAAAGTTTTCCCTGCTCGGAGACGAACTGGACGCTGTGCTTTTCAATGAACCGACTGCCGCGGAGACGGGCCAGCATTCCGATTCGGTCGAGCACCCAGAACGTTTCCGGAATCAACGATTCCCCGATGTGATACCGCGGAAACCGGTCGCGCTCGAGAAGCACGACCGAACCGCCTCCGGTGGCGACGAGTGTCGCCACCGTTGCCCCGGACGGTCCCCCGCCGATTACGATGACATCGGGTTCCGCCGCCTTGATCAAGGGATCGCCCTCTGGTTGTCCGTCAGGTTTGTCGGACAGGAATGCGCAAATTCATGATAGAAGCCGCGACCACATCGGCAACATCGGATGTGGGCTCCGTTCAGGGGCCGGATCGCGGGCGGAAGACTTTCCGGCCCGCGATCCGTTTGCCCTCATTTCCCCGCGATCGCGTGGGGCCCTCGACCGGGCCGCAAGCGTCGCCTCCTCGCCCTTTCAGGGCTCGAACTGCCGAAGGGCCTCCAGGGCCGCGATTGCCCGTGTAGCCCCGCCGAAATGACTCACCAGCTTCTTGGCCGCCACGAGATCCTCCACCGAAACCCGGACCGGCTTGGGACCCTTGGCTCCCTTGGCAGCGCCCGCGGCCGCGGACGCCCGCCGCCGACGCGGCCTGAATCCCATCCGCTTGAGCACCATGCTGACTTGCGGGGAGGAGACCTCGACACCCTGCTTCTGCAGGGCGGCGATGATCGTGATCGGCCGGGGCTTCTCCCCCTTCGCCTGCATCGCCTTGGCGACCTTGCGGATCTCCTCGGACTTGTTCGTCACTTTCTCCGCCTTGGCCGCTCGATCAACCTTCTTTTCCGACATCGTGAATGAATTCTCCTCGGAAGTCCAAGCATCACATGAAACATCACACTTCGTAACTATATAACACGTACCACCGGATACAACCCGCCGATTCGGCCCCGTCGTGCCGCCGGCACCCATGCCAGGCCCTTCCGGGAAGTTTTTGGGTCAGGAGCCAAGAGGGGGGTGTTCCTGCCATGTCGCCGGGCTGTGGAAGCAAGCGCAGGCATGGATGCCGAAGCGCAGCGGACATGCAGTGTACGGAGGGCCGTGAGCGCACACCACCGCCATGGAATCCGCGGTGCGGGTAGTCGCGATCAGGGGCTGGTCAGCCGCTGCGGGCGATGCGTCGCCGGGCTCGCTTGACCGCCTTGGCGTCGGCCCGCGAGCGTCGCTCCTCTTGGCGATAGATGCGAATCGCTTCGGGGTGCGACTGCTTCCAGACGTCCGGCCGCAAGTGGTCGTAGTCCATCTCTCCGGCCAGCAGCCGGTCGAGCACGTCCTTCACGTACATGAAGACATCAAGGTCGTTCCGCGCGGCACTGCTCACGAGCGACATGAGATCCGCGGCGCGGTAGCCCGCCGCGACGCTGCCGATGAACATCCAGTTTTTCCGGCCCAAGGCCACCTGCTTCATCAGTTGCTCGGTCTCGTTGTTATCGATCGGCAAGAGGCCGTCATCGAGATAGACGAGCAGGTGCTCGAACTGGTTTCGCAGGTAGGTAATCGCCTGCCCGAAGGGTTCCTTCGGCATCACGTTTGAGACTGACTCGCTGGCGAGATACTCCTGCATCCGCGCCCAGATCGGTCGGGCCTCGACGTGACGGAGTTGCTGCCGCTCCGCCGCAGGGAGCGTCTTCGCACGGTCCTCGATGTCGTAAAGTGCCTGGAACATCTCCAAGAGCATGGCCGCATGCACCGGATGGTTGGCCCGTGAGTCAAAGACTTTCCGCCGCGCATGCGCCACGCATGCCGCGCGAATGATCTTCCCGTCGCTCTTGGTGCGCACGGCCTCGTAGCCCGAGTAGCAGTCGGCCATCAGGCTGCCAGCGAAGCCGTCCAGGAACAGATCCGGACCGTCCCGATGGCGGCTGACCGTGAAGTCGAACACATTGATCGGCGCCGTGATGCTGCGATACACCCACATCCGCGCCGTGATGCTGCCGCGTTGCTCCGCCTGCGCAGCGGCAATCACCTCGCGGGCACGAGCAGCTTTCGGATCATCTGGATCGAGGGGCGGCGGGGTGTCCTTCACGACGAGCGTCACCGTCGTGTCGTCGGTGCCGATGATCGGTCCCGCCCGCACCGCCTCCCGGAGATGCGCGACCAAGGGGCGAATGAGACAGGCGGCCGCTTCCAGCACGTTCAGGAGCGTGCTCCTGGACGGCGTCCAGCCGCACGACGCGAACATGTCTTGCTGGCGATAGACGGGAACGTGGTAGGCGTATTTCGCGACCATGATCTCGGCTGCCACGCTCGTGTCGTACCGATTGCCTTCCACGAGGCCGACTGGCCGGGGCGCTTCGACCACGCCACACTCGGGAGCCTTCGGGCAGGCGAGCTTCGGAATGCCCGTCCGCCGCACCACGAGCTTGGGCGGCAAGACTTCGAGCGTCTCCTGCCAGTCGTAGCCGATCACCTGTCGCTCGCCGTGCGTCGCACAGGTCTTTTGGGCCTCGGGCACGTCCAGCTTCACCTCGTACCGCGGCAGATGCGCCGGGAGCTGCTCGCTGCGGTCCTTCTCCGTGGCCTGCTTCCGCCTCTCGTAGCCCGCGACCGTCTCCAGTGCCGCGTCGGCGATCCCCTCGGCCGCATCGACCACTTCCGGCGAGTCGCCGAAGTCGAGCACGAACTGCTTTGGGTCAGGAAGGTATCGCTCGATCTTCTTCCGGAAGGCAAGCTGCAGGGCAATGTCTCGCTCAGCCTCAGCCTTGGCGGCCCTCGCTCTCTCCTCCTCGAGTTGCTGCGCCTGCATGCGAATGATCGCGTGGCACGCGGCAAGATCGTTCGGAAGCGCCAGTTCCTTCGTCATGCCCGCAACATAAACACCTTCTTCTCAAGGCGCAAGCGCCATTTTGGCAGGCAAGAGATTTTTTCAGGTGAGGGCGCGATGGTATCGCTTGCGCCTCTGTGCCGTCGCCAACCGCACGCCGCCCAGGATCATTGCCAGTTGCGTTGGGTCGATCTGTACCCGCTCCTCACCGGCACGAGACGGCACCGTTTCGAACGTGCCTTCCTCGAGCCGCTTGTACCAGAGCACGTATCCGTCGCCATCCCACCACAGCGCCTTGATGCGGTCTCGCCGCTTGTTGACGAACAGGAACAGGCTACCGTCGGCGGGATCGCCACCGAACGAGCCCCGGATGATCCCCGAGAGCCCGTCGAAGCTCTTCCGCATGTCGGTGGCGCCGGAGTGGAGATAGATCGTCGGCGGTGGCGCGATGCTCAGCATGGCTGCGACATCCCTGCCACAGCCTCGATCGCGACCCGCACGAGGTCCGTCCGATCCTCGGGGATGTCGAGCACCGCCCCGGCCGGGAAGCGGAGCGTGACGGCCCGCCCACCGACGACTTCGACCGACTTGAACACCGCCGGGGTCACCAGTGGCGACGCATCCCAGCCAGCGCACTTCCGCCGCCAGTACCCGAACGTCGACACCGACACCCGCTCACGGGCGCAGAACAGGGCTACGGTTAGGCCCGACTTCTCAAATCGCTGTAGCCGCTGCCGCCACTCCGCCAACTTCCGCCGATCCTGCTGCCTCGCCATGGCCAGACTCCTTTGAAACGGGATGAACAAGGTCAACCCGCGAGGCTATCTAGGCCGTCAAGATTGGTTGTGGTGGGCGCTCACGGAGGGCCGGAGGCCTGCAGAGAACGGCCGGTGACATGGCAGGGACACCCCCGACCCACGGGAAAGCCCGATGCACCCCGTGCCATGAACCCCCCGTCCGGGCCGCCATGCGGCACGCCGTCACGAGGGTTCGATCTCGTCTCGCAGCGTCCTGATAACCCGCTGCCGGATGCGCGACACCGTTCCCTCGCAGAGCCCAAGCAGGCCGGCGATCACGGCCTGGCTCCGGCCCGCGAGGAGCAGTTCGCAGACCAGCCGGTCGCGCGGCGGCAGCCTCGCCATGGCCGCGCGAAGCAGCGTCGTCTGTTCGACGTCCTCCGCACCGCTCGCGGGGCACGCCTGAAGATTCGCGGCGGCTGCGTCATCGAGTTGCCGGCACCGGCGACTGTGGCGCTGCTGCCGCCGCGCGACGTCGAGCGCCCGCTCCCGGGTGAGCCAGACGACGTAAGCGACCCCGGCATCGCCATCTCCGGGCAGGCTCGAACGCTGCGGCTCGAATGGGGCGACGCGCCGTTCAGGCCCTGCCGCCGCTGCCAGCCTGCGCAGATGATTGAAGACCAGCGACATGGCGTCGTCGACAGCGCCCGGATCACGGACGCCATGGCGGCACAGGACGCGCCGCGCGACTTCTCGAACCGGGGGTGTGACGGCGCGCAGCAGCAACTCGAACCAGCTGTGATCGGCAGTGGCCTGCCAACGGTCGAGCAGCAGTTGAACTTCGCCCTCGCCCTGCTCCGGCTGCTCGTTCAGCGAACGCCCCGGCTTCGATTCGTCGGATGTCGCAGTGTCGCGCCCCACCTGCTTGCCGCGATCCATGCTCCACTCCCGCCGCGTGGCCCGTGAGTCGAGGCCAAGGGCTGACGCGCCCGCCTCTCCGTCCTTCCCCGGGCATGAGGATGCCAGAGCGGCTGGCACGCTTGGTCGTGGCTGGGCAGGTGAGAAATATTTCTCGACGGCGCAACACTCCCCAACTCGTGGCGTATTTCCATCGGGGAGTCCAACGTTCGTCCAGGCAGGATGCCACCTGGACCGTGGTGTTGCCCTGTGGTTGCATGCCAGGCAGAAGCAAGGAGGTGGCAAGGGCCGTTCGGCTCGACGACGTGGCCGCAGCACTCAGGCAGGGCGGCCTGCGTCACCACGTGGATGCCGATCAGGGGGTGATCCGTGTCATCTTCGTGACGGAGACATATCGAAACCTGCGGGATGAGCGGCTCGCCATCGTGACCCTCTCGACACCGGAGGAAGGGCGAATCGTCCGGGGAACGATCGAGCGTGCGTTTGCCGCGGGGGACGATGCGTCGCAGGTCTGCGCCCGCCTTTGCCGCATGGCCGCCGACACGCCGCTCGTGGGCGTGGAATACGACCGCGATGGCGACAACCTGCGTCTGGTGGTCGAAAGCTGCGTGGAGGACGCGAGGCCCACGTCGCGGCAGGTGCTTTCCATGATCGGCCGTCTCGTCGAAGCAGCAGACGTCTGGTTCGCTGCTGGCGGGCTGAAGGACGCGTCTTTTCTTCTCGAAAGCGAACGCCAGCAGGACGCCGCCTAGTCGCCTCGCGAGTCGGCTCGGCCCCGCAGGAAGCGTTGCACCCGGAAACTGGACCGGATCGCGCCGCCGGCTTCCCCTGAAGCGGGGGAAGGGCATATCATCTCGCCCGAGGGGGCTCGAGACGAGGGCGGTGCCAGCAGGGTTGTAGCCCGCCACGGAATCTGACCAACGGTGCCGGGCCGACGTTCATATTCTCCACACAGGCGGCGGGGGGTCGTCGAAGCAGTCGATTTCTGTCGGGCGGCAGCGACTGCCCGGCGGAACCGCTGCGTTGTCGTTGATTTGCAACCTTTGAAATCACATCATGCCTCGCAATCTCTCGCGACACGAGCAGTTCCTCCGTATCTTCGCCCTTCTCGAAATTCTCTCCACCGCCCGCAAACCACTCGACGACCAATCGCTCCTGCTGGCCTTGCGGGAGCGGCTGGGACTCTCCCGGCTCTCGGCCCGCACGCTGCACCGCGACTGCGATTTCCTCGTCACCTGCGGCTATGCGATCAGCCACGAGCCGCTGCCCGGTGACCGGAAATATGGCTGGCAGCTGTCCCAGCCTCCCGGCGGCGGAAAAAAAATTCCCGCCGAGCCCGTGACCGTCCTCGAACTGGTGGCCTTCATGGTGGGGCGGGACCTGCTGCGGACGCTCGAGGGCACGGTCCTCTGGTCCGGGATCGAGTCGCTGCGGCACAAGATCGAGGCCGCCCTGCCTGCGGAACTGCTGCAACGGCTCGAGTCTGCCCGGCGGGTGTTTCACGTGATCGGCTTCGAAACGGCCCGCTACGCCGCCCGGCCCCGGCTGATCTCGGCCCTGAGCGCGGCGATCACCGATTGCCGGGAGATCCAGATCGTGGAACGTGCCGCGGCGGAGGCGCCTGCCAAGCCGCTCCGGCTGCGTCCACTGCGGCTGGTGATCCATCCACCGCGGGTTCAGCTTGTCGCCATGCCGGCCGACGAAACCGCCGTCGCCGAGCCGATACTCCTCGACATCGAGCGGATCGACTCGGTGCAGCCGCTCGATGCCAGTTTCACGCAGCCCGACATCGACCTGGAGGCGCTCGTCGAGCGGTTTCAGCAGCCCGGCTGAGCATGCTCCCTGCCCCCGACCGCGGCCGCCTCAAGCGAGGCCAAGATCCTCGTTGTAGCCCTCCTGCACCACGGCGTTTTCCTGGCGTTCGTGGTCGAGGAGATGGGCGGTGAGCCGCTCGAAGTCCGCCGTGGCCCGGGCCCACTCGGCCGGCGGCGCATCAGATGCCGGGAGCGTGGCGATCAGTCGGTCGATTTCCGCAAGCAGGGTGGGATGCTGGCCGAGCACGGCCCGCGCCGCCCGGGCGAGGCGGGGCATCCGCGCGAGGGATTCCTCCATGAAGCCCCCCGCCTCTTCCTGGCGAAAGTGGCCGTGGAGATGATCGCGGAGCTCGACGAGACGCGCGTGCAAGACGGCGGGCCGGTCGGGCACGGCTGCCGGCGACAGGGCGAACGCATGCCGCACTGCCGTGATCTGCTCGTGCAGCTCGCGGTGCTGGGAGAGAATGTGCCCCATGATGACCGGATCCGCCCTGTCGAAGCCCGCCATGCTCCACCTCCATACACAAGCGGCGAAAATGCCGCCTGGCCGCGGCAGGCAACGGTAGGCTTGACCGGGGCCGAAAGTCCCGATCGCGACCGGAGTCTGCCGGCGTCCGCACCGCCGCTGCCCGGGACACTTTCGTTGCCGACCCATCCGGAGCCCGCCATGACCGATCCATCCGCCGCGCCTGCACCATCTCCCCCGACATCGCGAACCACGGTTCAACTGCCGAGCGGCGACCGCCCCGGTTTTCAGGCCCGTGCCTTCCTCGCGGGCGTGGGGATCGACCTCGCGGCGCTCGGGGCGACCGACCGCACGGGGGGAGCGCCGCTGGTGGTGGAACTCGTCGGCACGCTCACCGGCGGCACGCTGGCGGGCAGCCGGCCGACGGGCTCCGGCCTGGCGGTGCTGTTTCGTTACGGTGCGGTCGTGTTCTTCGACGCCTCCCCCGCGGCGGCCGTCGAGTATCTGCGCCAGATCGGAGGCTGCCTCCGCCAGCCGCTGCCGCAGGCCGAACGGGAGACGGAGTTGCTCGAGATCCGCGTCGAGCCCGCCGCCAAAGAGGCGATCGAGGGCAACACGCTCGTGCTCGCCGACGTGTCGCTGGAAAAACTCCAGCTCATCGCCGACATCATGGCAAAGAGCGTCTCCCTCGCACATCACGAACGGGGCATCGACCGCCAGTTCGAGCGGATCGAACCCTTCGCCGCCGACCTCGATCACTGGGGCCGGGGCGGCAGGGCGGCCCGGGAACTGCTCCAACATCTCGGGACCGCGTTGCTGGCGGAGCACCGGGTGGTTGCCGGCACCCGCGTGGATGACGCCCCCGACCTGCTCTGGGATCACCCGGAACTGGAGCGGCTCTGGGCCAGGCTGCGGGACGAGTTCGAGATCCGCGAGCGGTTCGCGGCGCTGCACGGCAAGCTGGCGCTGATTTCCCGGACGGCGGAGACGGCGCTCGAACTCCTGCAGAACCGTCGGGCGCTGCGGGTGGAGTGGGCGATCGTGGGGCTGATCGTCTTCGAAATCGGACTGGCGATCGTCCAGTGGGTGGTCGGGGCACGCGGGCACTAACCGGCTGGCGGCCGGATGCTGGGCTCGACTATAACAGCCTTCGGTTTCCATTCCCCCGGGGATTGCATGCATGCGCGAGGCAGTGCGGATCTGGTGTGGCTGGTCGCGGTTTCTGGCGGGCTGCGGGCTCGTCGCCTGGGCGTGCTCCGCTCATGGCCAGCAGGTGGCCGTCGAGGAGTTCAGTCTCGACAACGGCATGCAGTTTCTCCTCGTGCCCAGGCGCGACCAGCCCAACGTCGTCAGCGCCGGCTGGGTGGCACGGGTCGGCAGCGTCAACGAGCGGCCCGGCATCACCGGCATCAGCCATTTCTTCGAACACATGATGTTCAAGGGCACCGATACGATCGGAACCCGCGATCCCGCCAAGGACGCCCGGTACCGGACCGAGCAGAAGACGCTCCGCGACGAGATCAACCGGCTCGTCTGGTCGCGGCAGTACGAGCGGTTCTTCCGCGGCGAGATCGACGACCCGTGGAACCCGGCCAACGACACGCCCGAACTGCGGGCGCTCCGCGGCCGGCTCGACGAACTGATCAAGGCCCAGCAGGGCCGCGGCCCGCAGGGCCCGGACGCCGCCACGATCGTCAAGGACGAGTTCGACCAGGTCTACACGCGGGCCGGTGGGAGCGGCATGAACGCCTTCACCAGCTACGACCTGACCTGCTACTTCATCACCGTCCCCGCCAACAAGCTCGAACTCTGGGCGTGGATGGAGAGCGACCGGCTCAATGACAGCACGTTTCGGGAGTTCTACTCGGAGCGCGACGTCGTCCACGAGGAGCGGCGGCTGCGGACCGAGAGCACGCCCACCGGGAAGTTCGACGAGCAGTTCGACGCCATGTTCTGGGCGGCGAGCGGCTACTCCTGGCCGGTGATCGGCTGGCCGAGCGACTTGAACAGCTACACCTTCGAGCAGGCGCTCGACTACTGGAACGTCTACTACCGGCCGGGCAACCTGTGCGGCGTGATCGTCGGCGACTTCGATCCGGACCAGGCACGGACGCTGATCCGCCGCTATTTCTCCCGGCTCGATCCCGGCACGCGGAAGCCGCCGCCGGTGGTCACGCTGGAGGTCGAACAGTTGGCCGAGCAGCGGATGAACGCCGTCGGGGAGTTTCCGCCGGGGATCGAGGTCCGTTACCACACCGTGCCGGCAGGGCACGTCGACAGTTACCCGCTCGACATGCTCGCCGAACTTCTCAACGAGCGTACCGGCCGGCTGTACCGTGGACTCGTCGAGGGCCGGGGCATCGCCGGCGCCGTCCAGGCATCCTCCGACACCCGCAAATACGCCGGCCTGTTCGCCGTGTCGGCCCAGGCCCGCGGTGCGGCCGAACCCGAGGCCCTGGAAAAGGCCTGGTACGAGGAGTTGGCGAAGCTCCAGGAGGCGGAGGCTCCCGACCGTGAACTCCGCAAGGTCAAGAACCGGGTCGCGGCACAGAACTACCGCAAGCTGGAGAGCAACATGTCGCTCCTGATCCAGCTCGCCGTCGCCGAGGCGCTGCTCGACTGGCGCGAGATCAACGACGGACCGGCGAAGTACGAGGCCGTCACGGCGGCCGACATCCGCCGGGTCGCGAACGAGTACTTCAAGGAATCGAACCGCAGCGTCGCCACCTTCCGGCGGAAAGACACCGCCAAGGACCCGGCAGCGACCAGGTGACGGCGTCGGCGCGCCGCCCCCATCCCCCACCCCCGGACGAAAACCCGATGACGATCCGCCACCCTCTCCTGCCGGCCGGCGCGTGCCTGGCCCTGCTTCTCGGCCTCGTGGTGACCGGCTGCGCCCAGCCGGTGGCCGTTCCCCAGCCGGCGGCCGTTCCCAAGCCGGCGGCCGTTCCCCAGAAGATGTCCGGCGCCCAGCAGCCGATCAAGGGCGTCGAGCCGCAGGTGACGGCACCACCTGCGAGTGGCAAGCCCGCCGCCGATCTTCCCGACCGACCCGAGAAGATCGAGTTCGCGCCGCTGGCCTATGAGCCCCCCGAGGCCGCCCGCTTCCGGCGGACGCTCCCCGACGGCACCGTCGTCTACCTGGCGCCGTCCCGCGAGTTTCCCCTCGTCAACATGTCGATCACGTTCAAGGGGGGCGCGGCACTCGATCCGGCCGACATTCCCGGCCTGGCCGCGATGACCGCCCGCATGATCCGCGAGGGCGGGCCGGCAAAGATGGAACCGGCGGCCTTCGACGAGACGCTCGACTTCCTCGCCACGGAGGTCGGCGTCGCGGGGAACGAGACGTTCACCGTGGCCACGATGAACTGCTTGAAGAGCACGTTCGACGAGAGCCTCGGGCTGTTTATCGACATGCTGCGGTCTCCCGGCTTCGACGCCCAGCGGCTCGACACGGCCAAGGCCCGCGCCCTCGAGGCCCTCAAGCAGCGGAACGACGACGCCTCGTCGATCATCGGCCGCGAATGGAAGCGGCTCGTCTTCGGCCCCGACCACTACGAGGCGGCGGAGCCGACGGACAAGAGCCTGGCGGCGATCACGCCGGAGCGGCTGGCCGCGATGCACAAGCGGATCATCCATCCCGGCAACGCCATCATCGCCGTGTCGGGCGACTTCGACGAGGCGGAGATGCTCGCCACGCTGGCCACGGTCTTCACCGGCTGGGAGCGGGGTCCTGCGGTCGAAGACCCGGCCGCACCGACCGCCGTGCTCGAGCCCGGGCTGTATCACGTCCCCAAGAAGATTCCCCAGGGCAAGGTGATGCTCGGCCGCCGGTCGATCCAACGTGACGACCCCGACATGATCCCGCTTTTGTTGCTCAATGAAATCCTCGGCGCCGGCGGGTTCACGAGCCGGCTCATGCAGCAGGTGCGGAGCAACGAGGGACTGGCCTATTCCGTCCGCTCGGCCCTGACGCCGCGGGTGACCTACCCCGGCGACTTCCGCGCCGGCTTCGAGAGCAAAAACGCCACCGTCGCCCTGGCCACGAAGATCGTCCTCGATCAGATTCGCAAGATTCGCACCGAGCCGGTGACGGCGGAGGAACTCGAAACCGCCAAGCGATCGCTGATCGAGACCTTCCCGCGCCAGTTCGAGAGCAAGCCGCAGATGCTCCGCTTGTTCGTCAACGACGAGTGGACCAAGCGGCCGGCGGACCACTGGAAGACGTTCCGCAGCCGGGTCGACGCGGTGACCGCCGACGACCTGCTGCGGGTGGCACAGAAGCATCTCGATCCGGAGAAGATGGCGGTTCTCGTCGTCGGCGACTGGGAGGAGATCGCCCCCGGCGACCTCGGCAAGCGGGCGAGCATGGCCGAATTCTTCGGCGGCAAGGTCAATCGGCTGCCGCTTCGCGATCCGCTCACGCTCGAGCCGCTGCCGGACACGGGACCCACGCCATGAGCCGCTGTCGTCCGCTCGCCGCCTCAATCTGCCTGCTCGCGGCGGTCGCCGCGGCGGCGGAGCCGGTGCCGTCCCCGCGAAACTCGGGCCCCGAGGCGGTCGCCCATTCCCGGGTCCGCCAGCATCGCCGCAAGACCGTCCGCATCATCCGGCGCACGCCGGAGGTGATGCGCGAGGACGCCGCCCGGGTGAAACGCGGCGATCTGTTCAGCACCTGGTCAAATCGATACTTGGAGTAGAGAAGGGCAGGGGTCGCGACGGACACCGTGTTCTGGCGAGGGAAACTGATGTCGACGACGGCTGTTCTTGCGTTCGCCGCCATGCTGGCGGTTGCCATGTCGGTCGCCCATGGCGATGAGGCAGGGCCGGTGGCCAACGCCGGTGCTCTCCGCGCATCGAAGTCGACCGGCGGCACAGCCAAGCCGAAGCCCGGGCCTGACGCGAAGCGGCCCCCGGGCCGCGACCGGGTCGTCCACACCGAGACACCCCGGCACAAGATGCCGCTTTCCTACTACGTCCCAGCGGCGAGCGTCGGCAAGGACCGCGTCCCGCTTGTTCTCAGTTACCATGGCCTGGGGGGCTCGAACGAGAGCGAAATCGGGCCCTGGATCAACCTTGCCGAGAAGCACGGCTTCGTGGTGGCGTGCCCGAAGTCGTACTTTGCCGGCGGAAAGCGGCCACCTACGGATAAACGCCCCCTGGGGCCGATCCGCGAACTCGAGGATGCGATCGCCATTGTCGAGATGATCGATGCGAAGCGGCGGATCGACGGCCGGTTCGTCATGGTGACGGGCTTTTCGGGAGGCGGCAATCCGGCCTACACGGCCGGCCTCCTGAGGCCGGACGTGTTCCCGTTCGTCTGCTCGCGGTGCGGTAATTTTCCCGATTCGCTCGTCGTGGAAGCCCGCAAACACCCGGACTATGGCCGCAGCGTCCAAACCGCGCTGACAAAGAGCCACATCTACTTTTTCTACGGCGAGAAAGACCATCCGATCATCCTCGAGACCGATGCCCCCATGCAGATCGAGTTTTTCGAAACGGCCAAGGCGGCGAATTTCCAGAAGGAGATGATTGCCGGCATGGCACACGTCAGTCGCCCGGATCGAGCGGCGGATTGGTTCGTCGGCAAGATTGCCGGCATTCTGGCGGAGCCCGCCGCGAAGGGCCCTGCCGTCCGGTGACATCCCGTCAGGCCGAAAATCCCGCCTGGCCGGACAACGCTGCGATCACAACTTTCGCCGCCGTCGGCGTGATCTCGGGGGCGGGGGTGTGGTCACCGCGGCAGGCGGTATGCTCGCGGCATGACGAACGTCGCCACCCTGCTCCCCGCCCGCCCCGCCGAAGCCCACGCGCTGAACGTTGCCCGAACACTGCCGGGGGAGCGGATCGTCTGCACGACCGTCGGCCGCGGGCAGGCGGCCCACGCTCTGGCGGCCGAACGGCCCAGCGCCGCCGTCAATGCCTGGTTTCTCGATCTCGCCCCCTGCGCGGCCGCAGAGGCCGCCTGGGCGCCGCCGCCGGCCAACCTCGCCGTGTCCTGTGTCGCCGACATGCCGCCCGGGCCGTATGACCTGGCCGTCGTGCCGTTGGCAAAGGATGGCGAGGCGGAACTGTCCCGCGACCTTCTTCAGGCCGCGTTCCTCCAGCTCGAGGTCGGCGGAACGCTCGTGACGTCCATCGACAACCCGCGGGACAAGTGGCTGCGGGAGCAGCTCGCGGCCACCGGGGAGACCGTGCGCGTGCGGCCGGATCCCGACCCGCGACCGCGCACCGTGGCCTACGTGGTGGAGAAGACCCGCGATCTCGCCCGGGTCCGCGACGTCACCTGCGATTTCGTTTTCCGCGATCGTGACCGGCTGCTGCACGCCCGGAGCCGGCCCGGCGTCTTCGCCCATCGGCGGATCGATCCGGGCGCCCGGCACCTGCTCAACGCCGTGGACGTCGCCCCCGGCACGCGGGTCATCGACATCGGCTGCGGGTCGGGCTGCGTCGCGATCGGGATCGCCGCCCGCGACCCGGCGGTGCGGGTGCATGCCTTCGACTCGTCGGCCCGGGCGGTCGACTGCACCCGGCACGGGGCCGCGGCGAACGGCCTCGACAACCTGTCGGTGGCCCTCGAGGCCGAGGGGCGGGTGCCGGAGCCGGGCACCTGGGACCTCGTCCTGACGAACCCCCCCTACTACTCCGATTTCCGGCTCGCGGAACTGTTCGTCGAGTCGGCGCGGATGGCCCTGGCCCCGGGAGGGACGCTGCTCGTGGTTACCAAGCAGCCCACCTGGTACGTCGAGCATCTGCCACGGATGTGGACTTCCGTGGCCCGCGAGGAGGTCAAGACCTATCACATCGTCGAGGCGGTGCGGGCAGGCTGACGCGGGCCGCGGACGGGCCGGCTGTTTTTCATGGCGTGATCCTCTATCCTTGTGACTGTCATCCTCGTGACCCATGACTCGTTTTGCACCCTGAAAGGAACCTGAACCATGGCCTCCTCCCGCCCCGACAGCACGATCGCCGGCCTGCGCAGCCTGCTCACCTCAACGGAACGTCGGGTGATCGAGGCCACGACCGGCTCGGCTCTGGCCAGGGCGACGCAGCAGGAGGTGCACAAGCTCTTCAAGCAGGCCCGCGACCTGCGCGACAAGTGGCGCGACCTGCACGAGTCGCAGAGCCGCTCGAACAAGCGAACGAAGGATCGGGGTGCGGCCAATGCCCGCAGCCGGGACAAGTACGAGTTGTTCCACGGCGCGGTGGGCCGGGTGGAGGCCCGGCTCGCGGAGTTCGGCGGGGCGGTGGTGGCCACGGTCAAGGGAGTCGTCGCACGGGCCGCGGGCAAGGCCACGCGCACGGCGAAGCATCGTTCGAATCGGGCCGAAGTGCGGGCGGAGATGAAGCGGGCGGCCGCGACGCTCGCCAAGAAGTCGCCGGCAGTGAAGGGGGCAGCGAAGGTCGCACAGCCAAAGCCAGCGCAGCCCAAGCCCGCGGTCGTGAAGGCCGCGCCGGTGACGAAGCCGGCCGCGAAACCGGTGGTCGCCCGCAAGCCCGTCAAGCCCGTCTCGCGAAAGACACTCGCCGCGCAGGGCACTGGCCAGCTCGTCGGCTTCGACGCAGCCAAGCAGCGAAAGGCCCGCACGGCAGCGAACGTGGCCCGGCTCAAGTTTGACGGCCAAGTCACCCGACGCGGCGGCCACATGCTGGCCCGCGGCCAGCGGTCGCAGGCCCGACGCGACGGCCGCACCCGCTGAGCACGCCGGAAATCGGGGGCTACTGGGAAGCCCCCGTCATTCCGCCCGTGACCGGGGCTGCTCTGCGATCATTCGAGCTCGGGAAGCACCGCCTCGGCTGCCGCGGCCTCGCGCAATTTCTCGATCGCCTTGGCCTCAATCTGCCGGACACGCTCCTTGGTGACCCCGAGGGCCGAGCCGACCTCCTTGAGGGTCTGCGGTGCGCGCTCGTGGTCGAGTCCATAGCGGCGGATGATGATCGTCTGCTCCCGCTGGTCGAGCCGGTCGAGGAACTTGCCCACCTGCTGCAGCCGGTCGCTGGCGGCGATCCGCTGCTGGTACTCGTCGGCCCGCTTGTCGGCGGCCTCCTGGAGCAGTTCCATATCAGCCGCCCGGAACCGCTCCCGACGCTTGTGCTCGTCGGGGATGGTGCGGGCGTAGTTCTTCATGATCGCCCACGAGGCGTAGGTGCTGAACTTGTTGCCGCGGGCATAGTCGAACTTTTCCACGGCGCGGATCAGCGACATGTTGCCGTCGCTGACGAGGTCGAAGAAACTGTCGCCTGCCGACACCCGCCGCTTGGCGATCGACACGACGAGCCGGAGGTTGGCCCGCACGATCCGGTTTTTGATCTCGACGATCTCGTCGTAGAGCCGGTCGATCTGGTCCATCGTCCGCCCGCTCGGATTCTCGGGATCGAGCTGCTCGCGAAGCTTCGTCGCCTTGAACTTGAGGTAGTTGAACTTGCGGAACAGCCACACCTCCTGCTCGCGGGTGAGCAGCGGCACCTCGTAGAGGCTGGCCAGGTAGGCGGGCAGCCCGCTCGGCCGGCGAACCCGCTTCACCTCTGCCAAGCCCGGGTAGGGCTGGCTGACCACCTTGTCGGCGCTCTTGCGGGCGAACAAAGCGTTGGGAATGAAGTCGAGCGGCAGTTGCTGGATGTGCTCGGCCCGCTGCGTGAGGATCACGCGGTAGATGCTCGCCTTGGAGCGGTTGTACCGCCGGGCGATCGACTCTACCGGCTCGCCACGCAGGTGGTGTTGGTAGATGCGGACGCAGCTCTCGGGGCGAAGTCTGCCGTCGGCGGCCGGAAACACGGCCGCGTCGGGATGCTCTTGGTCGTACCGCTTGATCGTGTACCGGATCGTCTCGACGCTGCGGCCGAGCCGCTGGGCGATCCGCCGATGGACGTCGGCCGGACAGGCGCCCGCGACCGCCAGTCGCTTCGCCCAGGAGAGAATTTTGTCGTGCTCGTCTCCCGAGAGCTGGCTGAACCTGGCGCCCCGCTCGATCCGGAGCGGATTGTCGTGAACGAACCGGTCCACGGCACTGGCGAGGAAGCCGACCCGCCGCCGGCCGTCGACGACGAACCGCTGCGCGATGAGTCCGTGGGCCCGCCACCGGGAAATCGTCTTCGTTGAGACGTTGAACCGCCGGGCGAGGTCCTCGATGGACAGCACCTCGTCGCCGGGGGCCGGCGTCGAATCGATGCCTCCATGATGGGCGTTCGAAGGCCCCGAATCGGTCCCGGCCCGCTCACCACCGAAAAGCTGGACGAGAGAAGCAGAATCGCTGGCACGCATGACGTTTCTCCTGTTCGGCATCCGATGCCGAAGGTTGTCGAAGGACCCGTGCCGAACCGGTCCGCTCCGGTTCGACCTCACACCCTTACGCGACCACTCGCCGGCCGAAGCCGACCACGTCCCTGGGGGTTTTCCATAACCCCCGTCGCACCGTCTCGACGGACGTGAGAGTTATACGGCGGTCGAAAACCAAGTGTTCACCGGACACTGAAAATCTTCAGTTTTTTTCCCGGGGCCGGTGCAGCCGGCAGCCTCGTGGAAATCGAACATCGTTCGCAAGCATCTGGAGCGGAGAGGTTTGCGACGTTTTTCTCGACGGATGCCGGACACTTTGCGATCCTGCGGCACAGACCGCGTTGTTGGAAAAGCATGTCCTTTTTGCCAGGAGGACACTTGGTGTCCAGGGGCATGCGGTCAAGGACAGCGTTGTGACGAAAAAGGTCCCAGAGCCGCTTCGAGTGGCTGAATGACGGTCGAAACGGCCTGTCACGAGTGGTGCACACAGAATCTGAGGGGACTGGCCAGAATGGATGGCTTGGGTGGTCTGTGGCGTTGCGGGAGGTCGCTGCCGTTCGTTCTCCGCGCCTGTTTGGGGCTCTGCTGGACGTCCGGTGTGGTGGCAGCGGCGGACGACGCGGTTCGAGTCGTGCAGACTCTCGACGCGAAGGGGGAGATTTTCGCCCCTACTGGTCGCGGCGCGGATCCTGTCCGCCGGCCGATAACGGTTGCCGGCCGGTTCCACTTCGTCCAAGAACCGGCCCCGCCGGCCGAAAAAGTGCCGCCCAAAACGCCCGAAAAAGGACAAACGCCCGAAAGAGACGCCGAAAAAGCCGAAAAAACAGAAAAAGGACAGGCATCTTTCGGACCGTCTTCCGGGCGGGAAATGTCCTCACGGGCCATAAAAGTCCTGGCCGTGCGTCGGTATGACGAGGCCGGTGCCGATCTTTGGATCGACGGCGTGCCGACCGCGAGCACGCTCGGCCTGGATGCCCGGACGGTGCAGGTCGCGATCGTGGGCACGGCACCGGCGCCTCATCTGGCCGACGCTCCACTGACCCGTGAAGAGGCGGATTTGCTCAATCTGCCCCTCGATCCGCTGCTCCTCGAAAGGCTCCGCCCTGCCGGGGGGCCGGGGGTCGGCATGACGTGGAAAGTTGCCGCCGATGCAGCGGCAGGGCTGCTGGCGATCGACGCCATCGAGTCAGGTGGGCTTTCAGGAGCAGTCGTCGAAATCGCCAGGGAGAAGTGCACGCTCAAGGTCAGCGGGACGGTCGAGGGTGCTGTCGACGGCGTGCCGACGCGGCTCGTCGTCGATGCCATCGGTACCGTGCCGATCCGGCCGGCCGGGGCGCCGGACGCGGGCGAGATCGGCGGTGAAAACGGCGACTTCAATGCGGACGAAACAGCGCCGGGCCTGGAGTTTGCCGGGCTGCACGACCGGTGGGTGGCCACGATCCGTGAGCATCGCCAGGCCAGTCACGTAGCTCCGGGATTCAAGCTCGAGGCCCGGGTCACCGTGTCGTGTCTCCCCATCACCGCACCGCGGGGCGGGGATGCGGGTCAAACTCCTGCCGACTCACCGACGACCGTCCCGTCGGCGGCAAGACGGCCTGCCGGCGGTGGCCCGGGCAGGATCTGGTATCACGACCCGGCGGGGCGGTATGACCTTGTTCACGATGCCCGCTGGCGGCTGGTCGAGGAGGGAGACGCCGGAGCGATATTTCGATTCATCGATCGTGGGACGCTCGTCGGCCAGTGCTCGATCACGGCCCTACCCCGGGTTTCAGCGGCAGTGACGACAGGGGTCGCCGAAGTGCAGCGCGACATCGAAAACTCACTCGGGAGTCAGTTCGGCCAGTTCGCGGGGACGGCCGAGGCGGTCGAGGACGACGGCACACGAATCGTCCGCGTCGTTTCCCTGGGGACGGCGGAATCGCTGCCGTTCCGCTGGATTCACCACGTGATCACGGATTCGCGGGGACGGCGGGCGACCGCGGCCTTCATGGTCCAGGAGTCCCTTGCCGGGCGGCTCGGCGACGCCGACCGCGACATGATCGCGGGGCTGCGTTTTCCGCAGCCGGGCGATGGCTCCGGGAGGGCCGCCGACACGGTCGAGAAGCCGGTCGCCAGGGAAGCCCGCCTCCCCCGGGAAACCGCCCCTCCCTGATGTCTGTCCTTCGTTCTCCGACGCCTGTCCTTGACGCTGACCCTTGACGCTGACCGATTCCGCTGGGATCATCTCACCTTCGAGGGGCGGTCTGCCTCGCCGGCTTCGGAGCCGGGAGGCATGCCGCGAACAACACGGGGAGCCGGCGGCGCGAGGAGCGAAGAAGATCGTTTTCTTCCCGGCCGACGGCGACCTGCCGGCGTCCGGAGTCGCGAGCCATCGAGAAGCATCACCGTATCAACGAGCAGATCCGGATCAGCCCGATTCGGGTCATCTCGGCGGAAGGGGGCCAGCTCGGCATCATTCCGACCGAGCAGGCGATGAACCTTGCCCGCGAAGCGGGTCTCGACCTGGTGGAGGTGGCTCCCAACGAGAAGCCGCCCGTCTGCCGGATCATGGACTTCGGCAAGTTCAAGTACCAGCAGAAAAAGAAACAGCACAAGGCACACGTCCATCACACGAAGATCAAGGAGATCCGCCTCCGTCCCAAGACGGGCGAGCACGACATCGAGTTCAAGGTGAACCAAGCCAAGGGTTTCCTGCTCCACAAGGACAAGGTCGTCGTGTCGGTCGTGTTCCGCGGCCGCGAACTCGCCCATATCGACGAGGGCCGCCGCGTGATGACGAGCATCCTTCAGCACCTCGATCCGGTGGGCAAGGTCGAAGCGCCGCCGCAGCAGATGGGGCGGCGACTCGTCTGCACGCTGGCCCCGAAGCAGTGAACCCAGCCACACGCACCGCAGCCGGGCCCGCACACGATCCACTCCATTCTCAACCGACACTCCGCACGACACCCAGCACGACAAGGAGCCGACCATGCCGAAGCAGAAGACCCACAAGGGCGTGAAGAAGCGTTTTCGGATCACCGCCAACGGTAAGGTGAAGCACCGCCGCGCGGGTACGAGCCACCTCCAGGTGCGGCTCACCAGCAAACGGAAGCGCAACCTGCGCGGCACCGGCGTGCTGGCCACGCCCGAGGTGGCCAAGATCCGCGAAGCTCTCGGCAAGTATTCCTACTGATCGTCCGCCCGATCTTTCGTACCTCCCGCCGCGCGATGGGGGAACGGTGACCCGTCCGCATCCGGGGGACGTGGCCGTCGTGCTCGAGGGCCAGCCCGGACCCGGGGAACCTCCGATGGCGTCGGTGAAGCGGATCCTCGTCACCGGCGGTGCCGGCTTCCTCGGCAGCCACCTCTGTGACCGGCTCGTCGAGGCCGGCCACGATGTCGTCTGCGTCGACAACTTCTACACGAGCCAGAAGTCGAACGTCGCCCACCTTCTCGGCCGGGGCAACTTCGAACTCATCCGCCACGACATCGTCCACCCGCTGTGGCTGGAGGTGGACGAGATCTACAACCTCGCCTGCCCGGCGGCGCCGGGGCACTACCAGTTCGATCCGATCAAGACGCTGAAGACGAGCGTCAGCGGCGCGATCAACGTCCTCGGCATGGCGCGGCGCTGTCGTGCGAAGGTGCTCCAGGCGTCCACGAGCGAAGTCTACGGCGATCCCGAGGTTCATCCGCAGCCGGAGTCGTATCGCGGGGCGGTGAACCCGATCGGCCCGCGGGCCTGCTACGACGAGGGGAAGCGGGCGGCCGAGACACTGTTCATGGACTATCACCGGGCCAACGGCGTCAACGTCCGCATCGTGCGGATCTTCAACACCTACGGCCCGCGGATGCATCCCTACGACGGCCGCGTCGTGAGCACGTTCATCCGCCAGGCCCTGGCCGGGGAGCCGATCACGATCTTCGGCAGCGGCAACCAGACGCGGAGCTTCTGCTACCGCGACGATCTCGTCGAGGGCATGATCCGGATGATGGACGCTCCGGACGACTTCACCGGCCCGGTCAACATTGGCAATCCCGGGGAGTTCACGATCCGCGAACTCGCCGAACTGACCCGTGACCTCGCGGGCTCCAGGGTGCCGTTCGTGGAGCGGCCGCTGCCGACCGACGACCCCGAGCGGCGCCGGCCCGACATCACGCTGGCCCGCGAGCGTCTCGGCTGGGAGCCTCGAGTAGACCTCCGCGCGGGGCTCGAGCGGACGATCGACTGGTTTCGCTCCATCGACGTCCGCAGTTACCGGGCCCCGACACCCAACTGGCGCTGAGCCGAGGCCGGCCGCAGCCGGCTTACGATCGCCACACCGATCGCGATTCCGCCGAGGCCGACCGCGATCCCGACGAAGTCTGCAGCCCAGTCGAGCAGGTCGGCCGTTCGTGGCGGAAACAAGGGCTGCGTGACCTCGTCGAGAGCGGCAAAGGCCACGAGGCCGGCAACGAGACTGCCCACAGTCCCCGGCACCCAGCGTCCGGCCGTCGCCGTTGCAGCTCCGGCGAGCAGGGCGAGCAGACCGTAGGCGAGCAAGTGCAGCGTCTTGTCGGATGGAGCATCCGGCGGCAGGAGTTGCTCCGGCTTCGGGTAGTGCGTGGCGCAGACCAGCACGAGCATGTAGACGACCGTCGTCGCAAACAGCAGCCGGGCGATGCGGGACCGAACGGCTGACACCTGAAGCGGGGCGGGCATCGAGGAATCACCAGGGGAACGTGCGCTGCATGACGGGAGACATCCCGGCCCCACCGCGGCCCGGACGATGCCGCAAGACATGACAACTATACCCGTTTTTGCTCTTCGCGGCCCGGGGCCGATCCGCTACCCTCCCGCCCCCGATCCCGAATGCCGGGACCGGTCACCAGCACATGGAGACATGCGGGCCATGGAACGCAAGGAACTGTCGGGGGTAGTCCTCGAACTCCTCGAGAAGGAGACCGGTGAGACGTACACGGACCTGTCGGACGCGACCACTCTGCGGGAGGGGCTGAACCTCGATTCACTCGACATGGCGGGACTCGTGCTTCACATAGAGAGCCGGTTCGGCATCCAGATCGAGACCGAGCTGCTCGAACGGATCGAGACGGTGGGCGACATCCTCGACGTGATCGACCAGAAGTTGGCCGCCAAGGCCGGCCGGCAGGCCGCCTGACGCGTCCGTTGCCCGGGGCATGGACCGGTCGGACGACCGGTGGTTTCGATGAGCATCCGCATTACCAGGCTGTCGCAGACTCACGAGCCGCGATCGTTCGCCGTGACGACCCATGCGGTCGTCGAAGCCCGGGCGTCGGCGATCGACGGTCTTCGGGATCCGTGTCCGAAGCCGGGAGTTCCCGCACTGCCGGCCCGCTTCCTCCGGCACTGCGACGAGCAGACGGTGGTCGGCATGCACGCCGTGCTTCGGGCCCTGGCCACTCATCCCCGCGAGCATTCGGTCGCCGGGCATGGCGTCGTGGCTGCCTCCTGCCAGGCGGGACGCGTGGCGGCGGCGCGGGCCCTCGTCCTGTATCGCGACGGGGGGCCGGTGACGGTGTCGCCGCACATCGTCCCCCAGGCGTCGCTGCACTCGATCGCCGGTGCGGTGAGTGTGGGGCTGGGAATGCACGGCCCGCATCTCGGCGTGAGCGGCGGTCCCGATGCGGTGGCCGAGGGAATTCTGGCCGCCGTCAGCCTCCTGGAAGGGTGTGGCGACGATCTGCCGTGCGTCTGGGCCGTCTTCTCCGAATGGGCCACGGAGCCGTCCCTCGCCGTCGATGGTCGGGTGCATGGTGATCCGCTGTGTCGTGCGATGGCCCTCGCCCTGTCGGGTATCGACGAGGACGCAACGGCGACGACTCCGACTCTCACGGTACGCATTCCAGCGGGTCACGAGGCTATCGCAGACGCCGATGGAGGCGAAGCGGTGCGGCTCGACGCCTTCGCCCGCGCCGTGGTGATGTGCGCCGAGGGCGAAGCGATCGTGTCGTGGGCATTCTCGGCACCGGGCGGCGTCGAAATCCGGGTCGGCCGCCGGCCCGCGGTGCAGCCCGCGTTGCCGTCACGATCCGGCCTGCGGGAGGCGGCATGAGCCCTGCTGCCAGTCCGCGGCGTGGTCGCGAGCCCGTGGTGATCACCGGTGTCGGTGCGGTTTCGCCCCTCGGTTCCGAATTCGGCGAGATTGCCACCGGTCTGCTCGCCGGCCGCTCCGGCATCAGGCACATCGAAACCCTCGGCCCGCACGGCGCTCGGCAGGTCGCGGCTCCGGTTACAGGCATTCCCTATCCAGGCGCGGGCTGCGGCCTTGCCGCGGAGGAGTTCGCGTCGCTTGACCGGCTGGAGCGGCTGCAGCTAGCCCCGCTGGCGGCGGCGCTCGCCGACTCGGGGCTCCGCGGTGCGGCCGTGCCCCGCGACCGCATGCCGCGGATCGGGCTGGTGCTCGGTCTTGGTGCCGAGCATCTCAAGCGCTGGGAAGACGACTTCCTTGCCGGCGGCACGAGCGTCTTCAAGCCGACTCGGGACCGCACGATCGTCCATGCGCTGGCCCGGCTGCTGCGGCTCGACGGCCCGGCGGTGACCGTGGCCGCGGCCTGTGCGTCGAGCGGCTACGCCCTGGCGATGGCCCGCACGTGGATCGACGCCGGCTGGGTCAATGCCTGCCTGGCAGGCGGCTGCGACATGCTCAGCCCGACGAGCATCGCCGCGTTCTACAACCTCCGCGCCCTGTCGCGGTGCAGCGAAGATCCGGCCCGCGCCTCACGGCCGTTCGACCGGGCCCGCGACGGGTTCGTCATGGGGGAGGGGGGCGCGTTCTTCGTCCTGGAGCGGCGGTCCGCGGCGGTTGCCCGCGGTGCGCGGGTGCGGTGCGAGCTGGCAGGTGTGGGCATGTCGCGGGCCGGCGCCCACATGGTCATCCCGAGCACCGATCCGACGCACGCAGCGCGGGCGCTGGCTAAATCGCTGGAGGATGCCGGCGTAGCGCCGGAGGAGCTCGACTACATCAACGCCCATGCCGCCGGCACACCGGTCGGAGACGTCGCCGAGGCGGCGGCGATCCGCCTGGCGCTCGGCGCCGCGGCCGATTCCGTGCCGGTGAGCTCGACGAAGAGCATGTCCGGGCACCTCGTGAGCGGTGCGGCGGCCTTTGAGTTGCTCGCCTGCCTGGCGGCGGTCGAGCGGCAGGCCGTGCCGCCGACGGTGAATCTTGACGAGCCGGATGACCGCTGTCGGCTCGACCATGTGCCCCACGTCCACCGTCCGCGCCGGGTGCGCGTGGCGGCGAGCAACTCGTTCGGCTTCGGCGGCTCGAACCTCTGCCTGGTGGTCCGCGCGGCTGCCTGACACGAACTAGCATATGACCCCGACACGAATGAAGAACACCCGGACATCCGACCGAATCACTCGTTTCACCCGCACAACCTCCAGGAGCACCCCATCATGACGCCCGCCACGCTGTCGTTGACCGCCGGCCCGACCCCCCACGCGGGAACGCCGCTCGCCGTGCGCACGATCGACGCCCTGCTCACGCACCTCGTCGGCCACTGGCACGACTTCGAGCCGGAGCACGACGAGTCGGGCCTGCGCGGGCGGATCTGCGACCTGCACCGGTTCAATTTTCTCCTTTGGCACGAGGAGGACGTGGCCCGGTCGCCGGCGGTGACCGACGCCCGGATCGCGCAGGTGAAGCGGGCGATCGACCGCTACAACCAGGCCCGCAACGACGCGATCGAGAAGGTGGACGACTGGCTGATCGGTGATCTGCATGCCCGGGGCATCGTGGCTCCGGCGACGGCGCCGGCGGCGACGGAGACTCCGGGGGCCGCGATCGACCGGCTGTCGATCCTCGAGCTGCGCCGCTACCACATGCGTGAGCAGGCGGAGCGTGGCGACGCGACGCCGGAGCATCGGGAGAAGGCGGCGAGTCGGCTGGAGGTGCTCGACATGCAGCGTGAGCATCTCGTGGTGGCGCTCGACCGGCTGGTGGCGGAGATCTATTCGGCCCAGCGGCCGCTGCGGGTGTTTCGGCAGATGAAGATGTACAACGACCCGACGATGAACCCGTATCTGTATCGCGCGGGCACGTCGGCGGCCGCCTGACGGGCCGCTGCCTTGTTGGCGGTCTGGTGGGGCCGTATTATCGCGTGGTGTCGGACTGCCGCGTGCCCTGTGGGCGTGAGTGGCATTCGAACGCGCCCCCGTAGCTCAGTGGATAGAGCGACGGTTTCCTAAACCGTAGGTCACAGGTTCGATCCCTGTCGGGGGTACTGAGTTTCCGCGTCCTTCACGACTTCAAGCGATTTTTCGCGGGCGTCGTGAAGGGTTGATGGCTCCTGATGGCCGCTGACCGGCGTTGGTGGAGCCGGAATTGGAGCCGGAATTCCGGTGACCGCCGCCCAGTCTTCCGGCCGCACCGAGTGATAGTGCCGCTGCCGCATGCGGGCCGTGTTTCCGATCCATGCGTTGATCGCCTTTTCCGGAATGCCCCGCCGCTCGAGATCGTCGGAGCAGCTGCCCCGCATGTTGACGAAGAGTTTCGGCCACGGCTTCACGCCCGCCTTCTCGATGATCCGCTTGGCCTGCGTTCCGAGGTTGTGACCGCCGCGGGCCCGCGGCACGACGTACACCGCGCCCGCCGCCCGCTCGCGATACGCCCGCTCCAGATGCGGCCGCAGTTCTGCCGAAATCGGCACGATGCGGATCCCGCGACCCGCGTGGTGCTCGACCTTCGGCTCCCGGAGCGTCAGCCGCGATTCCTGCCAGTCGATGTCCGACCACTTGAGGTTCTGGAGCTCGCTCGGGAACCGCGAGCCGGCGTATCGGGGCAGAGCAAAAACAAGCCGCCAATCCTCGTCGGGGCAGGCGGCGATGACGCGCTCGACGTCCTCGGCGGGCACGTAGACGATCCGGGAATCGTTGACCTGCGAACCGCACGGCACCTCCGCAAATGGATTCACCGCGATGAGCCGGCGGCGGACGGCGGCCTTGAGAAACTGTCGGGCCCGCCGCAGGTCCACCGATGCCGATGCGGGCGCGTAGCTGTCGAGGAGCCAGCGCTTGTAGGCATCGCAATCGCCCTCGGAAATCGAGTCGAGGGTTCGGTCCTTGCCGAAAAACTCCTCGAGCAGCCGCCGGGCCCGCGCATAGTTGCGGGCCGTGGTCGGCTTCTGCTTGCCGAGGCTGCCGAACAGATGCTCGAGGTGCAGGCCGAGCGTGACGATCATCGCCGAGGCCTGCTCCCGCGGCGGCACGAGCCCGGCCCGTGCCAGCCGCTCATGGATCTCGTCGCCCAGGCGACCGACCCACTCCGCCGTTTCGCGATCGGGCGTATGGCCGGCGGCCTTCGCGGCCTCCAGCGCTTCGATCATCCGCTTCGCCGTCTCGGCGATCTTCTTCGACACGCGACCGAGCCGGATCGTGTGCCTTCCATTCGGCGTGCGAAGGAGCACGCGGTACGTGGTACCGCGCGTTCCAACTTCAGAACACAAAGCTGCCATAACGTTTCTCCTATAGATGGAGGACTGGGAAACCCTCCGCGTGAGCCGCACGTCGGCTCACGCGGTGTCTTGTTTGACCCGCTGCTCGGACTCGAGCAGGAACTGGTCGAGGCTGGCGACGCGGTAGAGGATCGCGCCGTTGAGCTTCACGAACGGGATGCGGCCGGCCTTCCGCAGGCGATCGAGCGTGGATTCACTGACCCCGAGCTTGGCAGCGGCGATCCGCGGGCGAACCGCGAGCGGCTCCCCGGCTTCGCCGCCGTCGTCCCTGTAGAAGGTCTTCGAATCCATCCGCCACCTCGCGGGCCCGCGGCCCGGTGCGAGACGTGGTTCGCGTCCGTCACGAACCCTTTCGCTGGGGCCTATTTTCCCGCGGATGGCGGCTTTTCGCCGTCACAGTAGCGCCTGAGTAGCGCCTGTTTCAGATCGGTGCGCCGCTAGGGCCTTCACCGCTTGCGAGGCTGGTTCTTCGGGCTCGACTTCTTCGCGGGCCGCTTCCGCTTCGTAGCGGGAATCACTTCCCAGCCAAACGACGTGCCATCACCTGTGCACGCGAAGCGAAGGCGTGTCAGCCCCTTGTTGAGCGACTCGATAGCGCGGCGCCGCTGCGAACTATCGCCGCCGCCCGTGACGGGATCGTCGATCGTGCGCGGCCAGCCGCTCTCCTCGAACGCGTCAAGAATCCGAACAACGAGAGTTGCCTTCACGGGATTGCGGATGCGTCGAATGATTTCCCCGTCGAACCACAGTTCGCCTGCGCGGGCGATCCAGCGAGGAGTGCCGCCCGCGGTTGCATCATCGCCGATGGCCTTCAGGAGCTTCGTGCTTGTCTTTGTATCGATCCAGTCGAAGAGATACGCGATGTCGACGATCGCCCGGTCCTTCGAGACTCCACGGGCGACGGCCCACATGCCCGCCGTGCGCCCGTTGTGCTTCCAAGCCAGATATACGTCGTCACCCAGTTCCTTCCGGTCAGCGACGGTGAAATGGTCATTCCAGATCACCACCGCCACGCCGTTACGTTGCACCTGCGCCTCGAGCTGAGCGAGCTGCTTTCGGACGCCGGCCGGCAGGTCTGAGCGACGGATGGGCGGCTTCTCCGGCATGGCTGCTCTCCGATTCCACGCACGCCAACACGAGTCTGGCGAGCATGTCGATCAATTCCGTTTGGGCTCTGGCAGCGGCGATCCATTGAGCATCGACGCTGGGAGCATTCATCGTATCGCGATGTGAGCTGGGAGTCGTTGTTCGTTTCGCGGTCATGTTGAGTACCTCGGGGAAATGAAAACACCGATGGCGTGGGCGGCCGAACGGCTCGACCGGCACCACGCCATGGGTGCGGATAGATCAGGAATCAGGTCAAGCTGCCGAACGGCGGCGACGGCGAATCAGGCGACGCGGCCGGCGGTGCAGACGGGAGTCATCCGTGGAATCCCAATCAAGCCCGAACGCTGCGAGGTCGATGGCGTCGTCCTCATCGTCATCGCCCGCACGTCGCAGCGAGCAGAGGCGTGAAGGTCGGCGATCTCCGCCGCCGTCCGCCTGCTCGAGGTGAAAGCCCCGGCGGCGTACCAGGGCGATCGACTCGCCCAAGGCGGCCGCCACGGCGGCGAGAAACTGTTCATCAGTGTGAAGGGACATCGACATACTCCTTCCCCTTGAGGGGAGCGAGGGAAAGC
Source organism: Planctomycetia bacterium (assembly GCA_046339335.1). Classification (GTDB taxonomy): domain Bacteria; phylum Planctomycetota; class Planctomycetia; order Pirellulales; family UBA1268; genus QWPN01. Next base: position 5,536 of record JBKDUV010000056.1, on the reverse strand, counting down.
CAGCGACAAGAAACGTCACCGGCGGGAGAACCAGCACCGGATCGGCAACGCGCCGACGGGGCTATGGATAGATGTCGGGCCGCCGTGAGGCGGCTCGACGGCATCGCGGCTAGCCCGAGGCTACCGAGTCAGCACGCTGAAGCTCTGCAGCAGTTGAATCAGCAGCTTGGGTGCATGGGCGGGAAGTGTGGCCCGGACGATCGGCGGGCACTTGTCGTAGGGCACGAAGCGTTCCCGCAGATGCGGGGGCTCGTAATGGGATTCGCCATATCGCTCGGCGTGCTCGTCGGCACTCCAGAGCGTGCACCCGAGTCCGCCCGGCATGACCAGCGCAGCGGCGTAGACAACGCGTGCGTCGTCGAAGTCAGGGGAGAAGCCGGCCGTGCGTGAATAGACGAGCGGCCCTTCGAGTTCGAGATTGTCGAGCCCCATCGTTGCCAACTCGTCGAGCTGAGCGTTGATCGGGGGTATCGCGGAATCGGCCAGCGAGAGGCTGGTCCGTATCAGATCAGTGAGGTGGGCGAGCTCTGCGGCCCGCCCCGAAAGCGTATCGTGCATGGGCATATTCCTTGGTGAGACAGAGCGGCCGATACCGAACGGCTGCTCACCAGATATGCCCTGTTTTTCGCGATGATTTAGCTACCGACGGTGTCGGCGTCGTGACCTGCCCCCCTTAAGCGAGGCCACTTCGGGAGCGAGAATTCCGGGTGGCCGCAACCAAGGGAGGGCAAGAAATGCCACGCGGGAAGCTCGAGCGGCGCCAGTATCTGAAGAATGCCTCAGGCTATGCGTAACAGCCCCCACGGCTCTATTGAGTCGTGAATAAATCATTCATGGCCTGCCGTCGCATCGCGACGGGGATGTATCGCTACTGCTCATGAATCTACTTTTCATCGGTCAATAGTCGGCCGCTACCCAACTGCAACCCGAGCAAGTCGCGTTGGCATCGGCGTCCGCAGGCGCCAGACAATGCTGAGAGGCCGACTGCCCTCGTGGGAGACATAGCGGGCCGGACCGAGGAAGGCGTACGGGGAGGCAAGACCGCCGGGGAGTAGCTTCCGCTCTCGAACAAATAGCAATGGGGTGTAGCCGTGCTCGTGGTGACGGATGTATCGCTGGCCCGTGGGCGAGTCCGCCGAAGTCGTACTCTGGGATTGCCAGTGGAACAGGTCGTCGCTGATCGCGTAGTCCTCGTACATCGTGGTCGGTGAGTATGCCTCCTCCGTCTTCTGCAGCGTGATAAAGAAGGCGTCACTCTTCCGGTCAGGGATGTGGAGCACGCCCTCGCGAAAGTCGGGGCGACGATCTAGGTTCCAGTGGCTGAGGCCGATCAAGGCTTCGTCTCGGGTGTACTCGGCATGGAGCGCGAGCGGGCCGCTGAGATCGGGAAGCAGCTCGGTCGGCCGGGTACGAGTGTGGTGCAGGCGGTACTCAAGCACGGCTCTGAGGTCGGCGAGAGCGCTTTGGTTCACGCGAAGTCGCTCATCTGCTTCATCGATTGACATGGAGATGCCGTCGCCCCCCCAGAGAGTGACGTGCAGCATCGCCCGGCGTCGTTCGGCGAGACGATCCGCAGGCGTCTGCCCATCAAGGTGGGCGAGCAGGAACCGAATTTGCTGTGGGTCATCGATGTGAATCAGGCGGTGGATGCCCTTGGCAAGGCGAGCTTCGTCGGCGGCAACCGGTGCGTCGGCAAGCCCTGCCTCGTTCAGAAGCCGGCTCCAGAGCCCCCGCTTGAGCATCTCACTGAGAGTAGTGCCAACGTACTCCAGCGTCTCGGGGATCGTTGGGGCGCGGCCGAGGCGGCGCCCAAGCTCCCTGATATCGCCAACCATCTGTGGGCGACGCAGGGTTAATGACTGCCGCACATTCTCAAGCACGCGTTGCTGCGCCACCCGCTCCAGCCGGATAAAGCAGCCAGCGGGCAAATGAGGGAATCCAGACTCGATCTCGACTTCAAGTCGGGCGGTCGGATCGGTGCTGAGCGCGCGAAACCGGGATGCAAAGCGGAACTGCCGGTGCTGCGCGCCGATGAAGTCGAGCACTGTCAGACAGTCTTTGTCGTCATGCAAGCGGAGCCCGCGGCCAAGTTGCTGCAGGTAGACGGTGAGGCTCTCTGTCGGCCGAAGGAAGAGGACCGTATCGACTTCAGGGATATCGACGCCCTCGTTGTAGAGATCGACAACAAACACAAAGTTGATCTCGCGGCGGACGAGGCGTTCCTTAGCAGCGCGTCTCTCGTCACTCCGGGTCTCAGCCGAAAGGGCGATCGCGGGGATGTTGTGCTCAGAAAAGAAATGCGCCATGAAGTTGGCGTGGGCGACACTGACGCAAAAACCGAGTCCTCGGGCTTCACGTGGATCGAGAAGAATCTCTCGCACCTTGTCGAACACGAGCCCAGCGCGGACGTCGTTGCCGGTGTATACCGCGTCGAGGTCTTCGACACGGTAACCGCCGCGCTGCCACGTCAGGGCATCAAGGTCGACGCTGTCTGCGACTCCGAAGTACTGGAAGGGGCAGAGTAGACGTCGGCTGATTGCGTCAGGGAGTCGGACCTCAGCGGTCGGCTCCCCGCCAAATGGCGTCAGTACATCAAGACCATCAGCCCGCTCTGGCGTAGCAGTCAGCCCGAGCAAGACCTTGGGCTTGGCGGTATCGAGTAGTTGCTGATAGCTCCGTGCAGCGGCGTGATGAAACTCGTCCACCACGATGTAGTCAAACCGGTCTACGGGCAGCGCGTGCAGATCGCGGCTGTTGTAGCTTTGTATCGAGCAGAACAAGTGGTTGTACTGCTCGGGGGTCGTGCCTCCGACGAGGATGTCGCCAAAGTTCTGATCGCGGAGGACCGCGCGATAGGTACCGAGAGCCTGACGAAGAATCTCCTCGCGATGCGCGATAAACAGCAGCGAGGGCTTTCGGGTGCCGGCCCATCGCTTGTAGTCAAACGCAGCGATCATGGTTTTGCCGGTTCCGGTGGCAGCGACAACCAAATGTCGGTTCTTGCGCTGTACCTCGCGCTCGGCTGCCAACGCGTCGAGAATCTCTTCCTGAAACGGGTACGGGCGCAGGTCGAAAGTCGGCAGTTCGCTGTTCTCGACTGTTCCCCGTGTGCGCTCACGGCTAATCGCTTCTCGAAGCCTTGGCAGTGCGTTACCGTCGAAGGACTCGAACTCATCGTCGTTCCAATATGTTTCGAAGGTTGCGATGATCTTTTGCCAAAGGTGCGGCAGCTCGTACTGACTGATCTTGCTAGTCCATTCAAGCCCTTCGGAAAGCGCTGCTCGAGAGACATTCGCGGAGCCGATGTAGGCGCTGCCAAAGCCAGTCGTACGGTGAACTACATAAGCCTTGGCGTGCAGCCGTGTGCGCTCTGTGTCGTAGGACACTTTGACTTGGGTGTTGGGCAGATCGCGCAACGCTTCGATCGCGTTGGCATCGGTGGCGCCCATGTAGCTCGTCGAGATGACGCGAAGCCGCGGTCCGTCCGGGTGCGGCGTTGCGGTAAGTACGCGGAGTGCGTCCATCAGAAGGCGAATGCCGCTCCATTTAATGAACGAACAGAGGATGTCAACACGATCAGCCGCAGCGAACTCCTTAGACAGCTGCGACGCGAGTGAGGGGTCGAGACGGGCGCCGGTGAGCAAGGCTGAGCGAGCGAGCGGCGTGTCGGGGCGGAGCACGGCCGTTTCCCTTGCGTCGGCGTGCACGGCGAGCAACCTCCGAAGCGGGCTGGCCAGATTGAATCGGTCGGCCCACTCGTCGCCGAGCTCGGCGACGAGGGCCCCGATCACGCTGTCAACGAGCCGGCGTTGACGCTCAGCCGCCTCGCGCCCGCGGAGAGTAGAGAGGGACTCGGCGAGGAGTCGTTCAAGGTACTGGGCGATTGCGGTGTGACCGTCCTCGGCATCGACATCGGCCAACTCGACAAGCCGCGGGTCACCGATACCGTCAACTTTTGTTTTTAGGGCGACGTCGACCAGGTGGTCATAAAGACCGTGTGGTACTTTCGGTTGCGTCTCCCTTTGGCTGGGCATCGTCATTGGCCTCCTGCTCCACTGTTGGTAGATGGCAGCAAACTGACACGGCAGACGTACTCCCCAACGATGAAAAGGTCCCCCACCTCGCCCGGCTCAATCTCGATCGGCTCAAACGCCGGATTCACCGGCAGCAGCTGAATGCGGTCGTGCCGCCAGCCGTCGGCGGTGACGGTCTTCTCCGAGTGGTACTTCTTGACGGTGAACCGGCCGCCGTTCTCGCCCGCGCCGTCCGTGCCCAGCTGCACGAGCACGATCCTGGCCTCGCGCGAGCCCGCCGGACACGGGCGGAACAGGCACCATGAGCCGTCCGGGATCAGCGGCTCCATAGACGTGCCCGTCACCCGCGCCACGAACATGCCGGGCTTGATCGAAACGCCCGGCAACTCCGTCCAGCCGATCTCCTCCGGCACGCTCTCAGGACCCCAAGAGCCCGCCGCGGCGGTGAGGTCGTAGGCGGGGACGTGTGTGGCTGACTTGCGTCCACCCGGCGGCGAATCAACGAGCGCGATTGGCATGGAATCGCGATCGTCAGCATCTCGCCCACCAAGCGGCTGCGGGGACGCCGCCGACGGGTCATGCGATCCGCCACGCGCCGCGTACGTGAGCGGCTCCACCGACCACTGGTGTCCATCTCGGCAAAAGCTCACCTTGAACGATGTACCGGGCAGCCCGGCGTCGGCCCCAAACCACTGCCGCAGAAGCTCCGGCAGATGGTTCGGCAATGTATCGCCCGCTTTCTCCTCGGGAGGTCCCGCGACGTTGCAGGCGATCCGAGCAAAGCGAAACTCCCATGTGCGGCCATCGGGAAGGGCTACGGGCACTGGCCCAATCGGCCGGCCAGGTTCGTCTTCGGCCGTGGGGATTTTCAGGAAGGGCTTTCCACGTGATTGGATGACCTTGGCCTCGAAGCCATTCGCGGCGGTGCGCGGCCGAGCGTGCGCCGCGAGCCGGAAATCGACAAGCTCGCCTGTAAGGACTTCGAAAGCGTCGCGCAGCGAATCAGGACATGTGAATCCCGCGCCGAAGCGGCCACCCTCGTCGGTAAACCACCGCTTGCCGTTTTTTTCTTTCATCCAAATCGAGATCGGGAATTTCCGCCAGTTCGACGTCCATCCGCGTGGCGGGGCCGCGGCGGAAGGATGGTCGTCGTGGTCGCCACGCTCGCCTCGCAGGGCGGGATGCCCAGCAAGAAAGGTCCAAGCCTTTACCGCTGAATCAGCAATCGGCATCCCACTCCAGAAAGCGTTGTCGTCGAGCAGCACCCTAAGCAACACCATCTTGAACGACTTCGTCATGGCGGTCGTCGCCAGCATCACGAACCAGTCGTAAAAGTTTGCAAGACACTCGGCCTCAGCGGCTGTTGCGTCTCCCTCCGCAGCAATAAAATCAAACCACGTGGGGAACTCTGATGGTAAGACGCGAGGGTTGTAGCCACGGTGCAACACCTCGGTGATCGTGGGCCGCCGCCGGCATTGAAGCCGACGTTGTATCCATCGGGC
>JBKDUV010000055.1:0-5663 GCA_046339335.1 Planctomycetia bacterium | reverse complement strand
ACCTCGAACTGACGGCGATCCGCCCCGTCACCGACGACGTCGCCATGGTCGACGGCATCACGAGGATCGAGTTCTCCGAAGGGCCGCCGGCAGGCAGCAGATTTTCGGCGCTGGTGGTCAAGCGCGACGGCCGCTGGCTGCTGGAGCAGGTTCGCGAGTCGGCCCGCCCGGTGGCCGAAGGAAAGCCGCTTCGTCCCCTCGACGACCTTGCCTGGCTCGTCGGCTCCTGGGAGGACGAGGGGGAGGGGGTGACGGCGAGCACGCGGTGCACGTGGGCGGGTGACAACACGTACCTGGTCCGCACCCACGTGGTCACGATCGATCGTGCGCCGGAGCAGCGTCCGGCCGACGGCGACCAGCGGATTCCCGGACTGCTGCCGGCCGGACCGCAGAAGCCGCGGGAGGTCATGGAGGTCATCGGCTGGGATCCCGACAGCCGGGCACTCCGTTCCTGGTTCTTCGCCGGCGACGGCCGGTTCGCCGAGGGAACCTGGCACCGCAACGGCGACGGCTGGGCGATCCACATCGTGGGCCGAGGCCGCGACGAAGGCTGTGCGGGGGATCTGACGCTCGAGTCCCACGATGGCCACGACGGCCTCACCATCGGCGGCGCCCCCGGCCGGCTGACGAACCTGCTGCCGCCGGCCGTCAGGTTCGGCCGCACGTCCCGCTGAGTCGGCCGGCCGGAGGGCAGGGATGCGCCGCGGGCTGGAGCTCATCGCCAACCTGTTCCCCGTCTGGGTGCTCGCGGCCTGTTGCCTGGCTGTCTGGCGGCCCGACTGGTTCACCTGGTTTCGGGGAAATGCGATCGTCGTCGGCCTCGGCGTGATCATGCTCGGCAGGGGGATCACGCTGTCGCTGGAGGACTTCGCCCGGGTGGCGTCCCGGCCCGCCACCGTCGCGGCGGGGTTTCTCGGCCAGTTCGTCATCATGCCCGCGGCCGGCTGGTCGGTGGCCACGACGTTCGCCCTCGAACCGCCGCTGGCGGTGGGCCTGATCCTCGTCGCCTGCTGCCCAGGAGGCACGGCGTCGAACGTCGTCACCGCCATCGCCCGGGCCGACGTGGCCCTCTCGGTGCTGATGACAGCCTGCACCACGCTCGGCGCCGTCGTGCTCCCGCCGCTGCTCACCAAACTCCTCGCCGGCAGGCTCGTGGAGGTGGACGCCCTGGGGCTGTTCGTCTCCACGCTGCAGGTGGTCGTCCTGCCCGTGGCGGCGGGCGTGGCGATCAACCGCTGGCTGCCCGGGGCAGTCCGCCTGGCGGCGCCCGCGGCGCCGCTGGTGAGCGTGGTCGTGATCGCGCTGGTCTGCGCGAGCATCACCGGACAGAACGCCGCGGCGATCATCGCCAGCGGGCCGCGGCTCCTGGCCGCGGTCGTCGCGGTGCATGCGATCGGCTTCGGCGTCGGCCACCTCTTCGCCCGGCTGCTGGGCTACGACCGCACCGTGGCCCGGACGATCTCGATCGAGGTCGGCATGCAGAACTCCGGGCTCGGCGTGGTGCTCGCCCAGAAGCACTTCCCCGCCGAGCCGCTCAGCGCCGTGCCCTGCGCGATCTCGAGCGTCGTCCACTCGGTGATCGGCAGCCTGCTCGCCGCCTGGTGGCGCCGCCGCGGCTGACGCCGCGGCATCAGCGTTTCGATGCCGGCTGCCTGCCGGTCGCCATCTGGGGCCGCTTGACGAAGTACACCTTCGGGTCGTCGATCACCCAGGGCGTGCTCCACGTCTTGCCGTCGTCCCGGGTGCAGACGTTGAAGAAGAAGGTCTTCATCCACTCCGTCCGGTAGCCGTAGGGAAACTGCGACGTGATGTGATCGTCCATCGTCAGGTCGTCGACGCCGGGGCTGGCGAAGTAGTGCACCATGCCGTCGGGCGTGAACGACAGGCCGAGCGTCCACCAGCCCAGTTCCTCAATCGTCGGACCGCGGATCTCCCCGCCGTTCCGCCCGCCGCGAATCCGCAGGTAGGCGCCGTCCTTCTTGTACCGCTTGTCGGTGCCGTTCTCGAAGCAGACGAACATCCCCGGCCAATATTCCTCCAGGCCGAAACGCCCCTCGTCGGGATGGTCGTCGGCCGTGATGATCGCATGCGTGTAGCAGCCGGCCCGGAAGCCGAAGGTCGGACCGCTGCGGTTCTCCCATTGCTCGAAGGGGGGCATGTAGACGCGGACCACGACGCTCGGGCTGTCGGCGACGGCGATGCCGCGGCCGGTCACCCGCTGCATGTTGTAGATCAGGTCGTCCTGCTGCATGTCGTAGGTCACGCGGCCGGGAATGCCGGCGTGCAGCGAGGCGACGAGCAGGCCGTGTGTGCTTCCCTCCAGACCGGCCGCGGGAAGCTCCACCCGCTTGACCACGTCGGGCGTGCCGCGCTTCGGCCCCTCGAACCAGCGGCCGTTCGTGCTGCGGCCCATCGGTCCCCGCACCCGCTTGTCCTGCTCCTCGGAACTCTTGGGGTGGTTGTAGTGCCACTGCCACTTCTCGTCCTCGAAGTCGTCGCCCACGCCTTTGACGAGCGCACCGGTGCCCGGAACAAGGACTGGCTTCTTGGGGGCGGGCGGGCTCGGCGCCACAGCCGTGCCGGCCTTCCCCTGGGGCGGTTCCGCGGCCAGTCCGGCCGTGCCGGCGGCGACGACGACGATGACCAGCGTTGGCAGCAGTGCGACGGTTTTCATGTCTCTCCCCCGTGTGGCCGGGTCCTTGCCCCGCCCTGGAGCTCCCTATCGACCCCGCATTCACCGCCGGAAAAGATTCCGTGACCGAAGCGGATTCCGTTGCCGCCATTTCCTCGATGCCCCCGCTGACCGGTTTCCTCCGGCTGTCGCACTCCGCCCAGACTGCCTGGTCGGTGCGGCGGAGCGCCCCGAGGGAACCCGCCGTCCGCAGGGCGGACGCCCGCGCCGATGACGTCTGGTGTGACGTGCCGGTTTCTGTCACAACCCGTCTCGCTCCGGCAGCCCGGCACCGGTGCATCCACCACCACACCCGCGACCATGATCAGCATCCCGACAGCCCGCTTCCTCCCGGCGGCCGCCCTGACGACCATGTTGCTCGCGAGCTGCCCGGCGGCCGTGCACGCCGGCGATCTCGCCCCCGCGGACGTGGCTGCCAGACGTCCCGTGCGTCGCTCGCATCTCCAGCCCGTGGCGGACGTCGCCACCCGGGAGGCGACGTCCGGCGACCTCGGCATGCGGCTGACCAGGGCCTCGGCCGTCCTCCGTCAACAGCTCGCCCTCGACCGCGGTGCCGGCCTCGTCGTCGATTCGGTCACCACCGGATCGCGGGCCGACCGGGCCGGGATCCGCCAGCACGACGTGCTCGTGATGCTCGACGACCAGTTGCTGATCCTGCCCGACCAGCTTTCGGCCCTCGTCGAGGCGGCCCCGCCCGAAACGCCGCTGCAGTGCACCGTCCTCCGCGGCGGCCGACGGATCACGATTCCCTTCGCCGGCCCGCATGCCAACGCCGGCACCACCGCCCCGCGGAGCCCGGCGGCGGCGCCCGGGCTGCGGCCCACGGCACCGGCGCTGGCGATCGCCGGGCAGCGGCCGGGAAACGAGACGGCTGCGGCCCCGCACGGGCTCGCCCCGGGCCGCGTCGTGAGGATGTCACACGAAACGCTGCTGCGGCACGATGCCGACTACCAGATCCGGCTCAGCGGCGGCGACGAGACGCGGCTCGTCGTGACCGACACGCAGGGGCGGGTCGTCTTCAACGACACCATCGACACGCCCGAGCACCGCAGCCGCATGCCCGTGGCGGTCAGGGGCCGCGTGGAGGAGATGGAGCGGACCCTGGAACGGCAGTCCGTCACGGTCGGCCGACTCGAAACCGCGCCGATCGAGATTCGCTGACCGCCAGACGCCGCTCCCGATGGCGTCACCAGCCGACCTGGGCGATGTCCCGCGACCAGCCGCGGCCGGCGGCCGTCGCCGGCCGCGTCGGCGGCGTCTGCACCACCGTGGTCCGCCACGGATCGGGGCCGGTGAAGGCGCCGCCCGGCAGTTGGATCACCCATGGCCCCGCTCCGCGGGTCATGCGGTTGAATGCATCTTCCATCTGCCGGCGCTGCACCTGCTCCAGGCGGCGACGCCGGCGTCGCTCGGCCTCGGCCGTTGCGCCGGCGTAGGCGGCACGGGCCGCAAGCGACGCCTCGGCCGCGTGCTTGATGGCGTCCTCGTACTGCATCCGCTCGAGCAGCGACTTCGCCGTCTCGACCGCCGACTCGGCCGACCGCACGTCGGGCTGCACGCCCTCGGAGTACCAGGCGGCGACGCGCCGGACGAGAGCGTCCGTCTCCTCGATGTCGTGCACCGCCTGTCGGGCGAGCCGTTCGTCCTCCTCGGCGAGTTGCTCGGCCCGGGTCGCCACGTCGGCGGCAGCCTGCACGAGCTGTCGGGCCTGCCGCAGGTCGGGCCGCGCCGCGGCCAGGCCTTCGTCGGCGACATCGAGGATCCGGGCCGCCTCACGGCAGCGTTCGTTGGCGCGGACGCGGTCGGTTCGCTGCAGTTCCAGCCGTCGCCCGAGCGCGGCGATCCGACCGCCGACCTGGTCGCGCTGGCCGGGCAGCGCGGCCCGCAGCGCGTCGAGTTCGCGGCGCCGCTCACGGATCGCCTCCTGGCACGACTCTATCCAGTCTTCCTGCCGGACCGCCTCCTCGAGCAGAGCGACGGCGCGGAAGAAGTGCTGCCGACCGGGCTCCGCGGCCCCGCGCGACTCGGCGATCAGCGTGCCGACGCGATTCAGCCCTTCATCGGACCGGGACACGTTGTCGGCGACGTCGGCCCAGGCACTCTCGGCGTAGGCGGCGGCGAGCGCCTCGACCTCGCCGGCGGACGCGGTGCGGCCCGTGGCGAGCCGCTCGAGCCGCGCGGCGCATGTCGGCAGCAGCTCCTCGACCCTGGCCCGTGCCGCCGCGATGCTCTCCAGGAGCGCGACGGCCTCGGCGTTCGCCTTCTCGGCCTTGGCGACGTGAGCCAGTGCCGAATCGGCCTCGCCGGCATCGAGCAGGCTGGCGGCGAGCCCGCACGACTGTTCCGCCACCGCGAGCCGCTCGTCGGGATCGGCGCCGGGCTCGTCGAGCAGCCAGCCCTCGGCTCGCATCGACCGCACGCGAGACCCGATCTCGGCGGCCTGGGACTCGGCTCGCTGCCGCCGGTCATCGGCGCCATCCACCGCCCCGAGCTGCCTAGCGAGCCGGTCGAGTCCGTCCGCGGCGGCCTCCAGCCGGCCGCGTGCCGCGACCGGGTCGCGGTCCACGTCCTGCGCGGCCAGGTCGCGGGCCCGCGCCAGTTCCGCCACCGTGGCCTGATAGGGGGCGGCCGAGCGGCCGCGACGGCCGAGTCCCTCGAGGCGGGCGGTCATGCCCTCGATGCCGGTGCCGAGTTCCCCGAGCGCCGCCCGGGCCCGCTCATGGGCCTGCTCGAGGGAGTCGAGCGGGCCGCGGCATTCTCCCGCCACCTCGTCCAGCGGCGGCCGTGCCGCCGCCGAATCGAGCAGCCGGATCGCATCGTCCGCGGCACCGGTTCCCAGGAACCACTCCCCCTTGATCCGTTCTTCGGCCCGCTCCCAGACGTCCATCAGCGACAGCCAGCGTTCACGGTGCCGGCCGCCGCCTCGCACGGCAGCGGGCATGGCACCAAGCACGGCAGCAGGCCGATCAGC
>JBKDUV010000054.1:0-7468 GCA_046339335.1 Planctomycetia bacterium | reverse complement strand
ATGTCAACCACTGGAGTTGGCTGAAGACGAACGTCCCATCGCGACGCGAGGCGGAGTTCGCCAGGCACCCTCGGGCTGCCGCCGAGGCCTATTGGCTCCACCGCGCCGGCACGGCGGGCGCGGGGGTCGCGGATGGGCGGGACTGCCATCTTTGGAAGTGGACTGGCCGGCAGGCCGTGCTCCTCGAGGCCTTCGTTCGTGAGGGTCAGGCAGCCCCGCGCGGCTGACGGGCCGGCGTGGATGCCAACCTGCTGCAGACTATAATTGCAGCATGATCCGGCTTCTTGCCTTCCTGATCGTCGGGATCTGCTCGACTCGGCCAACCGTCGCCGCAGCCCCCGATTTCGACACGGTCGTCGGGCCGCTCCTGCGGCGGCATTGCCGGTCCTGTCACCAGGGACAGGAAGCCGAGGGGGATGTCGATCTTTCCCGGTTCGCCACCGCGGAGTCGTTGGCCGCGGACGGCGAACTCGTGCAGAACCTGCTGGATGTGGTGGGAGAGGGATTCATGCCCCCGGGCGATGCGCCGCATCCGCTTCCAGCCGCCGACCGCCGGGCGATCGTCGACTGGCTCCAGGACCGCATCGACGCTGCGGCCCGCGCCCAGGCCGGAGATCCCGGGCGGGTGGTCGTCCGGCGCCTGACCAACGCCGAGTTGAACTACACGCTCGCCGACCTCACGGGGGTCCCCCGCGACTGGGTCCGCGACCTGCCGCGGGATGGCAGCGGCGGCGAGGGATTTTCGAACACCGGCCAGACGCTGCAGATGTCCGCTGGCCAGATCGAAAAGTACCTCGATCTCGCCCAACGGCTCGCCGCGTCCGCCGTCGTCTTTCCGGCCAGCGGGCCGACGTTCACACCCACGCCGACGCCGGCCGCCGAATGGCCGCGACTGGCCCTCGAACGGCTCGACGCATTCTGCGCGGCTCGTAAGGCCGACTACGAGGATGCGACGCCCCCTGAGCAACTGATGAGCTACGCCTATCCCCGGGGGAAGCGGCCGCAACTCGACGTCGAGTCAAAGACGGGGCTCAAAGGCTACAAGCCTTACTCCGACAAATGGCCGGGTGATCCGCTGCAGTTCCTCCTCGCATCCCACCGCCTGTTCTACCGCAACGAGCGGCTCTGCCCGTCGCCGCGAACGTTCGCCATTCCGCAGGGGACGCTGAACACGATCGCCGGTCAGGCGCCCGCAGCCGACGTCGTCCGGGAGTGGGAACGGCTCTGGCTCGACCTGCGGCACACCAGCGGCTATGCCCGGCCGTTCAAGGTGTCGCTCCTCCACCGCTGGCTGTCGTTCCAGCCCTATGTGGTCGGTGACGACCCGGAGTTCGAGTCCCGAATCGCCGCATGGAAAGGGAAGAAGCCGCTCGCCGTGCCCGGCGACCTGTCGTTCACGGTCATGACGCTGGCCGGGCTGATCCGCGGCGTCCGCGACTTCCCGGCCGCCGAACTCGCCGACTACGCAAACATCCAAAACTCCGGAGACGGCGAGAGCATGGGGACGATGGCCCCCAATCACGACGCGTTCGACGCGTTTCTCGGAGCCGCCCTGTCCGATGACCAGCTCGAGGCCGTCTGGCGGCTGGCCTGCGACCCAGGGAGTGCTCTGGCCAAGCGGCTGGGAAAGACGCCCCCGGAGGCATTGCAGGCGGAGTGGCGGGACCTGGCCGCCCGCGACCGCGTCTGGCGGGAGCAGGTACGGGCCGCCTGCCGGGAGTCGCTCCGGGAGTTTGCCACCCGCGTCTGGCGGCGACCTCTCTCTCGGCAGGAGGCAGAAGGCCTGATCGCCCGCTTCGACGCCGCGGTCACGGGGGGGCAGTCGCTGACGGAAGCGGTGCGGGGGACGCTCGTGCATCTGTTCGTGTCGCCACATTTCCTCTATCGCATCGAACGCGGAACGGTTCTCCCTCCCGACGATCCTGGTGCGGTTCGCCGGCTCGGTGATCACGAACTGGCTGTACGGCTTTCGTACTTTCTCTGGTCGTCCCCTCCGGACGCGGCGGTCTGCGCGGCGGCGGACCGCGGGGAACTGGCGGACCCCGCCCGGCGGGCGGCCATGGCCGGACGCATGCTTCGCGATCCCAAGATCAGACGGTTCGCGGCCGAATTTGTCGGGCAATGGCTCGGCTTCTACCGGGTCGACGAGTTCAACGGGCCGAATGCCGAGCGGTTCCCGATGTTCGATGTCGAACTCCGCAAGGCCATGCACGGGGAGGCGGTCGACTTCTGTTCCGACCTCGTGGCGAACGATCGCGACGTGCGGCTCTTGTTGAAGGCGGACTACTCCTTCCTGCCATCGAGGCAACTCGCAGAGCACTATGGACTCGCTGATCTTGGTCCGACCGGCGACGACGCCTGGTCCACGCTCCGGCCGTCCTCTGATGCCGTGGTCAAGGCGCCCCGACTGTCACTCGCCGGGACGCCGCGCCGCGGCCTGCTCGGCTGGGGAGCGGCCCTCACCGCCACGTCGCACCCGCTGCGCACCAGCCCGGTGCTCCGCGGCAACTGGATCCTCTCCGAACTGCTCGGATTGCCCACGCCTCCGCCCCCCCAGGGCGTTCCTGACCTGCCCGAGGACGAGCGGAACGAGGCCGCTCTGACCGTCGGCCAGCTGCTCGCGAAGCACCGCGCGGATGCCGCCTGCTCCGCCTGCCACGAACGGATCGATCCGCTGGGCATCGCGCTTGAAAATTTCGACCCCGTCGGCCGCTGGCGCACGCACGACATCAACGGGCGGCCGATCGACAGTGATTCCCGCCTCGCTGACGGTCGGCGGCTTCAGGGGATGGAGGGCCTGGTCGCCTTCCTGTGCGAGGAGCGGCAGGAACGGATGTTCGTGCGCCGCCTGTGCCGAAAACTGCTCGGCTATGCTCTCGGCCGCAGCGTCCAGCCCGGTGACCGCCCCCTGCTGGATGCGATCGAAGACCGGCTCTGGTCGACCGATGGCAGGTTTTCGACGATCATCGAGGCGATCGTGACCAGTCCGCAGTTCGACACCCTGCGATTCGAGCCCGCCGTCTCCGCCGAAGATCGCCGGCCGTGACGGGAAAGCCAACCATGCGAGGGAAACCAGTCATGCGACGGAAGACCGGACGTCGGAGGTTCCTGCGCGGGATGGGAGTCGCACTCGGCCTGCCGTGGCTGGAATCGATCGCGGCCCGGCGGCCGACGCTGGCCCGGGAGGCGGCGCCCGCGGCGCCGCGCCGGTTCGCCTGCCTGTTCATGGCCAACGGTGTCGACCCAGCGCAGTGGTCGGCGGAGGGCGACGGCCTGAAGATGGTGCTGCGCGGATCGCTCCAGCCGCTCGAGGACCTCAAGGAGCGGCTGCTCGTGCTGGAGGGGCTCTACAATCCCCAGGCGCTCAAGGGCAACATCCACATCGCGGCAGCACCGAACGTGCTCTCGGGTGCGCACGTCCGCGAAAGCACGTCGGACCTGCTCGTCGGCACCAGTTTTGACCAGTTGCTGGCGGCGGAACGCGGGTCGGCGACGCCGTTTCCCAGCCTCGTGCTCGGCATCGAGCCGCCGACGATCGGCACGCACAAGGGGTATTCGTGCATCTATAGCGGCCACATTTCCTGGAGCACTCCCCGGACGCCCGTGCCGCGTGAGAACAACCCCCGCGGGCTCTACGACCGACTCGTCGGTGATCCACAGGGCATCCGCAAGGCGATCAGTGCGCTCGACCTCGTCCGCGAGGATGCCCGGGGAATCATGACCGAGTTGAGCACATGGGACAGACAGCGGCTCGACGAATACCTGGAAAGCGTCCGCGAAGTGGAGCAGCGGCTGGCGAAGCTGCCGGCGGAAGGGGACCGCGCGGGACCGCGGATCGCTGCGGTCATGCAGCCGCCGCCGGCCGACGCTCCGGTCATCCTGCCCGACCATATGCGGCTGATGCTCGACCTGCTGGCCATCGCCCTGGCCACCGATGCCTCGCGGTTCGCCACGCTGATGTTCAACAACGACCTGTCGCGGATGGACTTCGGCTTCCTGCGGCCGGGGAGCACCGATCTGACGAACATGCACGGGATGTCGCACGCCGGCGGCCCCGACTACGCCTTGATGAACCGCTTCCATGTGGAGATGTACGCCTCCCTGCTGCGAAAGCTCCAGGGGATGCAGGAGGGAGCGGGGAGCGTGCTGGACAATTCGTGCATCATGTTCTGCTCCAGCCTGATGGCGGGAGGCAGTCACGATCGCAAACAGATGCCGGTCCTGCTGGCCGGCGGGCTCGGCGGAACGCTCCGTACCGGCCGCACGCTCACCTTCGCCCGCGAGCCCGAGGAAGAGCGGCGGCTGTGCAACCTCTACGTCTCGCTCGCCGGCCGGTACGGCCTCGACACCCGGTCTTTCGGTGACAGCACCGGGCCCCTGCGCGGACTGTAGGCTCCCGCAGGCCGGTGGATCGGGCAGTGATTGTCGCGCCGGCGGGCGTCGGCTACCCTCTCGATTTCCGTCCCGACCACCAGAATTCGAAGATGCCGCGCATCCTGCTGACCACGACGTCGTTCCAGGACACTCCCGGAGAGCACCACGCCGCCCTCGCCGCGACCGGATGGGATATCGTCACTGCCCGGGGGCCGCTCTCGGAGGCCGACACGCTCGCGGCCGTCGGCGATGTCGACGGCATGATCTGCGGTGACGACCTGATCACGCGGGCGGTGCTGACGAAGGCCGGTCCAAGGCTTGCGGTGATCAGCAAGTACGGCATCGGCGTCGACAAGATCGACGTCGCCGCCTGCACGGCGCTGGGCATCCCGGTGCTGTTCACGCCCGGCGTCAACCATACGACCGTCGCCGAGCACGCTTTCCTGCTGCTGCTCGCACTGGAGAAGCATTTTCTCTTCCACGTCGATTCCACCCGGGCCGGCGGCTGGAAGCGGCAGACGGGCCGCGAACTGCTCGGCAAGCGGATCGGCATCGTCGGCATGGGGCGGATCGGCCGCGAGGTCGCCCTGCGGGCCAGGGCCTTCGGCATGCAGCCCATCGGCTACGACCTGTTCTGGGATGAAGTCTTCGCCGCCGCCAACGGCATCGACCGCGCGGGGGCGCTCGACGACCTGTTTGCAGCGGCGGACTACGTGTCGTTGCACACGAACCTCACGCCCGAGACCCGAGACCTCGTCCGCGCCGAGACGATCACGAGGATGAAGCCGGGCGTGATCGTCATCAACTGTGCCCGCGGGGAGATCGTCAACACGACCGACATGGCCGCGGCACTCCGCTCCGGCCGCGTCCGCGGCTACGGCACCGACGTGCTCGACGTGGAGCCGCCGCCTGCGGACCATCCGCTCACCGGCCTGGCGAACTGCATCGTCACCCCGCATGTCGGCTCGCGGACGCTGGAGAGCGTGCAGCGACAGGCCATGGCGGCGGTCACGAACCTCGTCCGGGCCATGCACGGCGAGCCGCCGCTCGCCCAGGTCAATCCCGTGGTGCCGGTGCGGCGGGTCGTGTGATCCGTGGACCATCGATTCGGAACTCCTGACTTTTGACCCGGTGCGGGGCGCCCATGCTTGAAACGTTTCACGTGGTCCCGGTCGAGCGGCACGAGGAGATCGTCCGTGGGGCGTACCTGCAGCGGGGTTTCGACGTCGACGAGGCCGAACAGGCGGCGAAGCTGGCCACGGCGGCCACCACCCACGGAATCCGCACGCACAACGCGATCAAGGCCCTGCACCTCGACGATCTCTTCGGCTCGAAGGCCGGGGGCTGCGTGCCGCGGGCCTCGATTCGCCGGCTGCCGAGCCGGTTCAACGCCTGCGAGGTCTGGGATGCGGGGAAGAAGCTCGGCCAGGCCGTCGCCTGGGAGGCGATCGAGACCTGTATCCGGCTCGCCGACCGGCACGGGTCCGGCACGGTGGCGGTGGACAACGCCTTCCATTACCTGTGGGGGGGCGGATACGTGATGGAGGCGGCGAACCGCGGCTACATCGCCTACACGAACTGCACCGCGTCGCTGGCCGAGGTCGTCCCCTTCAAGGGGAGGTTTCCCACGCTCGGCACCAACCCGCATTCCTGGGGCTTTCCGACCACGGCGGCCGTCGGCTTCCCGATCGTGATCGACTGGGCCACCTCGGTGATCGCGATGGGTCGCGTGCAGCAGCTCGCCCGGGAGGGAAAGCCCTTGCCGCAAAACGCCGCCGTCGACCGGGAGGGGCGGCCGACGACCGACCCCGGCCAGGCGGCCTGGCTGCTGCCGTTCGGCGACCACAAGGGCTATGGCCTGTCGTTGATCAACGAGCTCGTGGCGGCCTTCATCGGCGGCTCGTGCCCCACGATCCGCAGCCGGGAGGCCGTGCCGGGCGAGAAGCATTCGTGCGCGTTCTACTTCCAAGTCATTCATCCCGAGGCCCTGTCCGGCGGCGCCTTCGCCGCAAGCCGGTCCCAGGCTGAGAACATCAAGGCCGTGCTCGCCGACATTCTCGGTCACGGCAACGAGGGCTGCATGCTTCCGGGCCAACTCGAAGCCGACGCCGCCGCGCGGACGTTGCGGGCGGGGGGGCTCTTGTTTTCGACGGCCGAGGTCGACGCCCTCAACCACATCGCTGCGGAGGCCGGACTGGCGCCGCTCGACATCGCCAGCCTGAAGACGGCATGACGTCCATGGTGCGATACGCAAAGGCGGAGGAATCGGCGTGAGGATCGCGAGCGTGTCAGCGAACTCTCACCATGCCGCCCCGCAGCCGGACTCCTGAAGAACACCTCCACCTCACCCCGACAGGATCAGAATCATGCCGCTCCCCATCAAGCCACAGGACTCGTGCGCCCTCGACCAGGTCTCGCTCGGTGAGATCATGCTCCGCCTCGACCCCGGCGAGGGGCGAATTCGCACGGCACGGCAGTTCGCCGTCTGGGAGGGCGGGGGCGAGTACAACGTCGCCCGCGGCCTGCGCAAGTGCTTCGGCCTGAAGACCGCCGTGGTGACCGCCTTCGTCGACAACGAAGTCGGCCACCTGATCGAGGACTTCATCATGCAGGGGGGCGTGTGCACCGACTTCATCCACTGGCGGCCGGACGACGGCATCGGCCGGACGGTCCGCAACGGCCTGAACTTCACCGAACGTGGCTTCGGGATTCGCGGCGCGGTGGGCGTTCCCGACCGCGGCAACACGGCGGCCAGTCAGATGAAGCCTGGCGACGTCGACTGGGATCGGCTGTTCGGCGTTCTCGGCGTCCGCTGGTTTCACACCGGGGGCATCTTCGCGGCCCTGTCGGAGACGACGGCGGCCCGGGCGATCGAGGCGGTTCAGGCGGCCAAGCGGCACGGCACGATCGTGTCCTATGACCTCAACTAACGGCCGAGCCTCTGGAAGAGCATCGGTGGCCAGGCCAAGGCCCGGGAGGTAAATCGGGAGATCGCCCGGCATGTCGACGTGATGATCGGCAACGAGGAGGATTTCACGGCGTCGCTCGGCTTCGACGTGGCTGGCGTCGATCATGCTCTGAGCACGATCGAGAC
>JBKDUV010000053.1:0-2757 GCA_046339335.1 Planctomycetia bacterium | reverse complement strand
GGACGGGTTCGTGAACGTCGACGCGTTCGGTTTTCTTGCGGTGGTTGTTTTTATCGCGGGGGAGACGTCCGGCGCTGGCGGCGAGAGCAAATCCGGCGGGATTTGTGCGCGCCGTGGCGCACGCCTCGCCGTGCTGCTCGCGCTCGTGTGCGTGATCGAGATTGTGCAGATTTGGATTTCGGGGCGCACGAGTTCGCTGGAGGATGTCTGCACGGGTTGGAGCGGGATTTTTGCCGCATGGCTCCTTTCCGTGCTGCGGGATCCACGCGCGGAAAACGCCGGCTGCAAGTGACTGCGCAGGCGGAGCCAAAGTATCATTGGCACGAAGCCGTTTCGGAGAGAATATTTCTGCGAATTCACAATCGTGCAGCCTCTCGAAACGCTACTTGCCCCCGAGCTTCAGGAAGCGCGCAAACGCCGCCGGAACTGGCTGGCGGTTGTCGTCGTCCTTGTGGTGGGGGTGTGCGTGCTGCTGCTGGAATGGCGTCCGTTTTATGCGTGGATGCAGGGCATGCGTTCGCGGCGGATGGCGGCAAAGGCGGAGGCCGAGCTCTTTGCGGGGAACATTGATGAGGCTCTGAAAAAGGCGAGGATCGCGTACTGGACGATGCCCGATGAGCCTGCGGCGATCCGCGTCGCTGCAAAGGCGCAGCGGATGATCGGCCAGTACGCCGCGGCCGTCCCGCTCTGGAAGCAGCTCCGGCAGACCGGTGCCATGCGGATCGAGGATCGCCGTCCTTACGCGGAGGATCTCCTGATGTCCGGCGCGGTCGCCGAGGCCGGAAAGGAGATCGAGGCATTGCTGAAGGATAATATTTCCGAAGGCGCGCTTTTCCGCCTGGCGGCGCGCTGGTCGGCGGTCGAGGGCAATTCGGAGAGGGCGCGTGAATTCGCGGCGAAGGCAGTGACGGTGGAGCCCGAGAGCCACGAAGGGCGGCTGTTGCTCGCGCTGCTCCAGCTCTCGGCAGGGACGGCGACGCTTCGCGATGAGGTGGACCCCGAAATTCGGGCCAGGGGCTAAGCTATAAAATGGCGGTGGGAGGCGTGTTCAAACACAACACAACGAACCACCACAAAATGAAACAAAAACGGAAGCGGCACGAAGCCGCATTTAAGGCCCGCGTCGCTCTGGAGGCGATGAAGGGGAGTAAAACCATCAGCGAAATCGCCAGCGAATTTGGCATCCATCCGGGGCAGGTCGCGGATTGGAAGAAGACGCTCAGCGAGGGGCTGGCGGGGGTGTTTGAAAAGGGCGCTCCGGCGCGGACGGAGGAGGGTTTTGAACAGGAGCGCACGGAGCTGCAATCGAAGATCGGCGAGCTGACGATCAAGGTGGATTTTCTCACAAAAAAATCCAAACAACTCGGCCTGTGAGCGGGCGTGCCGGGTTGGTCGAAAATGAGCATCCGTTTTTGAGTTTGAGGACGCAGTGCGAGCTGCTGGGCGTGTGTCGTTCGTCGCTCGATTATGTGCCGGTGCCGGTGTCGGCGGAGGATTTGAAAATCATGCGGATCATGGACGAGATTTACCTGCGCGATCCGTGCATCGGGGCGCGCAGGATCGTGCTGCTTTTGGAGCGCGACTACTCGCTTTGTGTGAATCGAAAACGCGTGTCGCGGCTGCGGCGGGAGATGGGAATCGAGACGATTTTTTGCCGCCCGCGAACGAGTATTCCCGACCGGGAGCACGCGAAATTTCCGTATCTTTTGCGGGAGAAAAACATTACGCGGGCGAACGAGGTGTGGTGCTCGGACATCACGTACGTGCCGATGGCGGGCGGGAACGCGTTCTTGTGCGCGGTGATGGATTGGCACTCGCGGAAGGTGCTCGGCTGGGCGGTGAGCAACACGATGGATGTGGCGCTTTGCCTGACGGCGCTGGCGCGTGCGGTGAAGGCGGCTGGCGGAGTTTTGCCGGGGATTTTCAACACGGACCAGGGCAGTCAGTTTACGTCGCAGGAATGGGTCGGCGCGTTGCAGGAAAAGGGCATCGCGATCAGCATGGATGGCAAGGGCCGGTGGATGGACAACGTGTTCATCGAGCGGCTGTGGCGGAGCGTAAAACACGAGGACATTTACCTGCGCGAATACGCGACCCTTGACGACCTCATCGCAGGGCTGGCGCGGTGGTTTTCCGACTACAACGAGTGGCGGCCGCACGCGACATTCGGCGGCTCGACACCGGCGAAGATTTACGCGCAAAAACCGCCCGCAACGGACTCGCAAACGGAGCTGAAAAAAGCGGCATGAACGCGGCACCAAACACGCCAGGGCGAGCCGCAAGACCCGCCCCGCCAGGAGGGGATTTTTCGTCCGATATTTTTGCTCTTCCACTGCGGGCTTCCGGCGCTTTTCCGCTACGCTCCCAAGCGCCGGAAGCCCGCCGGTCCCGAGCAAAAATATCGGGGCCGCCCGTGCCAAACACGCCTTCCTCCTTGACCACCAAACCCCATTCATCCATCACCAACGCACGCCTCTCCGCCATAGCTTAATTTCCATCAACTCTGGCCGAAGAACGGGGGCCACCTCAGGATATGGCCCTCCCGAAGCCGAGGTTGCACTGTTTCAGTGGCGGCAACTTTGTCCTTGGCGTCTGCCGTTGCGGCTGTTTCAACGCTGCCGTGCATTACCAACTCTCAGCCGACACAGCCGCACTCCCCGCCCCCGATTCCCGCTCTGACCGTTTCCGGTGCGGGCGCGAAATCAAATTCCTGGCAGCAATGCGTGCTGCTGTGGTGCTAGGAATGATGCTCTTATG
>JBKDUV010000052.1:0-7341 GCA_046339335.1 Planctomycetia bacterium | reverse complement strand
GACATCCTGATCACGGATCTCACGCTTCCTGGGCCCGGCCATGGCGGGAACCATAACGCCATCACAATCAGGGCGCAGGTTCCCTATCTTCCCAATCGCTATCAGATCCGATGCGCAAATCCCGTGCCGAACAGGATTGCCTGGAGGGCCGGAGCGAGCGTCCGGAACCCGAGGGATGGCCGGCCCCCACCGCGGTGGAAAGTGGCTCCCGCACTGGTTTGTAGCCAGTGTTTTGCCTGTCCTTTTCGCGATCCCTGCGGTCGCGTGTGCCTGTCCTTTCTGCGTTCGTTTCTGCGTTTCTGCGGACGTGCGGTCGCGTGCCTGCCCTCAAGCGGGGCGTCTGCTACGATTTCGATCATGCAATCCCCACAACAGGCCTGCGATCTGTCCGCGAAGAAATGCGTTCCCTGCGAAGGGGGCGTGCCCCGGTACTCGACCGCCGAGGCCGAGGCCCAACTGGCCGCCCTTCCCGCCTGGCGACTGAACCACGACGGCACCCGGATCAGGCGCGACATGCGACTGAAGAACTTTCGCGAGGCCGTGAAACTCGTGAACAACGTGGCGGCGCTCGCCGAACGCGAGCAGCACCACCCCGACCTGCACGTCGAGGGCTACCGCAACGTCTGGATCGAGATCTTCACGCACGCCATCGGCGGCCTGTCCGAGAACGACTGCATCCTCGCCGCCAAAATCGACGCCATCGCGCCGGCCTGACCGCTGCGGCATGAACGCGGCGGCGCCAGGGCACGAAGACGGGCGACGCCGGCGGCAATCCGCTCGACGGCCGTGTCGATCTCGGCTGTCTTCGTGAACCGTGACAGCCCGAATCGCAGGCTCGCTCGGGCCTCGTCCTCGTCGAGCCCGAGCGCCAGCAGGACGTGGCTCGGCCGTGGATTCTCCGACGAGCAGGCGCTTCCCGAGCTCAACGCCAGTCCCGCGTCAGCGAGTGTGGCGAGCAGCGTCTGTCCGTCCACGCCCGGGACCCGCACGTTGAGGTTGTTGACCAGCCGCAGCGGCCGTCCGCCAGCGTCCGCCGCGTCGAGCGCGGGGCCGTTGATCGCGATGCCCGGGATCCGCGACGCGAGCCCCGCCCAGAGGCGGTCGCGGAGCGGCCGGATCCGGTCGACATCAGCCGCCCTCTCGTCGTGGGCCAGCCGGGCCGCGGCCGCCAGCCCCACGATCCCCGGCACGTCGAGCGTGCCGCTGCGCATGCCCCGTTCCTGGCCGCCGCCGAAGACGAGCGGCGCCACCCGCACGGCCCGACCCCGCCGGCGCACGTACAACGTCCCCACTCCCTTCGGCCCATGAAACTTGTGCGCCGAAAAACTCGCCAGGTCCGCACCGATGGCATCCATGTCCACGGGCATCCGCCCCACGGCCTGGGCGCAGTCCACGTGGAGGATCGCGTCGCAGTCATGGACGACCGCGGCGATCGCCGCCACGTCCTGCACGACGCCGATCTCATTGTTGGCCAGCAGCACCGAGACGAGGAACGTGTCGGGCCGCAGGGCGGCGGCGACGGCCGCGGGCGAGACCCTCCCCGGGACGCCCTCGCCGACGTCCTGCGGATCGACCGGGAGCCGGGTGACCGCCATGCCCTCCCGCTCGAGGTGCTCGATCGGGTCGAGGACGGCGCGGTGTTCGGTGGCGAGCGTGACGATGTGTCCGCCGGTCACGCCGCCGCGGCTTCGCGCTGCCGCGCCGAGGATCGCCAGGTTCGCGCTCTCGGTGGAGCCGCTCTGGAACACGATCTCGCGGGGCGTGGCCCCGATCGTCGCGGCGAACATCTCCCGCGCCCCGTCCACGGCGGCCCGGGCCTCGCGGCCCATCTCGTGGGTCGTGCTGCCGGCGTTGCCGTAGCGGTCGGTGAGCCAGGGGAGCATCTCCTCCAGCACCCGCGGATCGAGCCGGGTCGTGGCGTGGTTGTCGAGGTAGATCGTGACGGGACGGTCGGCCGCGGCCATTCAGCGAACGTTCCCCGCGGCCAGCGCGTCGAGGGTGATCTGCGACCAGGTTTCGAACCGCTCCCGATCGGACAGCAGCGCGGCGAGCGTCTCGAAGCCGCAGCCGGCGACCGCGGCCTCGCGCGGCGCGACGGTGGGCCGCTCCAGTTCCAGCACGTGGACGATCCCCAGGTGGACGCTTCCCACGGCGTTGGAGTCGTCGTTGATCAGCCCCACGCACCGGGCCTGCCAGTTGCCGTCGATGGCGATCTCCTCGGCAAGTTCGCGGCGCATGCCCGCCTCGTAGGAGGTGTCGTCGCCATGGGCCCCGTCGGTGCTGGAGATGTGGCCGCCGATGCCGACCGACCGCTTCGTGCGGAGCCGGGCCTCCCCCTGGCCGCCCCCCCGGGTGTAGGCGAAGTAGCGGTCGTCCCCGGCGGCGTTCCGCCAGGCGAGGACGCAGTACGGAATCAACTGCTTGAACGACGGATCCTCCTCGACGTGCGCCCGTGGTCGCCACGAGGTCTGCGCGGGGTCGAGGAGCGCCGGCAGGTAGGCGGCCGTGTCCGCGCAGAAGCCCTGGAAGGCGCCGAGCCTGTCGAACAGCGCCCGCGGCACGACGAGCACGTCCTCATCCGGCGGATTCGCCATCATCTTCTCCTTGCGTGGGTCCGCGCCCCGGGGCTGCGAGGTGTGGAAACTGGTCAGGATAGCCCCTGCCGCCGGCGCCGCTCAAGCGGCCGTCCTCGGAGATCCCGCCCGTGTCGTCGGGAACGACGCAGCGCTGTGCGCTCAGGGGGGGCGAGGCCCCTTTTGCCCGCGGGACACCTCACGATGCGATTGCCCGGAAGAACGCTCTCGCAGTCATCGCCTGTGCAGCCGCGGCGGTCCCGTGCCCGACACGGGCGGCCAACGAGTTCAACATGGGCGTGACGACAGCCGGCATCCAATTGGGCAGGCACGTGTCGGGGCCGCAGCTGACGCCCCAGTCCATCGCGCACCGGGTCGTGCTGCTGGAATTTTGGGGCGTCAGTTGCCCCCCGTGCATCGCCAGCATGCCGAAACTGGAGGAGGCCCACCAGGAACTCGCCCCACAGGAGCTGGTCGTCATCGGGGCCCATGCCCAGGGGGGGCGACGCCGCCGCCGTCCGCGCGGCGGCGGCCGAACTCGGCGTCACGTTCACGATCGTCGCCAACGCCTCGGTCCAGGGGGGGGAACGACTTCCGGGGGATTCCCCACTGCATGCTCTTTGACCAGACGGGAAATCGCGTCTATCGCGGCTCCCCTTCCGGGCTTACGACGCGATCCTCGCGGCCGTGAAGGCGGCCACGGCCGACGAGGCGAAGTTCGTCGTCGAGAAGCTGGAGGCCCATGGCCGGCGCATGCTCGCCGCCGGGGTGGCGATGAAGGCCTCGAACCCCTCGGGGGCGGCCGATCTCGTGCAGCGGTGTGCGACGGCCTTCAAGGGGAGCGACGTCGGTGCCGAGGCGGCCGACACGCTCCGGGAGTGGAAGAAGGACAAGGGATTCCAGACGGCCATCAAGGCGGCCCAACAGCTGGCGAAGCTGCAGGTGCTGCGGGCCTTCGGCGACGAGCCCGACGGAAAGATCACCCCCGAGATGGTGAAGGCGGTGCCGGCGTCGATGCGGCGGCAGATGGCCGATGCCGTCCGTGGCATCCAGAAGACCGTCCCCGGCTCGGAGAACGCGGCGACCGCCCTGCGGCTGGCGACCGAGTTCGGCCTCGACATGGACGCCGCTCCCTGACGCGGCGGACGGCCGGGATTTCGCTGCAAAACAGGCAGTTGCCACCGGCCCAAACGGTTTTTTCACCCAACTTTCAAGCCGGGTTCCTCGTCGCCTCGATCTATTTATTGAGTTACTCTATTTTTCACCCCGTTCGCGGCGGTGAGTGGCGGCAGTTAGCCACGTTGAACTGGTCCCGACCTGCAAAGCCCCGGGTGAATCCACGACGGCAGGTGTGAGGCACCGATGATCGAAGTGCAGTCCCTCCGCAGCATTCGTCCGCTCCGCTTTCTTTTCGGCGGGCTGGTCGCCCTGACGGCCGGGGCTGCCACGGCCGCTGATCCGCTCTTCGAACGGGATGCGCAGCCGATCCTCCAGCGGTCATGCGTCGGCTGCCACGGCGGCCTGAGGCGCGAGCAGGGGCTCGACCTGCGCACGATCGAGTCGGGCCGCACCGGCGGGGAATCGGGTCCCGCCATGGTCGCCGGCAATCCTGACAAGAGCCCGCTCTGGCAGCAGATCGTCGACGACACGATGCCGCCGCATGACCGCAAGCTGACCGCCGCCGAGAAGGACGTGCTCAAGCGATGGATCGCCGCCGGCATGCCGGCGCTTGCGGATCGCCCGCAGTCCAATGATCCGCTGCTGGCGCCGGGTCGCCGGCACGAGCCGCGGGAAGTCGCGGCGGCCGTGGACGCCCACGTGGCCGCCGGGCTGAAGGCCGCCGGCATGGAACCGACGCCCGTCATCGGCGACGAGGAGTTCGTGCGTCGCATCCACCTCGATCTGGTCGGGTGCGTGCCCACCGCGGACAAGGCGGCGGAATTCATCGCCGGCACCGCGAGCGACAAGCGGGCCCGGCTCATCGACGAACTGCTCACAGATGCCGGGTTCGGGACGCAGTTCGGCCGGACCTGGCTGACCTGGATCGCACCTCCGGAACTGCCGGCCAACCCCAACGGCGGGAACAACTGTGCCTCTACCGCGGAACAGTTCGGCCGTTGGATCGGGAACCGCGTCGTCGCGGGTGACGGCTGGGACCGGATCGTGACCGAGATACTCACGTCAGTCGGCCCGCATTCCAGGATGGAAGTCCGGACGCCGCAAGGGCTGTTCTTCACCTTGGCCGGCGGCAAGGATGGACAGCCCATGCCCGGCGGCACCGCCCGCAGCGTCGGATCGCTGTTCATGGGCGTGCAACTCACCTGCGCCGAGTGCCATGACGAGCCGTCGCGGAACTGGAAGCAGACCGATTTCTGGTCTCTGGCGGCGTTCTTTCAACACCTCTCGGCCGACGGCAACATGGGGGGCATTTCCGAACATCCCTTCGTGCGCGACGAGTCGAAGGCGACGAAGGAATACCGTGATGCCCGCCGCGAACAGGAGAGACGGGGGCAGAAGTGGAGCCCGGCGCAGGGCCAGATAATCATCCCGCCGAGCTCCCTGAAGAACGCCGGCACGGTGGTGCCGGCGGCGTTCCTCGGTGCCGGCGAGGCGTTTCGCGGTCCGGAAGAGGGCTCGCTCCGCCCGCACTTCGCGGCCTGGCTGACGGCCAAGGGGAATCCGTTCTTCGCCCGCGCCTTCGCCAACCGGATGTGGTCCTATTTCTTCGTGCGCGGCATCGTCCATCCCGTGGACGACTTCCGCGACCTCAACCCGCCGTCCCACCCCGGCCTGATCACGCTCCTGGCCAACGAGTTCAGCGATGCGGATTTCGACGTCCGCCACCTGCTGCGGTGCATCTGCAACTCCGCCACCTACCAGCGGTCGAGCCGCCCGCCCGCGGGCATGGCAGAGCCCGACGTCGATGCCCTGACGGCAGCGTTCGGCCGGATGCCGCTGCGGCACATGATGCCGGACGCGTTCTACGACTCCCTGCGGCTGGTGTACGGCGACAAGGAATTCGACCTGCGGTTCGCCGGCAAGAAGGACCCGGCTTTCGGGGGCGAGGGCAGGACCATGAAGGGCCCGAAGGAGGAATTCGTCCTGCTCTTCCCCTGCGACGAGACCGACCCCACGACTCCCATCCGCGGCGTGCCGGCGCGGCTGGCACTGCTCAATCATCAGCGGGTCACCGGCCCGTGCCGGCCGCTCGAGTCGCAGGTCAAGGCTGCCAAGCCGCCCGAGGAAATCATCGAGTGGCTGTACCTGTCGACGCTGTCCCGGCGGCCTGATGCCCGGGAGCGGGATGCGGCGGTCGAATACCTGACGGCGGTGCCGGGGGACTACGGCGGCGTGCTCTGGTCGCTCGTCAACCGCAGCGAGTTCCATCTGATTCGTTGACCATCGCGTCCGTTGTGGGCCCTTTTTCGGGGAGACACGCATCGTGGAACCGCTCAGTCTTTCGCGTCGTGACATGCTCACGTTGTCGGCGGCCGGAGCCCTGACCGGCGCGTCGGTGCCCTGGGTCAACGCGCTGGCGGATTCCGCCGCCGTCCGGCGGACCCGGGGGAAGTCGTGCATCATCCTCTGGACCGACGGGGGCATGAGCCAGAATCACACGTTCGATCCACTGCCCGCCCCGCTCGGCGAGTTTCGGGCAGCGCCCACGAGCGTGCCGGGAATCCACATCTGCGAGCAATTTCCCCGGATCGCCCAGTGCATGGAGGACATCATCCTCTTCCGCACCATGAAGACGCCCCCCGGGCAACACTTCGCAGCGAAGTACGCCATGCACACGGGGTTCATCGGAGTGGCCGGGTTGCAGCATCCGAGCATCGGGTCGATCGCGTCCGCGGAACTGACCCCGGCGGGGTCGTCGATGCCCGGATTCGTCACGATCGACGCCGGATACGATATTCGCACCGACGGCGGCGCCGTCTACCGCCCGTCCGGCGGCTACCTCGGGCCGCAGCACGATCCCGTCTGGGTCATGGATCCGCTCAAGGGTCTCGACAATCTCCGTCCCCTGCAGGATGCGGAAGCTCGCCGGGTGGAGTTGCTCGAATCGGGCGAACGGGCGTTCGCCGAGCAGTATCCGACGATGCAGGTGGCGGCCCACCGCTCGGTGACCGAGCGGGCGATCCGCATGATGCAGTCGTCCGGTTCGCGGGCCTTCAGCCTGGACCTCGAGCCGGAGCCGATTCGGACCCTGTACGGTCCCCACCGGTTCGCGCAATCCTGCCTGCTGGCCCGCCGCCTGGTCGAAGCCGGCGTGTCGTTGGTCGAAGTGATTCACCGCGGCTGGGACGATCACCAATGTGCGGCCTACAACATGGCCGTGCGGGCGCCGTGGTTCGACCAGGGGGTGGCGGCCCTGATCACCGATCTCAAGCAGCGCGGCATGCTCGACGACACCCTCGTCGTCCTCATGGGAGAGTTCGGACGCGACGCCGGCAAGGGTGCCAATCACAACTCCATCGGCTGGTCGACGCTCTGGGCCGGCGGGGGGCTGAAGACCGGGCAGGTCGTCGGGGTGACAGAAAAAGGCGAGATCAAGGATCGCCCGATCCGGCTTGGCGACTACATGATGACGCTCTGCACGGCGATCGGCATCGAAACCCATCAGGAGTCAGGGCAATCGCATCTTAATCGCCCTGTTTTCCAGTGAGAATGCCTTCCAAGACGTCGTTACACCATCCTGCCTGGAGCCGCTTGCCTCGAATGGAGCACTTTTTCACTGAAGTGTCCCGTTTGAGAATCGAGAGCGCCA
>JBKDUV010000051.1:0-3511 GCA_046339335.1 Planctomycetia bacterium | reverse complement strand
CGACAGCGGCGGGGCAGGCGTCCAGTTTCGTCCCGGTGCACGTCATGCGGCCGTCCCGCTCAAGCACGTCGGTGATCAGCTCGACCAGATCCTGGTCGTCGTCGACGACGAGGATCTTCCGCCGGCCGCTCTCCAGCGCGTCGGTCGGAATCCCGTTGTCCCGCATGAACAGGAACAACTGGTCCCGCGGAATCCGCCGGAACCGGCTGCCAGGCACGCGAAACCCCTTCAACTGCCCGGAGTCGAAGCAGCGAATGATCGTCTGCTGGCTCACCTTGCAGATCTTGGCGGCTTCGCCGGTCGTATAAACGGTCTTCTGCATCTGCTTACCACCCTCTCCCTAGCCGTGGTACAGCTAGTCAAAGCGGTGTCCGAGGCTTCCTCACCCGCGAATCAGCCTCGAACGCCTAGGCCTCCATGCTGCTCACAATCGACGTCCCTGCCGTGTCGTTCGTCCACGGCCTGGCACTCCCTGCCGACGCAAACGTCCGTCGTTTCCTGGGGAAGGACGGGCGGGCCGGCAGCGAGCGGGCCCGAGCGGTGTGACGGGAGGACTCCATTTCCTCCAGCCGCATCCCTGCGGGCCATCCCTGCCAGACGACCCAACTCTACAGGTGCCTTGCGCAGCGAGTCAAGGCCGATCCAACCGGCGCAAAGCCCGCCTTTGCGGCCATTTGCACGATTCCGTTCGACGCGTTCCGCAGCCCCCGTCGACCGATTCGCCGCAGCCCCCGAAGCCCGCCCGAAGGCTCATGCCGCGTGCGGAGGCACGATCTCCAGGAGTTCGACGGCAGGCCGACCATTGACCACGATCTCGGCGACGCGGCCGTATGCGGGTCCCGCGGAGTCGGCAAACAGGGACCTCAGGTGCGGCCCCGGTTCGATCTCGAGCAGTTCGACCCGCTGCACCTCGAGGAGCAGGTCGGCGGCGAGCAGGATCCGACCCAGCGGAATCCTGCCGGCGCGGATGGTGGCGGCCACGTCCGGCTTCACCGTCGCCAGGTCGATCCGCACGATGCCGTGCTGCACCACCGCATCGTCGCCGCCAAGGAGAAGGATTTCGCGCGCGTACCAGGCACCGGTCGCCACCGCGGCCCGCTCCGCCACGACCCGCAGGCGAACCGGGCCACCGTGCCGGCGTTCCATCGCCACCGTCATGTGATGCCGGTGATCGAGCAGCACTCGCGGGGCAGCGGGAACGGCGGCGGCTTCGATCGGCCTCAGGCGGCCGAAGCTGTCGCCATCACGATGAAAGATCCGCACCAGCCGCAGCCCACGGCCAACGGCATCCGCCGAAGCTTGCACGTCAATTGTCCACGGAGAGGGCGGGGAAGCAACGCATCGCGCCGTTCCGACCGCGGATTGTCGCCCTCGAGACCTTAGCCTTCAAGCAATGCGGCCTCGGCCGGGCAAATCAACCGCGGAACGAGGCGGCGGCATTCTCGGGAACGGCGAGATCGAGCAGAAACTCGAGAACCTCCCGCAGCCGGGGCAGCCTGCACGAGGCGGCCGCGGCGGTGGCCCGGGCCCGCTCTTCTTCGACGATGTCGGCGGCCCGCCGAAAAACGTCGGCCCGCTCGTAGAGCAGCCGGGCCTCGGCGAGGGCCGCGGCGACGTCGCCCGGTGGCACGGCTGTCGCGGCCTGCCTGCCGAGCGCGGACAGCCTGTCGAGGTCGACGCCGCTCAAACGCTCCAGCGCGAGTGCCCACATCAGCGTCGGCCGTCCGCCGAGCAGATCCCCCGCCGCCGCCCGGTCGTTCTCCAGGTCTCCCGCCCAGTCCTTGAGGTCGTTGAGGATCTGAAAGCCTGTCCCGACATGAAGCGCGTACCGATCCAGCGCACCAGCGTCCCCATCGAGCGGGCCGGCGAGCCTGACGCCGATCCGCACGGCGGCCTCGAAGGCCGGCGAGGTCTTCAAGCCGTAGATCGTCAACGCCTCGGCGGGACTGAGCCGTTTGTCGGCCGCATCCCGCCACCCGCGTTCGGCCCCCTGGCCGCGGGCGAGCCGCACGTGGGCGTCGGCAAGAATCGCGACCAGGTCGCGACCGCAGGGGGCGGGAATACCCGGCAGGGCGGCGATGATCCTGTAGCCGGCGCCGACGAGATAGTCACCCACGTTGATGGCGGCGGGCACGCCCCGCTCGACGTGCACCGTCGGCCGTCCGTACCGCATCCGGTCGTCGTCCTCGATGTCGTCGTGCACGAGCGACGCCTTGTGGAACACCTCGATGGCCACGGCCGCGGACCGCAACGCGTCACGATCGACCCCGGGCCCCGCGACCACGCCGAGCCGCGCGCGATCGGCCCGCACGGCATCGAACGCCGCGAGCGTGATGAATGGACGGAGGAATTTGCCACCGCGGGTGAGGAACTCGCCGGCCACGCCCGCCGTCGCCTCGAGCGGCGGCAGCGGAACGGCCGGGTTCGCCGGAAACAGACTGTCGAGATCGAGTCGGGACGACAGTTCCCCGAGCGCAGCCGGAGTGAACAGGCTCGCGGCCTCGCGGAGCAGGGGCAGGTAGTCTCCGACCGGAACGCTCGGACCGGCCACGCCGAGCAGGCCGAGGACCCACTCGACGTCGATCGCCGCGGCAGCCGTGGCTGCCGCGCACCCGCCGTCCGCAGGGTTGCCGGCCGCGGCCGGCTCGTACGGGACGGCGGCGACGGGCAGCGAGAATGCCGGCAGCATGCCGAACGCCTTCTCGAGATCGCCGAGCCGGGCAACGCCCAGCACGCCGTCATACTGGCCGGTTACGAGCGAGCCGATCGCCGCCACGGCCCGGGCCGTCGGCTCGACGGCCCAGCCGGAGTCACGGGCCGCCGCCCAGAGCGTCGCGATGCTGCAGCTCGGACCGCTGGTGTGCGGCGGACCGTCGTCACCGGCCCGACGCTCCTCCGCCGCCGGGCAGTCGGGCAAGAGCAGAAGCCGCCGGCCTTGCGGCACGGAAGCGATGCGATCCCGCCAATCTACGGAGCCGATGGTGACCATCGTCCAGCCCACGTGGTCCGGACCGCCGCCGGCGCGACGGACGAGCGGCTCCGCATGACCGCGCAGACCGGTCGCGGAACGGGCTGACGCGGGCACGCCGGACACCTTCCAAGTGGAGACGAGGTCCGCCGCCATCGCCCGAAGCCGCTCCCGCAGCGATTTCGCCGCCGGGCAGGAGAGCGCGGCGCGGCCGCCGGGTTGATCGGGCAAAGCTTTCGCTGCCGGCGCCGGACGATCGAGGGCTGCCGAACGTTGCACGAACCACCTCTCAGTTTGGCGATGGACCTGGCGTTTTCCTGAAGGGGAAACCGCATTCCCCGGCGGTTCGTAACCCGATGTCTCCCCGCGCCGCCGGGGGACCGAACGGCTCGGGGGAGAGTAGGGGAAGTCGGCCGAACTGTCGAGTGCGGCGCGGGCGGCGGGCGGCGGTTGCGGGGCGGCCTTCCCGCCCGCGGCGACCGCGACTCAGCGGGCGAAAAACCGGGGCAGCAGTTCATCCACCCGCAGCAGGCCTTGCCGGGT
>JBKDUV010000050.1:0-4472 GCA_046339335.1 Planctomycetia bacterium | reverse complement strand
CCAGGGTGAAGCTCGGCGTGGCCGGGTCGAGGAACGTGCCGACGAGCGTCACCGTCTGCGATGCGAGCGATTCCGCCGCCAGGCCGCTCGTGCCCTGGCCGTCGGTCTGGAAGTTGACGACCGCCGAACCCGTGCCGCTGCAGGCGCTCAACTGGCTGAGGAAGACCGACATCGCCGAGCTGGTGCTGCTGGCAGCCAGAAGGCTGATCGAGCCGGTCGTGGTCACGCCGGTAAGCGAGCCGAAGGACGCATTGAGCTTCTCGGAGAAGCCGTCGTTCGGTGCCGTGTTCGTGATCGACAGTCCCTGCGACAGCGTGCCGCCGGTGAGGACGACGCCGACGTTGTAGGTGCCCGAGATCGCGTTGGCTGCGGCGGGATTGTAGACGGTGACGGAGCCCGTCGTCGTTCCGCTCGCAACTGCACCCACGTTGACACTAGTATCGGTCGCTGAGGTCACAACGGGGGTGAACGAGTAGCCGCCCGCCACGGTGCCCGTATATGTGAAATTGCCCGTGTTCGTCCCGCCCGCCACCACGGTGCCGCTGGTCGCGGCACCGCTGCCAAGCGTCAGGCTCAGACCGGTGTAAGCGATCGAATTCGGGCCGGCATTTTGGATTCCCGCCGTAAAGGTCGTCGAACCGCCAACGCGAATCGCCGCATTGCTGGCAGTCGCACTCAGCGAATACGTCGACGTGGTCATCGTGCCGTAGGTCAGCACCAGGTTGTTGCCGTCCTGCGAGATGGTGAATCCGTACCCGCCGGGAATCGTGTTGTTGCTCGTGAACAGCGACGTGTTGATATTGAACTTGGCGGCATCGAACCCCGTGATGCCTGAAGAGGACGTGGCAATGATGAACGACGTGCCCGTCATTCCGGGACTGAAGCCGGAAACCGCTCCCGCCACATTGCCCGACGTCAGACCGCTCACGTAGATCGTGAACTGCTGTCCCGCACCAGTGCCAGAGGTGATGTTGAGCGCCCCGCCAGACACCTGCAACTGGTCGAAGCCATTTGTCAGGTTCCCTGCCGTGCTGCCAACCCATCCATTGGTTTCCCAAAGATAAGCGCCGCCGACGTCCATCGTCAGCCCGGCCGTGTACTCCTGAATGCCAGGCGAGTTGCCCGGGGAGATCGTGTTGTTGCCACCAACCGTCACGGCAACACCGATTGCACCGGTGCCGGACAGGACGCCGCTGCTGAACGTGATCGCTTGGCTCAGTGCAGTGGCAGAGTTGTAGCGGAATTCGCCGCCGTTGATCGTGACGCCGCTCGTGTTGTTGATCCGACCGGTCGAGGCGATCTGCAGCGTGCCGCCGGTGATCGTCGTCGCACCCGTGTAGTTGTTGCTGCCGGTGAGCGTGAACAGGCCACCGGTGGACTTCCGCAGTGCGAGAATGCCGCTTCCGTTGTTCAACTGGCCATCGAACGTGGAACTGCCGGCAATCTCCAACGTACCGGTCGTAGCCGACTTGTTGTTAGTGACGATGCCGATGGCGCCGCCGGCACTGCCGGAAAGTCCTGTGATACCACTGATCTTCTGATTGAATCCGTTGAGATTGAGGTAGGTATGCGCGACATTGAGACGGGAGGCCGTATTCACGGAGGTGGTCACGCCTTGGCCAAGAATCGTACCTGACGCCACACCTTGGCCACCGTTCAAGGTCACCGCACCGGTGGTGGGTAGCGCGTCAGCTGCGCCGAGCCTCAGTTCACCGGCGTTGACGGTCGTCGGACCGCCGTACGTGTTCTGCGCAGACAGCACCAACGCCCCCGCACCACTCTTGGTCAGGCCGTCGGCGGTGGCGATCGTCGAGGTGATTGTGAGCTCTCCGGCCGTGTACCATGTTCCGGAGGCCATCGCGTTGAGTGCGTTGACGGTGATGATCGCCTCGCGAGGCGACCCCGTTGTGCCGAAAATCACTTCGTCAAAACCGCCGACCGTGCCGCTGTTCACACGGGTTTGGCTGGCATTCGTGTAAGCGGATCCACTGAACATGAGAGCACCGCTCGTTATCCGAAGCGTGTTGTTCGCCGAGCCCAACAAAGAGACCGTTCCGGAGGCTGATTGAGCCAACAGCAAAACGGCGTTTGCAGTGCCACTGCCCACGAACGTCTGGGCCCCCATGAACCGCACGTTGTTGTCCGTGCCCGTGATTGAGTTTGTCAGGTAATTCTCAGCACGGAGGAGCCGCAATCCCTGCGTGCTGTCGTACGTCACGAATCCGTTACCCAGCGTGGCCACCTGGTTTTGACCACTCGTGCCACCTACGGCCCATGGGATAATCGCAATATTTGTCTCAGTCGAGGTGCCCGAAATCGTGCCAGACCCACCAAGAAGACTCGCAGAAAACGCATTGGTCGAACTCGTAACGGTCCAGGTTCCAGAGTTGCCAGCACCGATGGAGAATCCCGTGAGATCTAGCGTGCCGCGGCCGTTCCTGGAAGCGCTGGTAATTTCGAAAACGCGAGCAGTGTTTGAGGCTCCGAATTGAGAACCGCCACCGCCGATTTCCAATCGCCCAAAAGTGCCAGTCGTTGTTGGACTGCCAATCGCCGAGAAATAGCCTCCCGCCAGGGTCACGCTGGCGCCGTTTGCAAGCGCAGGGCCCGAACCTGCTACCGACCCCACGTAAGCTCCACCCGCGGAGATTTGCAAGGTAGATGTGCCGGTAAGGTTTCTGTTGGCAGTGGTTTCAGTAAACACGAGTCCGCTTCGGACATCGAACAATAAGGCAGTGTTTGAAATGGACCGACCGCTAGTGGGCGAAGTCGCATTGATGAAAGTATTGCCCTGCAAAACCACAGTGCCACTGCCGACATTGAGAGCCCCGCTGTCATTTGGGCCGCCGGTCGTAAGCACGCCGCCGCCGTCAATCGTGAGCGTGATTGGAGTAACAGTGCCGCCGATTGACTGGCCGACCGCCGAGTTCATAACCAAAAAACTGTTCGTTCCCCCGGCAAGAATGCCATCCCCAATCATCCACGTTTGGCTGCCTCTCAAAATCACAGTTGTTCCCGTGTTGAATCGAGCGAGATTCAATCCAGCACCCGTCAAGCGAATTCCGCTGCTGCCGACATTGATCGACCCTATCTCCCAGCCATTTGCGGCAGGACCAGTACCTGTGAACATGAGGCCGGCGATCAAATTGCCGGTTCCGGAGGAGAGAGGATTCACAGCCGCAGATCCCGAGAAGACAGCCACCTGCGTCGACGTTGGCGAGGAGCCGCCCAGCCAGTTGCCGCCGGTAGCCCACGCGGAGTTGGTGGTAGTTGAATCCCAGGTGACTCGTGTCTGCCCATGGGCCGCCGGAGACAAACCGCAGATCGCGGAGACGACCGCCAAGATCGCCACGCCAGCACGATGCACGGAAGCGGGCCGCCGCGAACCGCTGTCAGCGCTCAGGCGAGCCGACGTCGATCGACTCGCGGCGCCGCGATGTTCAGCGGGCAGATGAGTCAGAAGTGCACCGTTCATGGCGTCTCCAAAGACAATGGCAGGGAAAGTGTGAATGACCAGGCGGGGACAGCAGGCGGGGACAGCAGGCGGGGACAGCAGGCGGGGACAGCAGGCGGGGACAGCAGGCGGGGACAGCAGGCGGGGACAGATTTGTTGAAGATCAGTAGCCCGACCTGAAAACTACAGCCCGACAGTATAGGGAAAATATTTTTTGCTGCAACAACCCAGATTTCTCGCAAAAAAGACGGTTTTCTGTTTCGGCCGGGACGTTTGCAGGGTTTCGCCGGTGGCCGAGTCAGCGGGTTTCAGCGACAGCCTTGGTTTTCAAGGCCATGTTGCCAGTGCCGTGAAACCCTCCCGGAGGACGGTGGATTCCTGCCTCGAGCGATGCTGAGGAGCAGAGGGTTCCACAGCAACGGCATCACGAGACGACAGCGATGGCCACCGATGGCCTTCCGCATCCGCCGCGCCGCTCTGTCGGTCACGATGCCGACCGCCGCCGGCGGAGGGAGAGCGTCGCGGCCGCCGCAGCAACGCCGATGAGGGCGAGAGTCGTCGGCTCCGGCACGGCGATGACGCCTCGCAACGTGAGCGTCATGCTCTGCGGTGCGCCCAGGTTCGAGGTGCCGCTCTGGCTGACGAAGTTCAGCGTGTAGGTGTTCTCGAAACTGCCGGTCGTGGACGTGTCCAGCGACGTCAGGTAGCTGTTGAACGTGCCCGACGCGAGGTTGTTGAACACCGATAGAGTCGGGCTGAACGAGAACACGCCGGAGTTTCCGGTACCAGACACGATCGAGGTCAGGCCGAGGTCAGCCGTGAACCCGGCAGTGGTCGCCAGGTTCCAGATATCGAAGGCCAGATCGCCCGGGCTCGAGTACTGGTTCACGGTGCCGAAGTCGAGCACCAGCGACGTCGTGCCGCCCAGGGTGAAGCTCGGCGTGGCCGGGTCGAGGAACGTGCCGACGAGCGTCACCGTCTGCGATGCGAGCGATTCCGCCGCCAGGCCGCTCGTGCC
>JBKDUV010000049.1:0-13926 GCA_046339335.1 Planctomycetia bacterium | reverse complement strand
ACGCCCAACTACCTCATCGGCTTCGAGCCCTCCGGGCCCATGCCAGCTTACGCACACCCACGACTCAGTCGTGGGTGTGGAGCATCAGCCGGGCATCCCGCCCGGCTGCGGGAACGCCCAACTACCTCATCGGCTTCGAGCCCTCCGGGCCCATGCCAGCTTACGCACACCCACGACTCAGTCGTGGGTGTGGAGCATCAGCCGGGCATCCCGCCCGGCTGCGGGAACGCCCAAAGCGGTCGCCGTTGGCGGTCTTCCGGCCGATGCCGGGGCGGACTGTCTTGCAGCGTGAGAAGGAGTTACCCGTGCCCCGGGAGCAGGCGCATGCCGGCAAGCGCAGCCAGGATGGCGAACCGCTGTCGGCATCGAGTGAGCAGATGCCACGAGGGCATCCGCGAACGTCCGGCGAGCAGGGTACGGATACCCCCGACTCGTCACGGCACCGCGCATGCCTGCTTTCAGTCCGCATTGTCAGCCCTTCACGGCAGACTGCGTCTCGATTTTGGCCGTTTTCGGCGGTTTTCAGCCGCGAGCGGCCGCAGCCTGCAAAATGCGGCCGTTTTCAGCCCCGGCCGATCCGGCTTGCGGATTCGCCCGATCGTGGCAGAATGAGGGGCTTGAAAGGTAAGGAGTTTTCATGAGCGACACCGTCGAAGTGGCCCTGCGCAAGGGTTCTGGTACCAAGGAATGCCGCCGGCTGCGCCGGGCCGGATACGTGCCGGCCGTGCTGTACGGGCACGGCGAAAAATGCGTTGACCTCTCGGCCCCGCGCGATGCCGTCCAGGCATTCATCCGGCATGGGAGCCGGTTCGTCGAACTCGTCGGCGCGGTCAAGACGAGCGCCGTGATTCGTGAGCTTCAGTGGGACACCTTCGGCACCGAGCCGATTCACGTCGATTTCCTGCGGGTCAGTCGGAGCGACCGTGTCAAGGTCAAGGTACCGATCGATCTCAAGGGGGAATGCCCCGGCCAGCGTGCCGGCGGCGTGCTCAGCCTCGTGCTCCACGAACTCGACTTGGAGTGCACCGCCGACACCATCCCAGATCATGTGCACGCCCACGTCGGACACCTGGAACTCGGCCACGCGATCAAGGTGAAGGATCTTGATCTGCCGAAGGGTGCCCGCGCCCTGGCCGACGGAGAGGAAACCGTCGTCACATGCATGCTGCCGGCCAAGAAGGGGGAGGAGGCCGCCGCCGGACCGGCGGAACCCGAAGTCATCGGCCGCAAGCCAACCGAGGAGGGAGAGGAAGGCGAAACCACGAAGTCGTGACGCCCGGGAAGCCGGCGCACGCGAGCCAACCGATGCTGGTGGACCGTGAAATTGTTGGTCGGGCTCGGCAATCCGGGAGGCTCCTACGACGGCACCCGCCACAATGTCGGCTTCGACGTCCTGGAGACGCTGGCACGTCGGGCAGGCTCACCGCCGCGACGGGCTCGCTTCCAGGGGGAAACGTCGCAGGGAACGATTCGCGGATGTCCGGTCCTGCTGCTGTGGCCTCTCACATGGATGAACCTGAGCGGATCGAGCGTCCTCGCCGCCCGAGACTTCTACAAGATTCCTGTCGAAGACATCCTGATCATATGCGACGACTTCAACATTCCTCTCGACACGATTCGCCTCCGGCCCGGTGGTTCGGCGGGCGGCCAGAATGGGCTGGCCGACGTCATCACGAGGCTGGGCGCGGTTGCTGTGCCCAGGCTCCGCGTCGGGATCGGACCGGTGCCTGCCGGCTGGAACCCGGCCGACTTCGTGCTTGGAACGTTCTCCAAGGCGGATCGGGAGCGGGTCGGGCCGGTGTTGGAGCGGGCGGCCGATGCCGCGGAGGAATGGGCTTCACTGGGCATCCAGGCAGCGATGAATCGCTACAACTGACCTGATCCCCCAAATCTCACCCTTCTCAAATTTGAAGCCCGAAAATTCGATCACGACCCCCTGACCACCCGATCACGCGCGTCACAACGACTCAACCCAGGAGCACGATCACCATGGCGGTTTATGAAGGCATGTTCATTCTCGATCCCGCGAAATACTCCCGCGATCCGGCGGGATCAGCCCAGCAGATCAACGACCTGATCGCCCAGTTCGGCGGGACGGTGCTGGCGGCCCGTCTGTGGGATGAGCGCAAGTTGGCCTATCCGATCAAGGGGCACAAGAAAGGCGTCTACTGGCTCACCTACTTCAAGATGCCCGGCGGTCAACTCACGGCGCTCGAACGGCAGTGTGAAATCTCCGACGACATCATCCGCAAGTTGGTGCTCAAGATCGACGACCGGATCGCAGACGCACTGGTGCAGCACGCCCTCGCCGGCGAGGCGGCCCCGCGGCGGTCCGCCGCGCCCGCAGCCGCCGGCCCGACGTGATCCCAGCCCCCCACTTGCGGGAGACGGCGACGAACGCTATCCTCCGGCAAGTGTACGAACGTTCACACAGTTTTCAGGAGCCGAGCGATGGCCAGCTACAACAAAGTGATTCTGATGGGCAACGTCACGCGTGACCCGGAACTGCGGTATATCGCCAGCGGCACGGCGGTCACGGACATCACGCTCGCGGTCAACGACCGGCGAAAGACGGCCGCCGGCGAATGGGTCGAGGAGACGACGTTCGTCGATGTCACGCTCTGGGGTCGCACCGCCGAGATCGCCGGCGAATACGTGACCAAGGGCTCCCCGCTGCTGATCGACGGCCGTCTCAAACTCGACACGTGGGAGAAGGACGGCAAGAAAAACTCCAAACTCCGCGTCGTCTGCGATCGCATGCAACTGCTCGGTGGCCGCGGCGAGGGCGGCGGCAAGGGCAAGCCGCGGGCGGCCGCCAACCGCGGTCCTGCCCGCACCGAGGACAACTTCGACCAGTCCGCGCCCGACTACGAGGACGCGCCGGCAGCCGGCGGGCCAGTCGGCGCCGACGACGACATTCCCTTTTTAAATGAGCCGCCTTGAGGCTGGCCAAGTTTCGCAAGCATCGACAATCAAACACGTCCGGAACAGGAGAGCAAGAACATGCCGACTCAGGAAATCCCCCTCGTCACCACCGCGGCCAAGCGCCTTCCCAAGGGCAAGCGTGGCGGCATCGAACTGCTGCTCGTGCATACCGTCGAGCATCTCGGCAAGCAGGGGGAGGTCGTCGAGTTGAAGCTCGGCTACGCCTTCAACTATCTGCTGCCGCAGGGCTTGGCCACGATTGCCACCGAGCACCACAAGCGCATGGTCGAAAAGCACCGTGCGAAGTTGGAAGAGATCGCAAGGGAGAGGCTGGCCGGCCTGCGTTCGCTGTTGGCGGAACTCGTACGCACAAGCGTCACCATCGAAGCCAACGCCAACGATGAGGGGCACCTGTACGGCTCGGTCGGAGCGGCGGAGATCACCCGCTCACTGAAGCAGCAGGACCTGACGGTTGCTCCCGATCAGATCATTCTGCAGGGACCACTCAAGGAAGTCGGACTGTACACGGTCCGCGTCAGGCTTGCTCCCGAGGTGGAAGGCGACCTCAAGGTGTGGGTCGTCCCGAGCAGCGAGGGCGGCACGAAGTAGCGCGAGCCGGCGTCGACCGAGGCAGGTGGATTGCGACGGAGGTGCAGGGAGGCTCGCGACGATGGGGTCGTCGAAAGGTGATTCGCGCCGTCCTGTCGGATCGTGGCGTGACGGATCCGAGCGAAACTCTCGCGGCCGTGCCGCCGCGCCGTCCGCAGCGGTCCTCGAAGCGGCCGATCGTCCGACGAACGTCGATGCCGAACGGGCTGTTCTCGGCAGCATCCTGCTCAAGCCCGACGTCTGCGACGATGTCGCGCTCGTGGTGCGGCTGGAGGATTTTTCCGACGAGTCGCACCAGATCCTCTATCGACACCTGCTCGATCTTCACGATTCCAACAAGCGAATCGACGCCACGATCGTGCTCGAGCAACTCCGCTCCAAGGGGGACCTGGAGCGGATCGGTGGCGCGGCGGCCCTCGCCGAGGTCATCGAATCGGTGCCCCACGCGGCCCATGCCGCCCACTACGCCCAGATCGTTCGCGACAAGGCGCTGCTGCGGTCGTTGATCGACGCGGGCACGGACATCCTTCGCGACGTCTATGCCGCCGACGACGAGCCGCGGCAGCTTCTCGCCCGAGCCGAACAGCGGATTTTCTCGATCCTCGAGCATCGCAGTTCCGCCGAAGCAAAGCCGATCCAGCAGGTGCTTGACGACGTGATGATCCGCATGGATGCGCGGATGCGACAGGAGCACATGGTCGGCGGCGTGGAAACGGGCTTCACTGACCTCGACACCCTCTGCGGTGGCCTGCACAACTCCGAACTGATCATCCTCGCGGCCCGGCCGAGCATGGGGAAGACGGCGTTCGCCATGAACATCGCGGAGCACGTCTCCATCGGCCTGCGGCAGCCGGTTCTGTTCGTCAGCCTGGAAATGGCGGCGCTCGAACTCGCGGACCGTCTGCTCTGTTCGGCCGCCCAGGTCAATGGCCATCGGCTGCGAAACGGCACCATCTCGCAGGAGGATCGCAGGCGGCTTGTGGAGAAATCGGCCGACATCGGGGCTTCGCCACTGTTCATCGACGACACGCCGGGCCGGACCCTGACCGAGATCGCGGCGGTCGCCCGCCGGCTCAAGCGGCGGAAGGAGGGTCTCGCGCTCGTCGTGATCGACTATCTGCAGCTCATCGAGCCGGACAATCCGCGCGACCCCCGGCAGGAACAGGTCGCCCGGATCGCACGACGATTGAAGATGATGTCTCGCGAACTCGACATTCCCGTCCTCTGCCTCGCGCAGCTCAATCGTCAGGCGGAGGTGTCGCGGGACAACAGGCCACGCCTCAACCACCTGCGGGAGTCGGGCGCGATCGAGCAGGACGCCGACGTGGTGATGTTCGTCCACCGTGAGGAGTATTACCAGACGAACGACGAAGACCGGGAGCGGGTCAAGGGGGCGGCCGAGATCATCATCGCCAAGCAGCGGAACGGCCCGATCGGCGACGTGAAACTGCTCTGGCAGCATGACTACACGCGGTTCGTGAATCTCGAGCATCGCCCACACGACGAGTTCGAGGCGTTTTCTTCGTTCGGAGTTGAGCGCTCGGGGGCCATCCTGGCCCCCCGAGCTTGGGCCGGTCGCGGCCGCCGCGACGGGCGGCTCGGACAGGCCCGGCCGGCCTCCTGCCGGCCGTGGCCGCCGCTTTCGCGGCGGCACGCGAGGCACGCGGCGCGGCCGGAGGCCGATGCGTGCCGTTGGGCAAGCCCAACGGGCCGCCAGGAGCGCGGCCGTGCGAGGGGGGGCGGAGGCCCGCAAAGCAGACCACAGCACGATGCCGTGGGGCGGCGGAACGCGAGGCACGCGGCGCGGCCGGAGGCCGCTGCGTGCCGTTGGGCAAGCCCAACTGGCCGCCTGAGTCACGCACGGCGTGCGCCGGTGCGATCGGTGCCGGCGACGACGTCGAGCTCCAACCCGTCGTCCTCGCCCCGTTCCAGCCGCTCCCAGGCGATCGCACCCATCGCCGCATTGTCCGTGCACAACGAACGCGGGGGAATGAACACGGCCACATTCCGCGGCCTCCCCAACGCCTCGACTGCCTCCCGCAGCATCGCGTTCGCCGCCACTCCGCCGCCGACCAAGACCGCCTCGCAGCCCGTTCGCTCCACCGCCAACTCCAGCTTCGCGACGATCGAGTCCACCGCGGCCCGCTGGAAAGAAGCCGCCAGATCCGCAAGCGCCCCCGCCTGCGGAGGCGGAGCGTCCGCGGGCCCCGCAGGGGGCCGCACCAGATACCGAACCGCCGTCTTCAAACCGCTGAAGCTCATGTCGAGCCGTTCGCGGTCATTGGCTAGCGGCCGCGGCAGCCGGTGGGCCCGCGGGTTGCCGCCAACGGCGGCGCGTTCGATCGCCGGCCCGCCGGGGTAGTCGAGACCGAGCAGGCTTGCCACCTTGTCGAAGGCCTCGCCGGCTGCGTCGTCGATCGTGCCCCCGAGCCGCTCGAGATCGAGCGGACCACGGACGTGGAACAACGACGTGTGTCCGCCGCTGGCGACGAGGCCGACGCAGGGATAGGGAAGTGGCCCGCCATGACCGAGGCGGCAGGCATACAGATGGGCGGCGACGTGGTCGTATCCGAGCAGGGGTATGCCGGCGGCTGCCGCGATCCCCTTGGCCGCCGCCAGACCGACGAGGAGCGAGCCGACGAGCCCCGGCCGGCAGGCGACCGCGACCGCCTCGATGTCATGCCGTGCGATTGCCGCCCTCTCGACAGCCTCGTCGATGACGGGAATGATCCGCTCGACATGCGCGCGGGACGCGAGTTCCGGAACGACGCCGCGCCAGCGGGCATGGAGCCGCTCCTGGCTGGCGACGACGCTGGAGAGCACCGTACGGTCGCGGGTCACGACGGCGGCCGCTGTCTCGTCGCAGGTTGTTTCGATCGCAAGCAAGGGCATGAAAGGAGTGTACAGGGCGCTTAGCCGCGTGCATGCTGCACGCAGACCCGCTGCACCGGCCGCCGGTCAGGCGGCCGCCCCCGGCGCGGTGAACCTCGGCTTCACCACCGCCGGGGCAAAGCCTGTCGGAGCCAGGGATGGCCCGACAGCCGCGATATTCAAAAGTCGTACCACATGCCGATGCCGGCACGGCGCTGATTGTAGAACACGAACTCGTACTGCGGGTCCGAGCCGGCCAGGTATTCGAATCCTATGCGAAGCAGCCGCTCGCTCCGCTGCCCACGCCACGCCCAGCCGGTCTGCACGCAGACGTTGCCCCCCCAGTCGAGTTCCTGTCGCGACATGCCGTTGACCGCCAGAAAGGGCGCTCCGTGGGGGCCCGTCGGCCGGGCCTGGACCAGCTCGGTGCCGAACTGGAACTCCCACGGCTTCGAGCCGCCCGAATTGTGGAACGAGTAGCCCACGTCGCCGTAGATGCGCAGCCAGTCGAACACGTAATACGAGTTGCCCCAGACCATCGCATCGCGGAGGTAGTTGACCCGGGGGAACGACGGGTACTTCAGCATGCCCTCGTCGCCAAGATGTGCGCTCAAGTGGTAGTAGCCGAACTTGGTTTGCCAGCGGCCGATGCCGTAGACGAGCGGGATGCCGAAGCGGTAGTCGGACGACCGCAGGTCGATCTCGTCGCCCGGATCGAGTCGCACGAAGGCAGCCCCCTCGACCTGCACCTCGAAGCCCTGCGGATGCAGGACCGGTTCGGAGCCATAGCGAAGGAGAGACATCCGGCCCCCGGTCGTCATGTCCCACATCCAGCCGTTGGCCCGCGTCGGCGTGAACGGGTCAGCCGCGGTGTCGTCGTACCAGACGGTGGCAAACCGCGGCTCCTTCGGGCCGGCCAGATAGCTCGTGTAGATCAGATTGTTCGGCAACAGGTGCCACGCCCACGG
Organism: Planctomycetia bacterium; assembly: GCA_046339335.1. Classification (GTDB taxonomy): domain Bacteria; phylum Planctomycetota; class Planctomycetia; order Pirellulales; family UBA1268; genus QWPN01. Next base: position 6,553 of record JBKDUV010000049.1, on the reverse strand, counting down.
CCGCGGCGCCCAGAGATCGTCGACGCAGATGCCGGAGCCGCCAGGGGGCAGGCACGCCTCGTCCGGAAGGCAGGGGCCCGCATCGTAGGGCATGTCGAGCACGACGGGACCGTGCGGCCGCGTCGGCGGCAAAGGGCCGATGTCCGCGGCAGGTCCGCTGCCGAGGTTGTCGGCAGGGATCGCCCGCAACGCCGTTGCCGGAGCGGGCAGGTCCAGCGGCGCTCCGGCCGCCACGGCAGCGAAGCATGCCGCCACGCCGAGGGCGCGGACCGCGCAGCCGCCGCCGGCGGCGCTGCAGGCTCGTGGGACGATGGCGCGAGCAGTGGTCACGCGGGGCCGGGCTCCGAAAATGGTGATCGACGAGCGACGTTGCACAGACTGTAAACTCCCCCGACCACGGGCCAGAGAGAGATCGGCCGCCGGGGGTCCGCTTCGCCAGCCGACGCTCGACATGCAGCCCGGCGACCGGTGAACGGGGCAGGATCGGCAAGCTCGCGAGGATCCATGCTTCGCCGTCACCGTGGTCGTCCCGCTCCGCGGCGGCCGCCGATCTTTCCCCGCCCCCGGTAGCCGCCCGATCTGGGCATCCTCTGGCACACCACCGCCGGCGTGCGATAAGGTTATGACCTCGAAGGACCGATCGCCTCACCGGGGGTTCCGCGCTCATGACGATCACGAGCAGCATTTCAAACACTGGTTCGCTCACGGCCTTTCTCCGGGCGGCGGCCCTGCTGGCGGTCGCCACCCTGCTCCCGCTGCTCGCAGGCTGCGGCTCCGGAGGACCGGCCAGCCCGACCGTCGGCACGAAGCGGTTCGTCTTCCTCACCAACACCGACGACCCATTCTGGGATGCCTGCAACGCCGGCCTGGTCGAGGGGGCGAAGCAGGTGGGACTCGCCGCGAAGAACCTGCGCATGGTGATGGAGAAGAACGATGCCACGACGCAGGGGCAGATCGAGCGGCTCCGGCAGTTCGGCAGCCAGGCGGACATCGTCGGCGTGGCGGTTTCGGCGATCCAGGCCGACAACGCCGCCCTCGCCGAGGAGATGCGCAACCTCGCCAAGAAGGGAATCAAGGTCATCACGGTGGACGGCGACCTGAATCGGGAAAAGTTCCGTGACGCCCGCGCCTACTACGTCGGCAGCGACAACGCCGTGGCCGGCCGTTTGCTTGGCCAGGCGACCAAGGCGATCCTCGCCGCCCGCGGCAAGGACCGCGGAGGCTACGTGCAGTTCGTCGGCTTCACCGACAACGACAACGCCCGATCGCGGATGGACGGCGTCCGGGATGCGCTCGGGACGGGCTACACCGAGGTCGATCGGATGGCGGACCAGACCGATCTGTCGCGGGCCCGGGACAACGTCCGCACCGCGCTCGGCAACCACCCCGACGTCGTCGCCTTGTTCGGCATCTGGTCCTACAACGCCCCCGCCATCGCCGAGGTCGTCGAGGAGCGGAGCGTTCGCGACCGGCTCACGATCGCCACCTTCGACGCCCAGGCCGCGGCACTCGATCGGATGGCTGCCGGAAAGATCGACGTGATGGTGGTCCAAAACCCGTTCGAGATGGGCGTGCAGACGGTCCGCCTCCTGCTCGCCATGCATACCGACGACACGGCGACGCTGGCGGAGATGTTCCCCAATGCCGCCGGACCGGACGGCGACGTTTTCACCACCGGCCTGCGGGTCGTGGTGCCCGACGAGAAGCCACTCCTCGAGCGGGATCAGATCGAACTTGCCCAGCCTTTCGAATTCCTGTCGCTCTCCGCCTTCCGAGCCTGGCTGGCGAAGTACGGCCTCTCCAGCTCGTAGGCCGGCCATGTCGTCTCCTCCCGGCCTGGCGGCACTCCAGCGGCTCCTGCGACCCACCGAGTGGACGTTGCTCCTGGCGATCATCGTCACGGCGACAATCACGACGCTCGTGGACACGCAGCACACGTATTGGTTCCGTCCCTTCGACAGCATCCGCGACATCGCCCGCAACACCGCCCTGCTCGGCATCTTCGCCCTCGGCGCCACGGTGGTGATCATTGCGGGAGGCATCGATCTTTCGTCCGGCTCCATGATCGCCTTCTCGGGGACCGTGGCCGCCTGCACCATGGTGGCGCTGGCTCCGGCCGAGGTGGCGGGCTTCAAGCCGGTCGGCCCTGCGATCGTCGCCGTCGCCTGCCTGGCGAGCCTGTTCGTCGGCTTTCTCGTCGGCACGCTGCACGCCTGGCTGATCACGTCGATCCGCCTGCCGCCGTTCATCGCCACGCTGGCCACGCTCGTCGGCCTGCGGAGCTTTGCCCGGGCGATCTGCGAGAGCACCACCGCCACCTTCCTGCCGACGAAGAACGCGCTCATCAACGTGTCAGACCCGCTTTTCAAGGCAGTCCGTGACAACGTCTGGATTCCGGTCGTCGTCTTCGTCCTGCTCGCGGCCGTGACGTGGCTGATCCTCACCCGCACCGTGCTCGGCCGCCACGTCCATGCCCTCGGCGGGAACGAGCAGGCGGCCCGCCTGGCCGGCATCCGCACCGACAACGTGAAGTGGTTCGCCTATTGTTACGGGGCGATGACCGCCGCCTTGGCGGGACTGTTCTACGTGGCGAACGAGTCGGTGGCGGCCCCCGTCAATCAGGGCCGCGGCCACGAACTCAACGCCCTCGCGGCGGCGGTCGTGGGCGGATGCTCGCTCACGGGCGGCGTCGGCACCGTGCCCGGCACGGTGCTGGGGGCGATCTTCCTGCGCCTCGTCATCGACGCCGTCTCGAAGATCATCAAGACCGGCGCCGACGTCTACGAGGGCCTGATCGTCGGCGTCGTCGTCGTGATCGCGGTGACCTTTTCGCAGCTCGGCCAGATCGGTCGCGGCGGCCGCCGGCTGCTGCCGGGCGGACTCGGCCTGTGTGCGATCCCGACGCTCGCCCTGTTCTGCGGCGGCGTCGCCGCCACGACGGCGGGAGGTCGGGCGGGTGTCGCCGCCGGTCTGGCCGCGGTCGTGCTGCTCGTCGCCCTGCGGACATGGGAGGCCCGGGCAGCGCAGCGTGTCGCCCGGATGCCATGATGGCAGCGGCATCCATGCCCGGCGTCCCGGCGATCGTGATGCGCGGCATCGCGAAGCGGTTTCCCGGAGTCGTGGCCCTCGACGACGTGACGCTGGAGGTGCGCCGCGGCGAACTGCATGCCATCTGTGGCGAGAACGGCGCCGGCAAGAGCACGCTGATGAAGATCCTCTCCGGCGTCTACCAGCCCGACGCGGGCGTGCTCGAGGTGGACGGCCGCCCGGTGCGGTTCGCCGGCACCCGGGCCGCCGAGGCCGCCGGCATCGCCATCATCCACCAGGAACTGGCGCTGGTCGAAGACCTTGCCGTGGCCGCCAACGTCTTCCTTGGCCGCGAGCGGCGCACCCCGCTCGGCCTCGTGGACGACCGGGGCATGGAGGAGGAATGCGGCCGGCGGCTCGGCCTGCTCGACTGCCAGGTATCGCCGCGGGCTCGCACCGGCAGCCTCCGGGTCGGCGACCAGCAGCTCGTCGAGATCGCCAAGGCCCTGTCGCTCGACGCCTCGATCGTCGTCATGGACGAACCGACCAGCGCCCTCACCGAGGCGGAGTCGGCCCGCCTGGAGCGGACGATCCACCGCCTTCGGGAGCGGGGCACGACGATCCTCTATATCTCCCACAAGATGGACGAGGTCTTCCGGCTGGCGGACAGGATCACGGTGCTCCGCGACGGCCGGCACATTCGCACCGTCGACCGCGCCTCCACCAACGCCCGAGAAGTGACCGGCTGGATGGTGGGCCGCGAGATCGCCGACCACGACTTTCACGGCCGCCGTAGCCCCGGCCCGCGGATTCTCGAGGCCCGCGGCCTGACGATTCCCTGGCCCGAGCATCCGCGCGGCTACCGGATCGCCGACGTGTCATTCGACCTGCATGCCGGGGAGATCGTCGGTATCGCCGGCCTCATGGGTGCCGGCCGCACCGAGGTCCTGGAAACGATCTTCGGGGCCGCCGGCTCGAACTGGCACGGCGCGGTCCGGCTCGATGGCCGGCCGGTGCGGTTCACGCATCCCGCTGAGGCGGCGGCCGCAGGCATCGCGATGGTCACGGAGGACCGGAAGCGGCTCGGACTGTTTCCCGATCTCGACGTGGCGGCCAACGTCAGCCTGTGCAGCCTGCGCGAAGCGCTCGCCGGGGGCCTCCTCAGCCGGACCCGGGAAGAGTCGCTGGTCGCGGGCCCGCTCCGCGACACCGGGGTCAAGACTCCCGGCCCGCGCGCACCGATCACCGGCCTCTCCGGCGGGAACCAGCAGAAGTGCATCATCGGCCGCTGGCTGCTGACGCGGCCCCGTGTGCTGCTCCTCGACGATCCGACCCGCGGCATCGACGTCGGCGCCAAGGCGGAGCTCTATCAATTGATCGACCGACTGTGCCGCGCCGGGCTGGCCGTCGTCCTCACCTCCAGCGAGCTCCCCGAACTGCTCACGCTCTCCGACCGGATCATCGTCCTCGCCGAGGGCCGCGTGGCCGGGGAGTTCACCCGGGCGGACGCGACGGAGCAGAAGATCATGGAGGCGGCGACCGGGGGCCGCCGGTCGAAGCCTGCCTCCGCCTGACGTGTTGGCACCACAGGGCGACTGGACGGGCAGCATGGGAATCAGTCTCCGCCGCAGCGGCGTTGACGGAAACCCATGCAATGCGTATGGTTTTCCATATGAAGACGACACTCTCGATCAGCGATGCCACGATGCGGGCCGTGAAGCGCGAGGCGGCCAGACGCGGGCAGACCATGTCGGAGCTGGTCGAGTCGGCCCTGCGGCAGGCGCTGAGCCGGGCGAAGCCGGTCGCGAAGTTGCCGCCCCTGCCGTGTTTCTCCAGCGGTGGCAGCCGTATCGACATCTCCGACCGCAAGACGCTCTACGACGCGATGGGCCGGTAGCATGTTCGTCGTCGATACGAACGTGCTCATCTATGCGGCCGATCGGGATGCGGCTGAGCATGGTGCCTGCCGAGCCCTCGTGGCGCGTTGCCAAAGCCAATCTGCACCGTGGTACCTGACCTGGGGGATCGTCTACGAGTTTCTGCGCGTGACCACCCATCCTGCGGTTTTTGGCCGCCCGTTTTCGGTCCGTGATGCCTGGTCCTTCCTGGATGCCGTCTTTGCGTCTCCCGGGTTCGGTATGCTCGTGGAGACGGAGCGCCACCTGCACGTGGCGCAGGAAGTGTTCGCCGAGGTTCCTCGACTGGCTGGCAATGTCGTCTTCGACGTCCACACCGCCGTGCTGATGCGTGAAAACGGCGTGCGGTCCATTTACACCAACGACACGGACTTCGGGCGGTTTCCGTTCATCGAAGTTTTGGATCCGTTGAGGAAGCTGGGCCGGTGACGTGGCCCAATCGTGGGCGGCGGCGCGATGCTCAGCATGGCTGCGACACCCCTGCCCCAGCCTCGATCGCGACACGCACGAGGTCCGGCCGATCTTCGGGAATCGCGAGAACCGCACCGATCCGGAACCGCAGGCTGATCGACCGGCCACCGACAACCTCGACCGGCGAAAACGCGCGGGAGGCGTCTGCAGCTCAGTAGCCCCGCCCGTGCACTTCCGCCGCCAGTACCAGAACGTCGGCACGGACACCCGCTCACGGGCGCAGAATCGGGCCACTGTCAGTCGCGACTTCTCAAACCGCCTCAGCCGCTGCTGCCACTCCGAACACTTCCGCTGATCCACCTGCCGTGCCATAGCCAGCCTCCTTGAAAACGGGATGAACAAGGTCCACCCGCGAGGCTATCTGGGCCGTCAAGATTGGTTGTGGTGGGCGCACACCCGCCATCCGCTTACGGCCCATCGACCCAGAGCCTGAGAAGCGCCAGCGGCGATTTGTCTTTTTGCAAGGTGACTGAACGAGACAGAGCAAAGCCGTCTCTCTTTTCGATGGGCTCGCCAGCTGCCATAAACCAGCCCCGAAATGCCCCTGATGTCGGGCTGGCATAGCACGATCGTTCACCGGAGTTTCTCGAATCCACGAATGCGAATTCGAGATTCCACAGACACGTCTCGTCACACTGTTCGACCAACCGAACGAGGTCCGCCTTGGGATCAGCGGGCTCTTTCGTTTGAAAACTCAAATACAGTTTCGGCTGATTACCGATCCTGGACTGCCGGATCAGCCACTTGCCATCCTTGCGTTCAAAAGCCCAATTTTCCCCGCCATCTCTAAAAATTACGCGATGCTTCTCCTCTCTCGACGCGCAAAGCACGCCCCCTCCCTCGCTTTGACTCATTCGTCGGGGTAATTGCACTTCAATCTCTTCGCCTGTGCCGTCTATTGCGAAAATACAATTCCGCAACGGAAGCAACATCGCACACGAGATGCAGGACAGAAGCAACACATGTCGCATCGTGATTACCTCTCGGCTCCAAAACTCGGTCCATCGGGCTTTTCCGTGGGTCGGTGGTGTCCCTGCCATGTCACCGGCCGCTCTCTGCGGGCCTCCGGCCCTCCGTTCACTGCATGTCCGCCGCGCTTCGGCATCCATGCCTGCGCTTGCTTCCACAGCCCGGCGACA
>JBKDUV010000048.1:0-2709 GCA_046339335.1 Planctomycetia bacterium | reverse complement strand
GCCGAGCGGGCTCGGGCCGAGGCGGCTGGCGCCGTCGATCCGGCCGCAGACTCGGGCGCGACCGCCGGCGATCGACCGCTCGACCAGCAGGTGGACGCGCTCCTGGCCGCGACCGCGGCGGCGGATGCGAGCGACGCCCCGCGGGCCGCCGATCCCTTCAAGGCCGCCCGGCCCGGCGAGGGGCGGACGATGGATCCCAAGCGGGAGCAGTTCACCGGCATCGTGCCCGGCATCGGCCTGGCGAGCTTCCGCGACTCCGCGGGCGTCGACCGGTTTCTCGTGTTGCCCGGCGACGACGTGAAGGTGACGTTTCCCACCGCCGGCACGCCCCCCAAGGCGGTCAGCGACACGTTCACCGTGGTCGACTTCTACGAGAGCAAGATGAGCGAGTACGACTCGAACTTCGTGTTCGTGCCGATTGCGGCGCTCCAGCGGATGCGGGGCATGATCGACCCGCAGTCGGGCCTGACGAGCGTCAACTCGATCCAGATCAAACTCCGCGAGGGGGCGGACCTCGACGTCGTCCGCGACAGGCTCCGCAAGGTGTTTCCGGCCGATCTCTACGCCGTCTCGACGTGGCGCGACAAGCAGGGGCCACTGCTCGCCGCGGTCGACATGGAGATGTCGGTGCTCAACATCCTGCTGTTTCTGATCATCGCGGTGGCCGGATTCGGCATCCTCGCCATCTTCTTCATGATCGTGGTCGAGAAGACCCGCGACATCGGCATCCTCAAGTCGCTCGGCGCGAGTGCCGGCGGCATCGGCGGCATCTTCCTCGGCTACGGCCTGTTCCTCGGGATCGTGGGCGCCGGCGCCGGACTCGCCCTCGGCCTCTCGATCGCCTGGAACATCAACGGCATCCGAGCGGCGGTGGAATGGTGCACGGGCGAGCGGGTGTTCGATCCGTCGATCTACTACTTCTACCGGATCCCCTCGATCGTGCACCCGTTCACGGTGGCGTGGATCATCGTCGGCGCCGTCGGCATCGCCGTGGCGTCGAGCGTGCTGCCGGCGCTGCGGGCCGCCAGACTCCATCCCGTTGAGGCCCTCCGGCATGACTGACGCATCAACGCCGCTGCTCCGCGTGCGCAGCCTGCGGAAGACGTATCGTTCCGGCGACGCCCTGCTCGAGGTGCTGCGCGGCGTGGACTTCGACCTGGCCACCGGGGAGTTCGTGTCGATCGTCGGCCAGAGCGGCTCCGGCAAGAGCACGCTGTTGCACCTTATGGGACTGCTCGACGCGGCCGACTCGGGCTCGATCGAGCTCGACGGCACGCGGATCGAGGGGCTCTCGTCGGCCCGGCGCGACCGGCTGCGAAACACGGCCGTGGGGATGGTGTTTCAGTCGTATCACCTGCTGCCCGAGCTCGATGCCCTGGAGAACGTGCTCGCCCCCCTGATGGTGCGGCACGGCGTGCTCGACTGGCTGCGGGTTCGCCGCGAGGCCCGCGAGGCGGCCCGGGCGCTGCTCGACCGCTTCGGTCTCGGCGGCCGGCTGCGGCACAAGCCGCGGCAGCTCTCGGGGGGTGAGATGCAGCGGGTGGCGATCGCCCGGGCCCTGGTCACGCGGCCACGGGTGCTTCTCGCCGACGAGCCGACCGGCAACCTCGACGAGGCCACGGGCGGCGGCATCCTCGAGACGCTCTGCGAGTTGAACCGCGCCGACGGCCTTTCTATAGTGCTCGTCACGCACGACGCGGCCGTCGCTCGGCGGGCCGACCGGATCGTGCGGTTGGCGGCGGGCCGCGTCGACGACGCCGCCGACCCGGCTGCCCGGCGCCTGGCCGGCTGAGCCCGTTTCGTGGCGGTCACGCCCCCTTCCCGTCCGGAGCCGTCAGGAGCCTCACCATGCCGCGGATCATCTTCATGAACGACCGCCTCGTTCCCGAGGAGCAGGCGGTGGTGAGCGTGTTCGACCACGGCCTGCTGTACGGCGACGGTGTCTTCGAGGGCCTGCGGAGCTACGCGGGGAAGGTGTTCCGGCTCGAGTCCCACCTCGACCGGCTCTACGACAGCGCTCGGGCGATCTGCCTGGAGATCCCGCTCGCGAAGGCGACCGTGGCGCAGGCGGTGATCGACACGCTCGCCGCCAACAACCTCGCCGACGGCTACGTGCGGCTGGTGATCACCCGCGGCGCCGGCAGCCTCGGGCTCGATCCCAACAAGACGAAGCACCCGCAGGTGATCGTGATCGCCGACACGATCAGCCTCTACCCGCGGGAGTTCTACGAGAAGGGGCTCAGGATCGTGACCGCCGCCACGCAGCGGACGCAGTCGGCGGCCCTCTCGCCCCGGATCAAGTCGCTCAACTACCTCAACAACATCATGGCCAAGCTCGAGGGCCTGCCGGCAGGCTGCGTCGAGGCGCTGATGCTCACTCACCAGGGCGAGGTTGCGGAGTGCACGGGCGACAACGTGTTCGTCGTCCGCGGCGGCAAGCTGCTCACGCCGCCTCCCGATGCCGGCATCCTCGAGGGGATCACCCGCGGCGCCGTGATGGAGCTCGCGACCGCGGCCGGCATCGACTGCCGCGAGGTCACGCTCGTGCGACACGACCTCTACACGGCCGACGAGTGCTTCCTCACCGGGACGGCGGCCGAGGTGATCCCGGTCGTGGAGATCGACGGCCGCAAGATCGGGGCCGGCACGCCCGGGCCGATCACGAAGCGGCTCACGGACGCGTTCCACGAGCTCGTGCGGCGCTAACTG
>JBKDUV010000047.1:0-3023 GCA_046339335.1 Planctomycetia bacterium | reverse complement strand
GTCCGCGTCTGCGGGCACGACCTCGTGAAGGATCCGCGTTCCGCGCACCTGCACCTCGGCTACGTGCCCGACGAGCCCACGCTCTACGACAAGCTCACCGGCCGCGAGTTTCTCTGGGTCATCGCCGACATGTTCGGCATGCCGCAGCGGCTCGCCCATGCCCGCATCGACCGGGAGATCGAGCACTTCGAACTCGGCGAGTTCGCCGACGATCTCGCGGAGAGCTATTCCCTCGGGATGAAGCAGCGGCTGGTGTTCGCCGCCTCTTTGCTCCACGACCCGCCGGTGCTGGTCCTCGACGAGCCGAGGGTGGGCCTCGATCCGCGCAGCGTGCGGATCGTCAAGGACCTGCTCCGCGAGCGGGTCGCCGAGGGAATGACCGTGTTCATGTCGACACACACGCTCGCCATGGCCGAGGAACTCGCCGACCGGGTGTGCATCATGGTGCACGGCCGGCTCCGCTTCCTCGGCACCATCCCCGAACTGCGGGCCCAGGTGGCGATGGAGAGCATGAACCTGGAGCAGCTGTACCTGCAGCTGACGACGGAAGGCAACGGGATCGGCGGACGACCGGGAGATTCCGGGCCATGACCCGCCTGTCGTGCCGATGGCGGCCGCGAGGTGCACCGTGAACACGGCAAGTCCCCCCGGGACGGCCGTCCGCCTCCTCGCCCCCGAGACGGAGGCCCGGCTCCTGCTCCGGCTCCGGGCGACCATCGCCTGGCAGACCTTGCGGTCGCTGTTCGCGGTCGCCCGGCTGCGGATGAGCCTGGCCGTGGTCCTGAGCGGCATCTTCTGGGGGGCGATTTTCCTCCTCTCGCTGGAGGGTTTTCGCTTCCTCCGCGAGCTGCACGCCGACGTTGTCTCGCTCCTCTTCAATGCCTTCTTTCTTTCGCTGACGCTGATGCTCGTCTTCTCCGCCGGGATTCTTCTCTACAGCGGGATGTACTGCTCGACGGAATCCCGGCTGCTGATGACGTTGCCGATCCGCGCCGAAGCGTTCTACGCCCACAAGGCCCACGAGGCGCTCTGGTTCGCCGGCTGGGGTTTCCTGCTCCTCGGCAGCCCGCTGCTCGTCGCCTTCGGCGTCGAGCAGGACGCGGGCTGGCTGTACTACGTCATGCTTCCGGTGTTCATGCTCTCCTTCGTCACCATCCCCACGGTGATCGGCGGCATCGCCTGCATGGTGCTTGTCGCCTGGCTGCCAAGGCTGCGCGTGCATGCCCTGACCGCGGCTCTCGTCGCCTGCTGTGCGGCGGCGATCTGGCTGGGATGGTCCTTCGCCGGTCCCGATGCCGTCCGGGCCGCCACGTCGCTGCCCAACGCCTGGTTCGAACGAGCCTTCTCCCGCCTGGCGTTCGCGGAACAAAAGCTCCTCCCCAGCTGGTGGCTGTCCTCGGGTCTGGTGGAGGCCGCCGTCGGCTCCCGGGGCGGCCCACGGGCCGCCGCGGCGGTCCGTGAGGCCGGCTGGTTTCTCGCCCTGCTGGTGGCCAACGCGCTGTTTCTCCACATGCTCGCCGGCCGGCTCGCCGGACTCGTCTACAGGCGCGGCTACAGCGGGCTCGCATCGGCACCGGCGCGACGGCGCCGACGCCGAGGATCGTTGTTCGACGAGGCGCTGACCCGGATGGGATCGGCCCGCACGCGGCCGCTCCGCCTCCTCCTGGTCAAGGACCTGCGTCTCTTCCGGCGCGACATCGCCCAGTGGTCGCAGTTCCTGATCTTCTTCGGCCTCCTCGGGCTCTACTTTCTCAATCTCGGGTCGTTCCAGTACCACAACGCCTACGCGTCACTGATCGGCTTCCTCAACCTCGCGGTGGTCGGACTGATCCTGTCCACGTTCACGACGCGGTTCGTCTATCCGATGATCAGCCTGGAGGGACGCCGGTTCTGGATCCTCGGCCTGCTGCCGGTGCATCGCGACCAGATCGTCTGGTCGAAGTTCCTGTTTTCCTTCGTCGGAAGCCTGGCGCCGTGCTGCGGCCTCGTGCTGCTGAGCAACACGATGCTCGGAATCCCTATGGCGGCGACGGCCCTGCAACTCTTCTCCTGCGGCGTCCTCTGCCTCGGCCTGTCGGGCCTGGCCGTCGGGCTTGGCGCTCGGATGCCCGACTTTCGCGAACTCTCCGCCGCCAAGATCGCCTCCGGGTTCGGGGGCACGCTCTGCCTGGTGCTCAGTTCGCTGTTCATCATGCTCGTCGTGCTGATCGCCGCGGTGCCCACGCACTTCTCCCTGCTCGCGGGCGTGCTGACGACGTTCACGGGAAGGCGAGCTTCCGGGCTTCTCGGCTGGAGCGGGGGCCCCTGGGGCTGGGCCGCGGCGACCGCCGTCGTCGGGCTGCTGGGCCTGGTGGCCGCGTTCGTCCCGCTCCGGCTCGGCCTCCGCGCGTTCCGGCGACTGGAGCCCTGACGGACGATGCCGTCGGGAGGCCGTTCGCGCGGTGCAGCGGGCCGTTTCAAGCCTCCGGCGTGCCGCCGCGGCGGACTGTTCCGCGGGGCCGGTTTCGGTTACCGTCCCCCTTCGGCTGCGGTTTCCTTTCCAGGCAGAGGTGAGAATTCGGTCATGGTGGACGCGAGGCACGACAACGTTTCGGGGCAGGGTGGGAATGGGCCCCGCCCCGGCCTGCATGTCGGAGCCGTGCAGTATCTCAACACGAAACCGCTCGTTCACGGCCTTTCCGCAGCAGGGGTCGACGTGCGGTACGACCTTCCCAGTCGGCTTGCAGACCAACTCGCCGCCGGCCGGCTCGACGTCGCGCTGATCCCCACCATCGAGGTATTTCGCGGGGACGGCTATCGTGTCGTCTCCGACGCCTGCATCGCCTGCCGCGGTCCGGTCATGAGCGTCACGTTGTTCTTCCGCACGGCGGTGCAACGCGTGACGACGCTGGCCGTGGACGAGGGCTCGCGGACGAGCGCCGCGTTGGCGCGGATTCTGCTCGCTGAGCGGTTCGGCGTCCGGCCGCGGATCGAGATCCTGCCGATCGGCAACGGGCTCCGCGACAGCCGCGCCGATGCGGTGC
>JBKDUV010000046.1:0-3582 GCA_046339335.1 Planctomycetia bacterium | reverse complement strand
GCCGCTCCCCAGCGCCGCGCCGGTGGTGTCGAGAAACGCCACTGCCCGGACGACGGCGTCGGAGGTGAGCGTCACGTCGACGTCGAGGAACACCCAGATGTCGTGCCGTGCCGCACCCGCGAGCTGCCATCATGCATGCTTCTTGCCGCACCATCCGGCAGGCAGCGGCACCCCGGTGACGAGCCGGACACGCGGATCACGGGCAGCAATGACGTGGACGACCGCCGCCGTGCCGTCCGTGCTCGCGTCGTCGAGGATCACGAGCTCGAGATCGACCCCGTCGCTCGCCAGCACGTCGCGGCAGAGCCGGCCGATCGCCCGCGCCTCGTTGCGGGCCGGAACGAGCACGGACACCGCCGGCCGCGTCGCCGGTGCCGGCGGCGGCGGGGCGAACGCCCGCAGGTTCGCGAGCGTCAGCAGCGCGGGCAGCAGCGTCAGCAGCAGGGCCACGACGGTGACGAGGCCGATGACGAGCGGAGTCATCGCGTTGCTCCGTCCGCCTCGCCGCCATGCGAGGCGTCGAACCGCTCGCCGCGGAACCAGGCCTTGAACCGGCGGATCATGTCGTAGGCGGGGCCGACGCCGACGCGGCCGCGCAGAAGCGTCGTGAAGGCGGCCGGCTCCCGGCCGAGCGCGGCCGTCGCGAGCCGGTCCTGCGTCGCCTCCAGTTCCCGCGTCAGCACCGTCGTCCACTCGTCGGCGGATCGCCCCGGGAAGTCCTCGACTCGCAGTGTCGGTCCGAACGCCGCCAGGGCCTCGGGAAGCCGCTCGTTCCAGAACGGATACTCCACCGCCAGCGGAACGACCAGGCCCCGCTCCATCGACGCGACGGCATGACCGACGCCCGGGCGGAGCACGAGCGGTCGGACGCGCGGGTCGCTGAACTGCCCCTGGGCCGTGATCCAGAAAATGACGTCGCTGCGCCGGGCGGCGGCCCGGGCCATGCGCAGGAACCGGGCCGAGCCACGCCACGAGTGGGGATCGATCCCGAGGAACCCGATCCGCTCCAGGAACCGATACTTGCCCAGGGCCGCGGCGTCGATCGGTCCGTAGACCATCCGGCCCGGATGGACCGCCTGGCCGAGAAACAGAAACACGAGCGGGTCCCACCAGCCGGGATGGTTGGAATAGAAGACCACCGGTTCGTCTCCGAGCACGGGCCGTTCCGCCGCAGCCGCCGATCCGTGGGCGAGCCGCACGGCGTGGAAGTGGCGGGCCAGATACCGCCGCACATACCACATGAACCAGACGTGCATGCCGTGCGAGAACGGCGGCAGTGATTCCGCCACCCCACGATCATGGCCAGCGGATGGCGTCACGCCCGGCATCGAAGGCTCACGTTCGACACGGGCCGCGTCACACCGCCACGGCAGCCGGCCGTGCGGCCGGCCCGGCACGGGACACGATCTTGTCCTGGTCGACGCAGTCCGCAGCGATCCAGCCCGACATCATCACCATCGGCATGCCCGGTCCCGGATGGGCGGATCCTCCGGCAAGGTACAGGCCCGCCACGTCCGGCGAGCGGTTGGCCGGCTTGAAGGCCCCCAGATACTTGCCGTGGCTCGCCAGCCCGTAGATCGCGCCGTCAAGAACGTGGTATCGGTCGTTGATGTCCTGCGGGGTGAGGCCGCGCTCGAAGACGATGTGCCGCTCCAGATCCTTCATGCCGGCCGTCTCCACGAGCTTGCGGATGATCGTGTCGCGATAGCCGGGGAACATCTTCGCCCAGTCGTGATGGGGCCGGAGATAGGGCGTGTGAACGAGCACGTACAGCGCTTCGCCGCCGGGGATGGCAACTTCGGGCTCGGTCACGGCGGGGGCGCAGACGTAGCAGGTCGGGTCGGGGGCCGGCTCGCCGCGCCGATAAATCGCCTCGAACTCCTCGTGAGGATCGCGCGAGAAGACGAAATTGTGGTGGATGAGCTGCTCATAGCGCCTGTCGAGACCGAGGTACAGGACGACGCCGGAGCAGGCCGGCTCGTAGCGGCGCCGGCCGAGGAACCGCTGCCGCGTCGGGCCGTCGAGCAATTCGCGATGCGTCCGCACGCTGTCGGAGTTGCTGACCACGGCACCGGCGCGGATCGTCTCGCCGGAGGCGGTCTCCACGCCGCGGGCCCGCCCGTTTTCCACGATGATCCGCCGGACGGGAGTCTTCGTGCGGATGTCGACGCCGAGATCGACGGCGAGGCTGGCCAGCGCCCTCGGCACCGCGCCCGTGCCGCCGCGCGGATACCAGACGCCGTCGTTGGCCTGCATGTGGGCGATGCCGCAGAGGACGGCGGGCGATTGCTCCGGGCAGCTGCCCACGTATTGCGTGTAGTGGTCGAGCATCTGTGCCGCCCGCTCGTCGGGGACGAACGAGCGGACGGTGCCGGCGACGCTGTGCCCGGGCCGCATCCCGATCAGCTCCTTGAGGAAGCCGACCGACAGGCTCCGGCGGACGTTGAGCATGTCCCGCATGCCGCCGACGCTCCGCCAGAAGCAGAACTCGTCCGACAACCGGTGGAGCCGCTGCGACAGGTCCATGAACCGGGCGTAGCCGGCACCGGCGCCGCTGCCGGGGGCGAAGGCATCGAGCGTCGCCTGCATCGCGCGGACGTCCGCCCGCAGGTCGAGGGTCGTGCCGTCGACGAAAAAGCTGCGCCACTGCGGGTCGAGCGGCACCAGGTCGAGCGCGGACTCGAGGTCGCGGCCCGCCTCCTGCCAGATTCGCTTGAGCACGCGCGGAATCGTCAGGATCGTCGGTCCCATGTCGAAGCGGAAGCCCTGCTCGTCGATCACGGCCGCCTTGCCGCCGACCCAGGGGTTCTTCTCGCAGAGCGTGACGGCGTAGCCGCGGGCGGCGAGCGTGCAGGCCGCCGCCAGGCCGCCGAGGCCGCTGCCGATCACCACCACCCTGTTGTCGTCACGGGTCTTTGTCATCGTGGCTTCCTTCGCCCTTGTTCGTCCTTCGCGGCCGCATCAGACCGCGGCGGCCGGCTCCTCGCCGCGGACGCGGCCGGTCGTCGTCCGCGGGGCCGCGGCGGAAGCCCGGCCGATCCCCAGGTCGTCGAGCAGCAGGTCCGTCGTGATCCGCGCCGACGAATAGATCACGGGCAGCCCGCTGCCGGGGTGCGTGCCGCCGCCGACGAGATACATCCGCTCGACGTCCTCGAACCGGTTGTGCGGACGCATGTGGAGCATCTGGCCGAGGTCGTGGGAGAGGTTGAACGTCGCCCCGCGGTAGATCTCGTAGCCCTCCTGCCAGTCGTCGGGCGTGAGCATCTTCTCGTAGCGGATCCGGTCACGGACGCCGCGGATGCCGATCCGCTCCATCTGATCGAGGGCCACCTCGCGGTACCGCGGTCCCTCCCGCCGCCAGTCGACATTGGGATGCCGGTGGGTTACGGGGATGAGCAGGTACAGCGTGCTCATGCCGCGCGGGGCGAGCGTGGGATCGGTGACGCAGGCGTTCTGCACGTACATCGACGGGTCGGCGCTGAGCCGGTGCCGGTGCTCGATGTCGGCGAGGTTCTCCCGGTAGTTCTCCGAGAGGTAGATGTTGTGGTGGGCGACGTCGTCGTATCGACCGTCGATCCCGAG
>JBKDUV010000045.1:0-6615 GCA_046339335.1 Planctomycetia bacterium | reverse complement strand
GGCATCAAGCCGGAGTGGATCATGCCGGTGATGAGCATCGGCCAGGTGGCCGAGATCCTCACGATGGCCGTCCTCGGTGGCGTGCTCGCGAAACTCGGCTGGAAGACGACGATGATTCTCGGCGTCCTCGGCCATGCGGCCCGGTTCGCCGCCTTCGCTTTGTTTCCCCAGAACCAGGCGCTGATCATCGCCGTGCAGGTGCTCCACGGCATCTGCTACGCCTTCTTCTTCGCCACGCTGTACATCTTCATCGATGCGGCCTTCCCCAAGGACGTCCGGGCGAGCGCCCAGAGCCTGTTCAACCTGCTGGTGCTGGGCCTCGGTGACCTGGCGGCCAAGTGGCTGTTCATTCCGCTGCAGACGCGGCTGACCGGCGCCGATGGCACGATCGACTACCGGCAGTTGTTCCTGGTGCCGACCTTCATGGCCCTGGCCGCGGCCGCCGTCCTGCTGGTGTTCTTCTGGCCGCCCCGTTGGCTGGCGACCGGCGCCCAGGTCGAAGACGACCGCGCAACCGAGCCGCAGATCGTGACCTGAACCGGCCTTGTGGTCGGTGCCGTCACGCCCTATCCTCCCGCCCCTGCCCCGTCGCGCGGGGCCGCCATGCAGGGAGGCTGCACCGATGTCGATCGCGGTTCGTGACCTGGCTGCCACCGTCGCCGGCACGGTCGTCGGCGATGCCGCGCTGCCCCTGGCGGGGGCGGCCACGCTCGAGACGGCGAACGCCGGCGAGATCGCGCTCGTCGACGCTGCCGACAAGCTTCATCTTCTGGCCCGCAGCCGGGCCGGAGCCGCCATCGTGCCGCGCGGCACCGGGCCGCTCGAACGGCCCACCATCGAGGTCGACGACGTTCATGCCGCCTTCGCCGCCGCGATCCTCCACTTCCGGCCGGCGCGGCGGCGGCAGCGACAGGGGGTCAGCCCGCAGGCCGTCGTCGCACCCTCCGCCCGGCTCGCGGCCGACGTCGAGGTCGAGCCGCTGGCCGTGATCGGCCCCGACTGCACGATCGGCACGGGATGCACGATCCATGCGGGCGTCCGCCTCGGGGCGGGCTGCACGATCGGCGCCGGCAGCGTGATCTTTCCCAATGCCGTGCTCTACGACGACACCCGGGTCGGGGAGCGGTGCATCATCCATGCCAACGCCGTGCTCGGGGCCTACGGCTTCGGCTACCGCGTGGCCGACGGCCGCTACGCCCTCTCGGCGCAGCTCGGCTGGGTGGAACTCGACGACGACGTCGAGGTGGGGGCCGGGACGACGATCGACCGGGGCACCTACGGGCCGACGCGGATCGGCGCCGGCACGAAGCTCGACAACCTCGTGATGATCGCCCACAACTGCCGGCTCGGCCGCCACAACATGATCTGCTCGCAGGTGGGCGTGGCAGGAAGCACGAGCACCGGCGACTGGGTGGTGATGGCCGGGCAGGTGGGCGTCCGCGATCACGTGCACATCGGCGACCGGGCGGTGCTCGGCGCCCGGTCGGGCGTCTCCGGCGACATCGAGGCGGGCCGGACGGTGCTCGGCGAGCCGGCGATCGACCTCCGCGACCGCAAGCTACAGCTGGCGACGATCAGCAAGCGCCCCGAGATGCGCAAGGAACTGCGGCAGCTCACGGCCCGGATCGAGAGCCTGGAGCGCGGCCGGGACGGCGAGCCGCCGGCGTCCGCGGAGGCGGCCTAGCCGCGGCGGTTGCTCCATGGAACGACACGACTGCGTTCAGCCGGCGCCGCTCGCGGGTGAGACCGTCGGGATCCTCGCCGGCTGGGGCCGGTTTCCCGTCGCGGTCGCCGAGGCGATCCGCCGGCACGGCGGCCGGACGGCGATTCTCGCCATCCGCGATCACGCCGACGCGGCGCTGGAGCCGCTGGCCGACGCCTATGGCACCGTCGGCGTCGCCGAGATCGGCGCGGCGATCGCGTTCTTCCAGGCCCATGGGGTGCGCCGGGCGACCATGGCGGGCAAGATTCACAAGGCCGAGCTCTTCGCCCGACGGGCCTGGCGGCGGCACCTGCCCGACTGGGTCGGTCTGCGGACGTTCTGGCCGCACTTCGTCAGCCGGCGCCGAGACAACCGTGACGATTCGCTCCTCGGGGCGATCGCCGCGGCCTTCGATGCCCGTGGCGTCCGGGTCTGCCCGGCCACCGACTTCGCCCCGGAGTTGCTCGCCGCCGAGGGGTTGCTCGCCGGCCGTCCGCTTTCGGCGCGAGAGCGGGCCGACGTGGAGTTCGGCTGGCACCTCGCCAAGGAGATCGGCCGGCTCGACGTCGGCCAGACGGTCGTCGTCAAGAACCGGGCCCCGTTGGCGGTGGAGGCGATCGAGGGGACGGATGCCTGCATCCGCCGGGCCGGAGCCGTCTGCCCGTCCGGGGGCATGGTGGTCGTCAAGGTCGCGAAGCCGCGGCAGGATCTGCGGTTCGACATGCCCACCATCGGTGTCGGAACGATCGAATCGCTGGCCGCCGCGGGCGCCGCGGTGCTGGCCGTGGAGGCGGGGCGGACGATCCTCGTCGATCAGGAGTCGCTCGCGGCCTGCGCCCGCACCCGTGGGATCGCGATCGTGAGCTGCTCCGACGCGGCCGGCCGGCCGGCCTTCGGCGACGCCCGCGCGGCATGAACCGGGCGGCCTGTCCTATACTGCGGGCATGTACGCCCATGCGTCACGCCCGTTGCTTGCGTTGTGTCTCGCCTGCCACTGCGCCCTGGCGGGAGTCCGGGCCGAGCCGCCGCCGGCCGCCCCGGCTCTCGAGGACCGCCGCGCCCCCAGGCCCGTGGCCCGTCCGTTGAGGATCGACACGGCCGTCGATCGCACCGTGCCGATCCCGCCACCGGCGACGCATCACATGGGCCGGGAGATCGCCCAGACGATGCACTTCGCCGGCGCCGACTGGCTGGTCCGCGAGAGTCGGCAGCGGGAGGAGGATTGCCGGCTGCTCCTCGAGGCGCTCGACGTGCGTCGCGGCCAGACGATCTGTGACATGGGCTGCGGCAACGGGTTTTACACGCTCGAACTCGCCCGCCGCGTCGGCCCCACGGGGACGGTCTACGCCGTGGACATCCAGCCCGAGATGCTGCGGCTGCTGGCGGAACGGGCCGGCAGGGAAGGGCTCGACAACGTCCGGCCCGTGCTCGGCACGGCGATCGATCCGCGGCTGCCCAAAGCCGCGGTCGACCTGGTGCTCTGCGTGGACGTGTATCACGAGTTTTCCCATCCGCCGCAGATGCTCGCGGCGATCCGCGCCAGTCTGGCCGAGGACGGCCGGCTCGTGCTGGCGGAGTTTCGTGGGGAGGACCCGGCGGTTCCGATCAAGCCGCTGCACAAGATGACCAAGGATCAGATCAGGGCCGAACTGGGGCCGGCGGGATTCGGCGTGGCCCGGGAATTTGACCGGCTTCCCTGGCAGCACCTGCTCTTTTTCCGGTCGACCCAGCCCGGGGAATCCCCGGAAACCAGCCCATTCCCGCGGTAAAAGCACCGTTTCTTGGCCGGGCCGCGGGCCCCTGGGATCACGGCCTGGGCGTTGCAACGGGGTCGGTTTCCGGCCATACTACGCGGGCTTTAAGCAGATTTCGGTCCCGACCAGGTGACGTCGTTTCGACGGCGCGGGACTCTGATCCGAATGGACGCAGAGCGATGGCAATAAGGCCGGCCAGTTTTCGAGCAGCGGAAACCGCGTCCCGCGACCCGCGCGGCGGCACGCTCGACCCGGCCCTGATCTGCGACCCACTCGATGGCGGCCGGTCCGTCGACGAGAGTGCCGTTCAGGGCAACTGGGTGCTCGGTGGCAACGCGACCGTCAAGCGGATCGCCAAGTCGATCGAACGGGCGGCCGAAGTCGAATGCACCGTGCTGATCTGCGGCGAGACGGGCACCGGCAAGGAATTGTGGGCCCGACTTCTGCACCGCAGCGGCCCGCGACGCAACAAGGCTTTCGTTCCGGTCAATTGCGCCGCACTTACGGAGACGCTTGCCGAGAGCCAATTGTTCGGCCACGAGAAGGGTGCGTTCACGGGCGCCAACGGCCGGTCGCTCGGCATCTTCCGGGCGGCCCAGGGGGGCGTCGTGTTCCTCGACGAGATCGGCGAGATGCCCGAGCCGCTGCAGGCGAAACTGCTCCGCGTGCTCCAGCAGCGGGAAGTGCTTCCCGTGGGCGCGAGCGAGCCGGTGCCGATTGACGTGCAGGTCGTTGCGGCCACGAATCGCGACCTCGAGCAGGAGGTCGACAAGGGTCGGTTCCGCGAGGATCTCTACTACCGGCTCAACATGATCGAATTGAAGGTGCCGGCGCTTCGGGAACGCACGGAAGACATTCCGCTTTTCATCGAGTTCTTCGCCCGGCGTTTGGCCGATCGGTATCGGCTGCCGGAGTGGCGGCCGAATGCAGAGGTTTTGGCGGATTTCTGCCGGTTTCCGTGGCCGGGCAACGTGCGGCAACTCGAGCACGTGATCGAGCAGGGCTACGTGCTCCAGACCGAGCCGACGCTGCCGACGTTGAAGCGGCCGGTTCGCGAAGGCGGCGGTTCCGGAAGGCTTCCCTGCCTCGACCTCGCCAAGTTGCGGGAGCAGGCGATCAAGGAGGCGTTGGAGATGACCCGCGGCCACAAGGCGAATGCCGCGAAGTTGCTCGGTGTCCATGCCAACACGATGACGCGGCTGCTCCGCGAAATCGACGGTGGCGATGCATCGTCTGCCGACACGGACGGCTAGTCGCTTCTTCTCCGCGACACGTTCCGCGGAGACTTCTCACCCGACCCGGCAGCCTTCGTCGCTGCAGCGTCCTGCCAGCCCATAGCGGCGGGCTGCGATCCAGGCGTAGAGCCTCTGCCACAGGGGCAACGTGCCGGGGATGTGCAACACCGCCCCCAGCGGCCAAAGCGGCACGAGCCGCCGTGACAGGTAGCGAACGGCGTCCGCCCCGTCGCGGGCCTTGCCGGCACGATCGATGACGAACATCCGATCCATCAGGTCGGCGAACGGGATCTCAGGAAAGTCCCGCGACACGGACGGATCGTGGAGCGACGTGAACCGCAGCCGCCCCCCGAGGTCGAGCCGTCGCAGCATGGCGATCTGGGCCAGGCAGAAGCGGCAGTGCCCGTCATAGAGGACGGTGTCGTGGTCGGGATGATGGGCGGTGAGGATCATCGAAAGATCGCCATCGAAGGATCACGCACAGGGAACTCTCGTACGACAAACTCGACCGGACAGCCCCAACTCCCCCCGCCGGAACTCGTCTCCTGCCTCCGGTAGTGAAACCGCACGCCACAGCCGCCGGTAACACTGGCGCCCCCCGGCCGGCCGGTATCAGTGGTTCAGGCCGCGCCAGTTTTGGCCGCCGGGCGGGGGCTGCTTCACCGGCAGCGTGCAGAAGTGGAGGATGGTCACCGCCCCGATGGAGATCAGGGCCCAGGGAGCCCAGTCGGGAGCCGTCATGGTGCGGGGCGGTCCGCCCTGGAGCGGAATCACGGTCGCCGACTCGACGAGCAGTAATTCGACGCCGACGATGCACGAGAAGATTCCCAGCGCCAAAAACACGCTCTTCCACATGGTCCGCTCGTCCGTCGCTGATCCGCCCGCCGGAAACCGGAGTCCGACAACGCTCCTTTGTCGAGAATCGGCCGCCGGGAGGACGAAAGTGCAGCGGGATGGCCGGCGGGCCGGACCGCGCCGATTGACGCGAATCTGCGGGGTCCGGGGGCGGGCCGCCGTCAGGTTCCGGCGACGCCCTGCCCCAGGGCGCCGCCCTCGGCGGCCCGCCGGGGGGCCGGCCGGCGCACGGCGGCGGGGCCCGGCCCCACGGGCGGGGCGGCAGTGGCCGCTTCCACGATCGTCCGCAATTCCTCGCCGTCGATCACCTCGCACTCGATCAGCCGCCGTGTGACGGCCTCGAGAGCCGGTCGCCGCGTCTCCAGGATCCGGCGGACGCACGCCATCGCCGCGTCGACGATGCGGCGGACCTCCTCGTCGATTTCCCGGGCCGTCTGTTCGCTGTGGCCCCGCGGGGCGGGAAGATCGGCACCGGCCGCCGCGAGGAACGGGGACCGCTGGCTCTCGCGATAGGTCACCCGGCCCAGTCGGCTCATGCCGTAGTCCATGACCATCGCCCGGGCGATCGCGCTGGCCCGTTCGAGGTCGTTCTGGGCACCGGTCGAGACGTCCGCGTAGACCATCTCCTCGGCGATCGTGCCGGCCAGCAGCACCTGGATCCTGCTTTCCAGTTCACTCTGCGTGAGGAGATAGCGGTCGTCCTCGGGCCGCTGCATCGTGTAGCCGAGAGCGGCGAGGCCACGCGGAATGATCGACACCTTATGGACCGGATCGGTGTTGGGAAGCGAATAGGCGACGAGAGCGTGGGCGGCCTCGTGATAGGCGACCCGCCGCTTCTCCTCCTCGTGGATCACCCGCTTCTTCTTCTCGAGCCCCGCGGTGACGCGTTCCACGCCCTCGTTGAACTCGTCCATGCCCACCGCCGACTTGTCCTTGCGGGCCGCGAGCAGCGCCGCCTCGTTGACGAGGTTGGCGAGATCGGCGCCCACGAAGCCGGAGGTGATCCGGGCGATCTGCTCGAGGTTGACCGCCGGATCGAGTTTCACGTTGGCGACATGGACCTTGAGGA
>JBKDUV010000044.1:0-4685 GCA_046339335.1 Planctomycetia bacterium | reverse complement strand
CTTGCGGACCTGGCCGGCGCGGAGACTGGCCTCGGCCAGGGCGACCGCCAGGAACGGCTTGCCGCTGCCCGCCGGCCCCGGGCAGAGGACGATGTCATGGTCGCGGATGGCCTGCACGTAGGCCGCCTGGCCGGCCGACTTGGGAACAAGCGGCCGTCCGGGGCGGGCGACCTCGATCGGGTCGGGCGCGGGCCGGCCCGCGGGGTCGGCGACCTTGGCGAGCAGTCGGGTCACCTCCTCGGGCTCCACGGCCCCGTGGTCACGGGCGATGCGGTCGAGTTCCTCGAAGACCTCGGCGGCCCGGAGCACCGCCGGTTCGTCTCCCTCGATCTGGATCGTGTCGTCCCTGGCGGAGACGCCGACGCCGAGCGTCGAGCGGATCCGGCGCAGGTGCTGATCCCGCGGACCGAAGATGGCGACGAGTCGCTTGGAGTCGAGAACCGCGATCGAAGTGCGGGACATCGAAGCCCGCAGCGACTGAGGTCGCCGGCGGTCTCGGGGAACGAAGCCACAGGACCCTTACTATACCCCGTCGCTGCCCCCGGCGTGGATTGGCCGTGTTTCGGGCTGAATTGGGCCGGTTCTCCGGGGCCGCCGCCGGCGGCCGCCCGGTTCAGGGGCTCCGTGCGACGACCCACAGGAGCCAGGCGACCGGCGCCGCCAGGAGCAGGGAATCGACGAGGTCGAGCACGCCGCCAAGTCCGCCGAGCCAGCGGCCGGAGTCCTTGACGCCGCGTTCCCGCTTCACGAGCGACTCGCACAGGTCGCCGACGATGCCGGCAAGCCCGAGCAACAGGCCGTAGGCCGGCCAGCCGCCCCACGGCGACGTCAGCCCCCGATCGGGGAACCAGGCGGGGCGGACCACATCGAGCACCAGCCAGGCCGCTGCCAGCGATCCGGCGAGGCCGGCCAAGGCCCCTTCCCACGTCTTGCCCGGGCTCAGGACCGGCGCCAGCCGGTTGCGGCCGATACTCGAGCCCACGAGATACGCCACGATGTCTCCCGCCTTGACGACGATCATGAAGCTCACGAGCGGCAGCAGTGTGCAGACGTGGTGCGGGCCGCGCTGCTCGGCCCACGACTCGTCGCACCACAGCCGCCGCAGCCCGAGCATGAAGGCGATCGGCAGACCGACGCAGACGGCTGCCAGGCTGCCGGCGGCCGCCCGCTCGAGCGCCCCGCCGCCGGCTCGATAGCCGACGATCTCGACGGCGAACGGCAGTGCGATCGCGATGCAGACCGCGATCGGCACGGGGTCGAACGCGGACGCCCATGCCTGCCCGCGGAGACCGAAGAAGCCGGCTACCACGATGGTCGCGGCGCCGAGCATCGCGTTCGTGAACTGCTCCCGTCGACCATGGGTCGCGGCAATCGCGCCGGCCTCGTGCGCGCCTAGGACGGCCGCCAGCAGCGCGACGGGAAGGAGACAGCATCCTGCCGGCATGCCCGCGGCGAAGGCCACGTCGTCCGCCCACACCAGCCCGGCGAACGTGGCCCCGAGCAGGAAGCCGAACGTCGCCCGGGAGGCGAATCCGCCCCGGTGGCGGGGGGCCGCGGGCGTTTCCGGGGATGGCGGGAGCGGAGGCGTCACGTTTCCGTCAGCCCTCCGAACCGCCGGTCACGGGCGGCGAATGCCGCCAGGGCGGCGTCGAGATCGCCCTCGGCAAACTCCGGCCAGGCGACGTCAGTGACCCAGAGCTCGGCGTAACTGATCTGCCAGAGGAGAAAATTGCTGATCCGCATCTCGCCGGCGGTGCGGATGAGGAGGTCGGGATCGGGCGTGCCCGCCGTGTCGAGCCGGGCGGCGAACAGCTCCTCGTCGATCGCCTCGGGGGCGAGGCGGCCGGCGGCGACGTCGGCCGCCAGGCTCCGGGCGGCGCCGACGATCTCCGCACGGGCGCCGTAGTTGATGGCCAGGCAGAGCCGCATGCCGTCGTTGTCGGCGCAGTGTGCGACCGTGCGGTCGAGCTCGGCGAGCGTCGCGGCGGGGAGCCCGTCGCGGCGGCCGATCATCGACAGCCGGACCCGCTCGCGCATGAGCAGCGCCCGCTCCTCGATGAGATACTGTTCGAGGAGGTGCATGAGGAACGTGAGCTCCGCCTCGGGCCGACGCCAGTTCTCGCTCGACAGACAATACAGCGTGAGCTGCTCGATGCCGATGCGGGCGCAGTGCTCGGTGATCCGGCGGACGCTGGCGACGCCGCGCCTGTGCCCCTCGATTCTGGGCAGGCCGCGTTGCCGGGCCCAGCGGCCGTTGCCGTCCATGATGATGGCGATGTGCCGCGGCAGGCCGGCGTTGGCCGGGGTCACGCGGGGGCCGGGGAGCGGAGCGGAGGACGTGGGCATGACGAATTGGCCGGATGAAGCGACGCGTCGATGGTCTGCGCGCGGTCGGGGCCGACGGAGACGATCGACACGGGCCGCCCGAGCAGTTCGCCGATCCGGGCCACGTACCGCCGGGCGTTTTCCGGCAAGTCATCGTACCCGCGGACGTCGGCGAGTTCTTCCCGCCATCCGGGGAGCGTCTCGTAGACCGGCTCGGCGGCGGTCAGGTCTTCGATCTGTCCCGGAAAATCGGCCGTTCTTCGGCCGCGGATGGTGTAGGCGGTGCAGATCCGCAGTTCGTCGAGGCCGCCGAGGACGTCGAGGAGCATGACGGCCAGTTCGTCGACGCCCGAGAGCCGGGCCGAGTAGCGGGCGGCGACGGCGTCGAACCAGCCGCAGCGGCGGGGGCGGCGGGTGACGGTGCCGTATTCGTTGCCGCGGTCGCGCAGGTGGCGGCCGATCTGGTTGTCCTGCTCGGTGGGAAGCGGCCCGCCGCCGACCCGCGTGGAGTAGGCCTTGACCACGCCGATGACGCGGCTCGTCCACCGGCCCGGCACGCCCGAGCCGCTGGCCACGCCGAGGCCGGAGGAGTTGCTGCTGGTCACGTACGGAAACGTGCCGTGATCGACGTCGAGCAGCGCGCCCTGTGCTCCCTCGAAGAGCAGCCGGCGGCCGGCCTCGACGGCGTCGAGGAGGTAGGAAGTCGTGTCGGCGACGAAGGGGCGGATCCGCTCGGCGTGGGCCGCGTACTCGGCGTGGATGGCGTCCGCGTCGAGCGGGGCGGGAGCGGCACTGTCTCCCGTGGCGGGCGCCGACAGGGCGGTGAGCATCCGGCTCTTGAAGCCGGCGACGTGGGCCACGCGGGCACGGAAGTCGGGCCGGTACAGGTCGCCGAGACGGATCGCCAGCGACCGGCCGACCTTGTCGCGGTAGCAGGGGCCGATGCCGCGGCCCGTGGTGCCGATCGAGCCGCCCCCCGACAGGCTGCCGTCGAGGAGCCGATCCTCGGCTAAGTGCCACGGAAAGACGACATGGGCCCGCTCGATCAGCATGAGCATGCCGTCGAACCGCACGCCGCGCGACTCGAGCCCCTCGATCTCGCGAATCGTGCTCGCCGGGTCGAGGACCACGCCGCCGGTGACGACGCAGGTGACGTCGTCGCGGAGGATGCCGCTGGGGATCAGCGACAGCTTCCAGGTCTGGCCGTTGGAAACGACCGTGTGGCCGGCATTCGCGCCTCCGGCGTAGCGGACGACGATGTCGTGATCCTCGGTGAGGATGTCGACGAGCTTGCCTTTGGCCTCGTCCCCCCATTGCAGACCGATGACGCAGGTGCCGGGCACGGAAGGAGATCCTCACGACGCGGGAAACGACGGAGGCTGCGGACGGGAACCTCCCCGAAAGAGTCTAAAACCGCGGCACCACCGGTCAAGCATGGATTCCCTCGGCCGCGTACGGGAGGATGACGAACACGTGCCGCGCGGCGGCGCCGTGGACGAGAGCGCCCCATGCCCCAGCACGCCGGATCGGTCCATCCCGTCACCCCCGCCGACGTCGGCGCGACGCTGGCCGCGTTCCTGCGCCGGCAGCTCGGCGGCGTGAGCTGGTCGCGGGTGCAGCGGCTGGTGCGATCGCGGCACGTCCTCATCCATGGCAACATCTGCACCGACGTGGGCCGGCGGCTGAAGGCGGGGGAGGTGGTGAAGGTTCTCGCGGTCGCCGCCGCGCCGCTGCCGACCGCTGCCGACGTGCGGATCGTTCATCTCGACGACGACGTGGTCGTGGTCGAGAAGCCGGCCGGCGTGACGACGACCCGGCACCACGAGGAGGCGGCCTGGCCGGCCAAGCGCCGGCAGATGCAGCCGACGCTGGAGGAACTCGTGCCCGACGCCATCGGCCGCTTCCAGGCCGCGCGGCGGCGCGGGCCGCCGCGCCGGCAGGGTGCGCCGCGCGGTGCCGATCCCGACCGTGGCCGGCGCCGGGTTCCGCCGGTGCGGGCGGTGCACCGCATCGACCGGGAGACGAGCGGGCTCGTGGTCTTCGCGCGGAACGTGCCCGCCGCCCGGATCCTCGCCGAGCAGTTCCGCCTGCACACGACGCAGCGTCGCTACGTCGCGATCGCGGTCGGCCGGATGCGGCAGCGGACGATCGAATCGCGGCTCGTCCGCGACCGCGGCGACGGCCGTCGTGGCTCGGGGGACGGCGAAGACGGCAAGGTCGCGATCACGCACGTCGTGCCGCTGGAGCACTACGGCGACGACTACACGCTCGTCGAGTGCCGACTGGAGACCGGCCGCACGCACCAGATCCGCATCCACCTCGCCGAGAGCGGCCATCCGCTGTGCGGCGAGCGGGTGTAT
>JBKDUV010000043.1:0-41910 GCA_046339335.1 Planctomycetia bacterium | reverse complement strand
GACTTCTGGCGGCCGCAGGTCGGACGGGGCGGCGAGGGCACCGAGATGAGCGTCGGCCATGCAGGGATGTTCGAACGCATCGCCAGCGGCAGCCGGCTGATCGAGGCGGTCGGGCGGCCGGGGCGGACGAACGCGAAACCGCTCGCGGCACTCGACGACCTCGGGCTGAAATGGTCGGATCTCCTCGATCCGGACGGCGCCGACGCCGCCGGCAGCCTGCTGCCGCTGGAGACGGTGCTCAAGAAACTCGCCGCATTGCCGCAGGGGACGGACCGCGGGCGGATCTTCCGTGACCTGTGCGGGGATCTGGGCGTGAAAGGATTCACCGACCTGCGATCCGCGGCATCCGGAAGCGGGCCCTCCGACCGAGAGGCCGAGCGACGCGAGGCGTTGGCCGCGGTCAAGCTGACGCCCGAAGAGATCGAGCGCCGGCCGCTGGCATCGCTGGCGACGATCGTCCGCAGCCTGGAGTCGGCGCCCACGCATGCGGCGCGGCTGGCCCGCGAACGGGCGATCTTCGGGGCCGAGGGGCGCTGGATCGAGCGGTTCGCGCAGGACGTCGCCGCGGCGCGGTCGCTGGCCGCGATGGAGGAGTGCGGCCTCGACCCGGCGCAGATCGCGACGGTCGATCCGCGAACGGCGTTCGGACAGGCGCAGGTGGCACTCGAAGCGGAGAAGGACGTGGAAAAACGCGGCCAGTTGCTGCAGGCCCTGCTCGGCCCCCGCGGTCCGCTCGTTTACGCCGCCGCAGCAGCGGTGCACGAGGGCATTGACCACACCTGGATTTTCCGCTACGAAACCGAGCCTTCCGGGCTCTGACGCCGTGCCGCGGCGGCGTTGTCGCAGGGGCGTTGTGCCCGGTGGTCGCAGCCTGTTCGGGTCGGTGATATGCTGTTGTGGTTCGTCTGAGGTCGGGTTGGATTTTGGAGGACGGGTGAGATGGCACACAAGAAGGGTCAGGGTTCGAGCCGCAACGGCCGCGACTCCAACGCGCAGCGTCGGGGCGTGAAGAAGTTCGCCGGCCAGCAAGTGCAGGCCGGCACCAGTCTCGTCCGCCAGGTGGGCACCAAGTTTCACCCCGGCTCGAACGTGGGCATCGGCACAGACTACACGTTGTTCGCGCTCTCCGACGGCGTGGTGATGTTCGACCGCGAAGGCCGTCGGGTGAACGTGGTTTCCGGCACGCCGGCCTGACGCCGCGCGGTGCGCTTCGCGAGGTGGCGGCGTGTTCGTGGATCGAGTCCACATTGACGTCGTCGCCGGCAACGGCGGCCGGGGCATGTGCAGCTTCCGCCGGGAGAAGTACGTCCCCTTCGGCGGCCCCGACGGTGGCGACGGCGGCAACGGCGGCAGCGTGATCCTGCGCGCGGAACCGGGCGTCGATTCCCTTGCCGCGCTCGCCCATCGGCGGCAGTGGCGGGCCGAAACAGGTGCCAGCGGCGGACCGGCGAACTGCCGCGGCCGTGACGCCGAGGATCTCGTGCGTCTCGTGCCCCCGGGGACGGTCGTGATCGACGAGGGTTCGGGGCTCGTGCTGCGGGATCTCTCCGCGGCAGGCGAGTCGATCGTGGCCGCTCGCGGCGGCGCCGGCGGCTGGGGCAATGTGCACTACAAGTCCTCCACGAACCGCGCCCCGCGGCAGACGACGCCCGGCGAGACCGGGGAGATCCGCCGGCTGCTCCTCGAACTCAAGGTGATCGCCGACGTGGGCCTGGTCGGCAAGCCGAACGCCGGCAAGAGCACGCTCCTCTCGCGGCTCTCCCGGGCCCGGCCCGAGATCGCCGACTATGCGTTCACGACGAAGACTCCGATCCTCGGCATCGTGGCGGTGTCACGCGACCGAAGCTTCGTGCTCGCGGATCTCCCCGGCCTCATCGAGGGAGCCCACGCCGGCGTCGGCCTCGGGCACGAGTTCCTCCGCCACGTGGAGCGGGCCGGAATCCTCGTCCACGTCGTGGAGCCGTTTCCGGCCGACGGCACCGAACCGCTGGCCAACTATCGGGCGATCCGCGACGAACTCGTCCGCTACGACGCGACGCTCGGCGAACGGCCCGAGATCGTCGTCCTCAGCAAGGCCGAACTGCCCGGTGCCGCGGACGTCCGCGAGGACCTGGCCGCCGCCATCGGCCGCGAGGTGCTGGCCGTGAGCGCCGTGACCGGAGCGGGGCTCGACGCGCTCGTCCGTGCGGCGGTCAGGGAACTGGACCGCGAGCCGCGCGGCCCGGCTGCGGGGGCAATGCCTGCCTCAGGGGTGCCCGCCCCGGGGAGCGGCGCGCCATGACCACGCCCATGCACGCGCCGTTCGAGACGCTGCTCATCGCCGACGTGGGCAACACGCGTATCAAGCTCGCGGTCGTCGCGGAACGCGGCCGGGTGGGGCCAGCGGTGACGCGGCTCCCGCGGGTGGACCGCCGGCAGGACCTGTTGAGCCGCGACTTCCGCCCCACGAACCTCGAACGCTGGCTGGCCGCCGTGGCCCCCGGACCGGCCCTGCTGCTCGTGGCGAGCGTGAACGACACGGCCGCTGCCCGTCTCGGAGCCGCGGTCGCGGAGGTCTCGGCCACGGGGCATCGCGCCCTGCGGCAACGGCGGATCGGCCATGCAGACCTGCCGCTGGCCGTGCAACTCGATGAACCGCATCGCGTGGGCATCGACCGGCTCGCCTCGGCGGCGGCCGCCGGCATCGTCAAGCCGGCGGGCAAGGGAGCGCTCGTCGTCGACTGCGGCACGGCCACGACCGTCGACATCGTCGCGCCGGACGGGGCCTTTCTCGGCGGGGCGAGTCTCCCCGGCCCGGCGCTCATGGCACGGGCGCTCGCCGAGGGCACGAGCCGGCTCCCCGAGGTCGCCGCCCTCGATCAGGGCCCGCCGCCGGCGATGCCGGGGTGCTCCACGCAGGCGGCGATCGCCGCCGGCATCGGCTGGGGCATTCGTGGCGCGGTGGCCCGTCTCGTCGCCGAGGCACGGAAGGCGGCCGGCGACGATGCCGCGTTGCTCCTCACCGGCGGCTCCGCCGGACTCGTCCGCGATGCCCTGCCCGGGGCGGTCGAACTCCCCGATCTTGTGCTCGCCGGCATCGCCCTGGCCGAGGCGGAGCGGGGCTGACCGGGGCGGATCCTGGCGACCGTCTGCGATGAGGCAACAGTGGCGTCGAGCGGGCGGGCGAGTCTGAAGCATCAGACCATTCGCTGGCGCACCTGCTCGGTTGGCGTTTGCCCTCGAGACTGGGAACGCCGTCAAACAGGAGTTGGAGTCATGCCGTCGGCTTCGCTGATCGCACGGAGCCGCGACTGGATCAGTCGGTAACCGGGCAGGAAGTTCGGCAGGTGGGCCGGCGCCGACAGAACGGGCTGCGATCAGGTCGGCGACCTTGTTGCAGGCCTCTGCCAGTTCAGGGGATCTATCGAGTTCCACCCCGCTTATGGTGCTCGGCCTGCGCACCTGCTTGATGACAATCGGTTTGCCAAGACGGCCTGAGGTGAATGTGGCCACTTGAACGTCACCAGTGCACGCGCCGTTCACGAATACCCGCACCGCATTGAGCGACACCTCATCGATGTCCTGATATGCGAGCAGGCGTTGGTCACCGCGGCGTACGACGCGGACTCCCTGTTCGTGCAGATGCCAGCTGGCACCCAGATCGGGAACCAGCCGGACGATCCCGATCACGAGGCACACGGCACCGACAGCGGCCACCAAGAGACCGGCACGCATCGTTGCGTGGGGTGGGAACTTCGGGTCGGGAGGGAGTCGTGTGCCGAAGATCCCAAACATCAGAAACGCGACGCCACAACACGTGTAAACGATTGCCGGCGTGATGTGGACCGACTCGCCATAGTGGCACGGGCCCAGATCGTCGGCCATGTCTCGATCGCGTGTCATGTCCGCCTCGGTGAGGCTCCGATGCTGACGTCCGCAGGCGCAAAGAAACGTTGTCTGCCACGCTTTCAAGCGATCCGGCACCGCCACATCCGGGGAAAGGTCCCCGGCACGAGGCCGGTGTGCGCCGCACCGTCACCGGGCCGGCAGGTCGAAATCGCCGGTCCGATCCCGCCACACGCAGTGGATGTGGTTGGCCGGATTCCCGTCGGCGTCAGGCTGGACGTTGCAGAACTCGATCGAAAACGTCGGCCCCTCGACCCGGTAGGCGTGCCCGAGGCCGGGCTTCGTCGCCCCGGACCAGGCGAACATGACCGCATCCCAGCCGCCGGCGGCCTCGTCGATCAGCCGGAGCCGCTCGGCCGCCACCTCCGCGACCATCGTGCCGCAATACACCTCCACGATCCGGCGCAGCACCGCCCGCTGCTCCGGCCGCAGGTCCGCATGGCGGATGCCGACGGGGGGCTCACCCGGCGGCTGCGGCGCGCCGGCGGCACGAATCTCCGCCGCCGGCTCGGCCGTGATCACGGCCTGCTTCCGCTGCTGCTCGTCGAGCGCCTGCACGAGGTCGAAGGCCAGTGCCTCCTCGTCCCGCAGGACCCGCGTCCCCGCCGCGGGCAGGCCGGGCAGGTCGGTCTTCACGGTGGCGGGGCTCGCGCCGCGAAACTGCGGCGTGCGGTCGACGAGGTGGCCATCGCGGATGGTGAAGTTGAACGACAGGTGGTGTCCCTCGACCGACAGGCCCCACGGCTCGCGGCCGGACGGATCACCGAAGACCGTGAAGAAGTACCGCTCCGGGTCGCGGACGTTCTTGGCCCGCTTCCCCTCGCGGAGCCGCAGGATCTCCTCGAGCTGCATGATGATTTGCGTCTTCGTGGAGCCCGCCTCGGAGAGGGCGGTGCGGAGCAGGCCGCGGGCCAGATCCTGTTGGGCCGGCGTCATGTCGCGCAGTGGCAGCCCCTTGCGGTCGAACTTGGGGACGAAGTGCCAGTCGGTCCGCTGCGGGTCGGCAAACGGCCGGCGGGCCTTTGCCACCTGCGGCGCGGCCAACGAGTCGATCCATGCCGTGGCCGCCGCCGCCAGCGACGGGCCCGCCGCCACTGGCTCTGGAGCGTTCTAGAGGGGCCGCGACCCGGCGACCACGCCGGCCACGACCAGGCCGGCGCCCAGCCAGACGGCGGGCGTGCGCAGGAGCCGGATACGGGCGATCGAACCCGCGTTCTTCATGGTGCCTTGTCTCCCGGCAAGTCGAGCACCTGTCCCTGGGCGAGGAGCCGTTCGCGCAAAATCGCGTAGGGCAGGTCATGGACCGCGACGTTCCGATCCGCGGCCTGCGCAGCAGCAATCCCCGCCGCCTGGCCGATCACCATCCACGCGGCCTCGATCCGCAGCGACGAGATCGCGACGTGCGTGCAGGAAAGTGCCACGGGGACGAGCAGGTTCGCGCACTGACCCGGCTTCGGCAGGATGGCACGGTAGGGAACGTGATAGGCGTACCCGACTCGCTTGCCTTTCGACAGGACCGGGTAGATCGTCCCCTCGTTGACGACGCCGCCGTCGGGCAGGGCCACCCGTTGGCAGTCGTGGGAGTCGATCGGAAACGACGAGATCGCGATCGGATCGTCCTTGAGGGGCGAGTCGACGATGTCCTTCTGGCAGATCACGTAGACGCCGCGCATGCGACGCGACTCGCGCACGTAGAGCGCCGGCGGGAAGTGACCCGTCTCCGCGAACTCGTCGCGGCACAGCCCGAGATCGGCGTAGGTTTCGCGGATTTTCGCCGGTACATCCGGATCGGTGCGCAGAAAATGAAGAAACTCGAGCGTGTACTGCCGGTGCGCCTCCCAGATCGCCCGGCGCTGGTCCCGGTCGCCGGCATTCCACGAGTTGCCGCCGCCGATCAGCCCCAGCGAGACGTGTCCATTGATCGAGTTGTTGCCGTCGAACTTCGCGCCCGGCAGGGGGTAGAGGACGAATCCCACGCGCCCGCCGGCCGCCAGCACCCGGCGGGCGATCTCGAAGCGGGCCGGATCGTACCGGGCCGGCTCGGGGGGAGGCACGCGGTTCGCGGGGTCCCTCGTCAGGCAGAGCCGGAAGCTGTAGGTCATCACGTTGGCGTCGCCCGCCTCGGTGGCACCGGCATCGGCCGTCGTCACGAGCGGCAGCAGCCGGCCCTGATCGTCGCGGCCGCTGATCGGCAGTTTTGGCTTCGGATATTGCTTGCCCGCATAGGACTCGCCGAACTCGGCTCGTCCCTCGCGGCCGATCGTCCACTCGACTCCGGCCGCCGCCATCAGGTCGCCCTCGTA
The DNA here is from genome assembly GCA_046339335.1 of Planctomycetia bacterium. Classification (GTDB taxonomy): domain Bacteria; phylum Planctomycetota; class Planctomycetia; order Pirellulales; family UBA1268; genus QWPN01. Next base: position 35,722 of record JBKDUV010000043.1, on the reverse strand, counting down.
GGAGCCATCCACGAACGCGGTCGCGCGGAACATGCCCTGCGCGGTGACGAGCGTCGTGATTCGCGGCCCGTCCTTGGTGACGCCGGTGATCGCCTGACCGGTCTTCACGACGACACCGGTTTCCGTGAGCATCTTCTTCGTCACCCGCATGGCGACGTTCGTCTCGAAGGTCCAGGGGCTCTGGTCCTTCTTGGTCGGGTCGTAGGCCGCTTGCAGGCCCCGGTCGGTGTAGTCCTTGACCACGCGGCCGTGCCATTCTTCGAACAAGCCACGCAGCGTCGTGCGGACCATCTGATTCGAGTCGCAGTGGCTCAGGCCCCCCGTTGTCAGGCCCCCCACGTGCTCGGTCGGCTCGAGGAGAATGACCTTCGCCCCCTCGCGGGCCGCGGCGATCGCCGCGCAGAAACCGCCCGGCGTGGAACCGTAGACGACGACGTCTGCGGCCTCGTCCGCGAGGCCGACGGGGAGCATGAAACAGGCGCCGGCGACGAGGCCGACAACGGTCCGGTGAATCATCGGGTGCTCCCTGGTCACGTGTGGAGGGCCCATGGCGGTCAGCGATGCACGAGGCCGCGGCCCAACCACGGCAGACGGCCCCGGTGCGTTCTTCCGTCACCGCGGCCGGGTTCCGAGCGAGTGCCGCTCATGGTGGATGGTCGCCGCCGGGATCGCGGTCGTGATGGGCTTGATCGACGTGCACGTGCACATGCGGTTGCTTCTTAAAATAGTCTTCCCAGGCCCGGTCCGACACCCCGGCTCCGTCGAGATACAGGTTTCCGAGGCCCGTCGCGCCGCCCAGGGCAGCCAGGCCTTCGTCGCCGATCGGGACGTCGATCAGGTGGAGCGATTGCAGGGCAGGGAGGGTGGCGAGCGTTCTGGCGACCTCCGGCCCGCGCAGTCCCGGTCCGCCGAGCCGCAGGCTGCGCAGCGACTCCAGGCCAGCGATCGCCTCCAGCCCCGCGACGGTGCAGCCGGCCCGCGGCACGTTGAGATCCCGGAGCGACGTGCAGCGGGCCAGCGCCTGGAAGCCGGCATCTCCCAGCGGGGACTCCCGGAGCACGAGTCGCTGGAGGCCTGTCAACGACCCGAGGATGTCGGCCACCGTGTCATCGGCCACCCCCTGATCGAGCACCAGTTCACGCAGCCCCGTGAGTCCGCGCAGCCGTTCCCAGTCCTGCGGCACGAGCGGCCGATCGGTGACCGTGATCGCGTCGAGCCGCCCCTCGCGAACGGCCTCGACCAGCGCGGCCAACGGCGGCTGCGCCGGTGCGTTCACGGGGACATCGCCGGCGCAGCCGGCGGCGGCGAGCGGGATGAGCAGTGCCTGCAGCGTGGCCAGGGATCGCATGGGGGGAACTGGTACCTTACACTGCCGGGGTGGGACGGTCCTGACTCTAAGGCCGTGACCACTCGGTTTCATTCCCGTTTCCAGCCCCCGAGCGCCTCGTGACCCCAGCCCGCAAGGATTCGCCGGCCACCGGCAAGGTCGCGGCGCACGCCGGCTCCGCAGCGACGTCCGATCGGGCCCGGCAGCTGGCCCTGGCCGCCGCCCGCATCGCGCAGGAAACCCGGGGCACCGATGTGCGCGTGCTCGACCTCCGCGGCCTGACCGACGTGTTCGATTACTTCGTCGTCGCCACCGGCTCCAGCCGCCGCCAGCTGCACGCCATGGCCGACGAGATCGAGAAGGGCGTGAAGCAGGATCTGCACGACCGCAAGCGGGGGGGCGAAGGCTACGAGGAAGGCCGCTGGATCATCCTCGACTACGGCGACGTGATGGTCCATCTCTTCGATGCCGAGGCCCGCGAGTACTGGGACCTCGAGCATCTCTGGGGGGATGCCAAGCGGATTTCCGTCGAGTCGGCGGGAGCGGTCGGCCGATGAGCGACGACGGCACGACGACGGACCGCGTGAACTTCCGCGCGTCCCTGCGGGAGATGTTTCGGCGGGCGATCGAGGGGCTCGTGGCCGACGGCACGCTCGGCGTCGCGGCAAGCGAGATCCCCGCGATTCTCGAGCAGGTGCGGGAAACCGCCGACGCAAAGTTCGGCGACTATTCCGCATCGATGGCGATGCCGTTGGCGAAGCGGGCCGGCCGAAAGCCTCGCGACCTGGCGGTGGCGATCGCCGCCCGGCTCGTCGAGCAGCCCGGCTACACGACGCTCTTCGAGCCCCCCGGCGATCCGGTCGGGCCGGGCTTCATCAACGTCCGCGTTCGCGATGCCGCCCTCGCGGCCGCCGTCGCGGCCGCCGTGCGCGACGAACGGCTCGGCGTCGCCCCGGTCTTCGCTCCCGAGACGATCGTCGTCGACTTCTCCTCGCCGAACGTCGCCAAGCCGATGCACGTCGGCCACATCCGCTCCACGGTGATCGGCGACGCCCTGTCGCGGATCCTCCGCTTCCGCGGCCATCGCGTGATCACCGACAACCACCTCGGGGACTGGGGCACGCAGTTCGGCATGATCCTCTGGGGCTGGAAACGGCTCTGCGACGAGGAGGCCTTCGCCGCCGACCCGACTGCCGAGCTTGGCCGCCTGTATCGGCTCGTCCGCAAGATCGCCGACGCCAAGCCGGAGGAGCTTGCCGCTGATCCCGAGGCCGCGGCCCTGGCGGCGAAACATCCCGCTGCCGGCCGCGAGGTGCTCGCCGAAACGGCGAAGCTCCACGCCGGGGACGCTGAAAACCGCGCCCTCTGGGACCGGTTCATGCCGATCTGCCTCGCCGAGATCGAGCGGCTCTACGCCCGCCTCGGGGTGACGTTCGACCACACCCTCGGCGAGAGCTTTTACCAGCCGCTGCTCGCCGGCGTCGTCGCCGACCTTCTCGACCGTGGCCTGGCGCGGGAACGCCGCGGGGCGGTGGGGGTGTTCCTCGGCGGCGACGACGAGCCGCCGCTCCTCGTCCGCAAGGCCGACGGTGCCTTTCTCTACGCCACGACCGACCTGGCCACGATCGACTGGCGGCTCGCGCACTGGCATCCCGACCGGATCCTGTACGTCGTCGATCACCGCCAGGGGCAGCACTTCCAGCAGGTCTTCGAAACCGCCCGGCGCCGCGGCTGCGGCCCCGTGCAGCTCGTCCACGTCGCCTTCGGCACGGTGCTCGGCGAGGACGGCCGGCCGTTCAAGACCCGGGCCGGCGACACGGTGGGGCTGGAGCCGCTGCTCGACGAGGGAGTGGACCGGGCGGCCCGCGTCGTCGGCTCCGGTGACGAGGCCCGCGCGGCACTCGACGAAGGCGACCGTCGGCACGTCGCCGAGACCGTCGGCATCGGCGCGATCAAATACGCCGACCTCTCCCAGAACCGGACCACCGACTACGTCTTCAGCTTCGACAAGATGCTGCAGCTCACCGGCAACACGGCGGCGTACATGCAGTACGCCGTGGCCCGCGTGGAGGGGATTTTTGCGAAGGGGGGCATCGACCGGGAGGCGCTGCGGGCGGGCTGCCGGAGCGTGAGCGTCGCCGACCCCCGGGAGCGGGCCTTGGCCCTGAAACTCGTCCGCTTCGCCGAGGTGCTCGAGGACGTCGAAGCCGACTACCGGCCGAACCTGCTCACCGGCTGGCTGTTCGAGCTTGCCGGCTGCTACTCGACGTTCTACGACGCCCTGCCGGTGCTCAAGGCCGAGGGGGCGGAGCGGGACGGCCGGCTTGCCCTCTGCGACCTCACCGGCCGGGTGCTGCGCGCGGGTCTCGCGCTGCTCGGCATCGGCACCGTGGAGAGGATGTAGCCGCCCCATGCCCCGCTCCATCGACACGATCCGCAACATCGGCATCGTCGCCCACATCGACGCCGGCAAGACGACGCTCACCGAGCGGATGCTGTTCTTCACGCAGACCAGTCACCGCCTCGGCGAGGTCGATCGTGGCACCACGATCACCGACTTCGATCCTGAGGAGCAGGAACGCGGCATCACGATCTACTCGGCCGCCGTGTCGTTCCGCTGGCGGGACGTGACGGTGAACCTCATCGACACGCCGGGGCACGTCGACTTCACCGCCGAGGTGGAGCGCAGCCTGCGGGTCCTCGACGGCGCCGTCGTCGTGTTCAGCGCCCGCGAGGGGGTCGAGGCCCAGAGCGAGACGGTCTGGCGGCAGGCTGACCGCTACGGCGTACCGCGGATCGCGCTGGTCAACAAGCTCGACCGCGAGGGAGCCGACTTCCTCGGCACCGTCCAGCAGATCGAGAAGCGGCTCGGGACCAGGCCGCTCGTCCTCCACGTGCCACTCGGCCTCGGGCCGCCGCACGTCAAGGATCCGGTTCGCGGGATCGTGGACCTCGTGGAGATGCGGTTGCTGACGTTTCCGCCCAAGGACGAGGCACTCGCCGGCGGCTAGGCGATCGCGAAGGTCACGGTATCCCCGATCCCGGAGGAACTCGCCGCCGAGGCGGCCCTGTACCGCGAGGATCTCGTCTCCACCCTCTTCGACTTTTCTCAAGAAGTTGCGGAACTCGTCATGGCGGAGGCGACGATCCCGCCGGACGTGCTGCGCCGGGCGATCCGTCAGGCGACGATCGCCCGGCACGTGGTTCCGGTGCTGGCCGGCTCGGCCCTCGACTGCATCGGCATCCAGCCGGTGCTCGACGCCGTCGCCTGGTATCTGCCGAGCCCGCGGGACGTGCCCCCGGTCGAGGGGCTCGATCCGACGAAGAAGCAGCCGACAGCGATCGTCCGCAAGCCCGACCCGGCAGCCCCATTCTGCGGCCTGGTCTTCAAGATCATCGCCGAGAAGCACGGCGACCTGTACTTCGTCCGCGTCTATTCCGGAACGCTCAAGGCGGGGAGCCGGGCCTGGAACCCGCTGCGGCAGAAGAAGGAGAACATCGCCCAGATCTGGCACGTGCAGGCCGACCGGCGCGAGCAGGTGGAGAAGGCCGAGGCGGGGGACATCGTGGGCGTGATCGGTCCGCGCGGCAGCATCACCGGTGACACCCTCTGCGATGCCAACGAGCCGATCCTCCTGGAGACGATCCAGTTCCCCGAGACCGTGATCTCGATGGCCATCGAGCCGGAGACGAGCCTCGACCGCAAGAAGCTCGCCGAGACGCTGGAGATGATGAAGCGGCAGGACCCGACGTTCCGCGCCGTGGAGAGCGAGGAGACGGGACAGACGCTGATTTCGGGCATGGGGGAGCTCCACCTCGAGGTGATCCGCCACCGGCTGGAACGCGACTTCAACCTCAAGTGCAGGGTCCACAAGCCGCGGGTCAGTTACAAGGAGACGCTGTCGAAGGCCGTTTCGGTCGCCGGCACGATCAACCGGCAGATCGGCGGGCAGAATCTCGTCGCCACCGTCTCGCTCCGGGCCGAGCCGGTCGGCGAGCAGGCGCCGGTGACGGTGGAGCAGGGCTGGTTTCCGGAGAGCGACACGCTGGCCACGCTCGCCGCCCTCATGACCCAGTCGGTCCGCGAGGCGGCCGAACGCGGCGGGCTGAAGAGCTGCCCGCTGTGGGGCGTGCGGATCGTGGTCGTGGAGAGCCCGATCCCCGAGCCGTTTCCCTCCGACGTCGCCGTGCGGATGGCGGCTGCCGAGGCGGTCGAGCGGATGCTCGAGGCGGCCGGGACGACCCTCCTCGAGCCGGTGATGCGGGTCGAGGTGAGCGTCCCCGAGGAGCATCTCGGCGACGTGATCAACGACCTCCAGCAACGCCGGGCGATGATCACCGCCACCGAGATCCGCGGCGGGGTCAACGTGCTGACGGCCGAGGCGCCGCTGGCGAGCATGTTCGGCTACTCGGCCGCCGTCCGCAGCGTCAGCCAGGGGCGGGCGAGCTTCACGATGGCCCCGCTCAAGTACGGCCCTGCTCCTGCCGAGACGGCCGCGGCGTTCGTGTGACACGGCTCACGCATGATCCTCGTGCACTCATCGAGCGTCTGGAATCGAACGACGGGCGGGGCCGCTCGTGACCCAGGTGCCGGCGTAAGCTGCCCGACGCAGGCAGGATGCCGGAACGCAGGCAGGTCCGAGTGAGCGAGGGCCGGGCAGCGATCAACTCCCACGAATCGCTACGTCGGTGTTTGCCGACCGGCCGGAACGCGGCCGACGTGATGACGAGTTCCGGCCGGCTAGATGCCGAAATTTTTTGGTCTGTTGACAGCGGCAAGGCCCCACCTTAGATTCCGTGGCTCGACCGCGTCCCACCCCATATCCCTTTTGGGGAGGGGGTCGCGGAGGGAGTAGATGCCGGGTTTTCCCGTCGTTCGCTCCCGCGGGGCCGAGGGCTTCCCTTGTGCAACCGCTCGGCGGCGGATCGGTTCCGCTGCCGACGTCGATTCCGGTTGGTAGTCGTGCGTTGGTTTGATTGGAGTTGTCCCTTGGCCGGTCCGACACAAGAGATCATTCGCATTCGCATGGAGGCGTACGACCACGTCGTGCTCGACCAGAGCGCCGCCGAGATCGTCGACACCGCCAAGCGGACGAATTCCGAGGTACACGGTCCGATTCCGCTCCCCACTCGGATCGAGCGGTACACCGTCCTCTCCAGTCCGCACATCGACAAGAAGGCCCGGCAGCAGTACGAAATTCGGACCCACAAGCGGGTGATCGACATCGTCCAGGCGACCGCCAAGACGATCGAGGCGCTGAACAAACTCAGCCTGCCCGCCGGTGTGGACATCAAGATCAAGGCGTCGTCACGGTAGTTCAGGATCCCCTTTCTCTGCACAGGAGCGCACGGCACGGCATGCTTGGAAGGCGTTGCGGGTAAGGCTGGAACGGTGTTCCGGTGCTCCTGCAGCCGACGGCTTCGAGCGTGATCGCGAGGATGGCAGGCGATTGGCATGGCTTCGGCCGGCCGGTTGGCTGTCTTCGCCTCGACGGCGGTGAAACATGGCTGGGAATATCCAACACACTGCGGGCCGCAAGGGCCTGCTTGGCCGCAAGGTCGGCATGACCCAGATTTTTGCCGCTGACGGAGGGGTGGTCCCCGTCACCGTGATCGAGGCCGGCCCATGCCCCGTGACCCTGGTTCGCACGCCCGATCGCGATGGCTATGCCGCCATTCAGATCGGGTTTCTGGACAAGCCGCGCCGGCTCGTCAGCCGGTCTGTCCGCGGGCAGGTGGCGAAGCTCGACGGCAAGCGGTCGAAGGCCCGGCCGGGCGGGGGTGCGGCCAAGGCGGATTGCGAGCCAAAACGGTTCGTGCGGGAGTTTCGCGGCGTCTATGACGCGGCCCAGGTCGGCCAGGTGTTTACGGTCGATCTGTTCGACCCCGTCGATTGCGTCGACGTCACCGGTACCACGAAGGGGCGGGGCACCGCCGGCGTGATGAAGAGGCACGGCTTCAAGGGGCAGCGGGCCAGCCACGGCGTCAAGAAGGTGCATCGCCATCAGGGCGGCACGAGCATGAACACCTCCCCGGCCCGCGTGTTCAAGGGAAAGCGGATGGCTGGGCGGTATGGAAACGAGCGGTCCACGATGCGGAATCTGAGGCTGGTCGGCATCGACAAGGAGCGAAACCTGCTCCTCGTCCGTGGTGCCGTGCCGGGTGCCAATGGCACCTTCGTGACGGTGATGCAGACGAACAAGATCAAGCGGGTCGGGGCGGCTGCTCCGGCCGGCAAGAAGAAGGCTGGTGCCAAGTGAACCTCGCCGTCTACGACATGTCAGGCAAGCAGGTCGGGTCTTACGAAATCGACCCAAAGGAACTCGCGCCTGCGGTGAGCAAGCAACTCCTTCACGACGCGATCGTGATGTATCAGGCCAATCTTCGTCAGGGGACTCAAAAGACGAAGACTCGGGGCGAGGTCGCCGGGTCAACCCGGAATTTGTACCGCCAGAAGGGCACGGGCAATGCTCGTGCCGGTGCGCGGCGCAGCGGAACGCGCCGGGGCGGCGGCCACATTTTCGCAAAGCGGCCGCGGGATTTCGGCTGGCGCATGCCGCGGAAGTCGCTGCAGGCGGCGACCCGCATGGCGCTTGCGTCCCGGCTCGCCGACGACGAGGTGAAGCTGGTGGATCGGCTGGCGGTCGCGGCGCCGAAGACGGCGGTCGTGGCCCGCATGCTGGCCTCACTCGGCCTGGGTGAGCAGACGGTGCTGCTTGCTGCCGACTCCCACGACGCGAATGTCTGGAAGAGTGCCAGGAACATCGCCGGCGTCTCGGTGGCGCCGGTCGCCGAACTCAACGCGTGGACGATTCTGCGGCCGAAGTCGATCGTCATGACCACGGCGGCAATCGATGCCTTCCGGGCCAGGGTCAAGGCCAAGGCCGCCACGAAGACGACGGCAGCGAAGCCGCGAAAGACGTCTGGGCGGGCGACCGGTCGCCGCACCGCGAAGAAGGAGGCGTAGCAACGATGGCCGTACCAGTCCCTCCATCGCCGGTGCTGAATCCGCATATCGCTCCTCATCAGGTGATCGTCAGGCCGTTGATCACCGAGAAGGGGATGCACCGCGCCACCCGGCACAACGCCTATTCGTTCGAGGTCGTTTCGGCGGCGACCAAGGCCGACATTCGCCGGGCGGTGGAAGAGATGTTCAACGTCCGTGTTGAAAAGATCGCCGTCCAGAACCGTGTCGGCAAGGCGCGCCGCAGTCGGATGCGACGAACCAGTGCCAAGGCCTGGAAAAAGGCCGTCGTGACGCTGAAGCCGGAGTTCAAGATCAACCTGTTCTAGGCCGCCGTGGGCGGGGATCACGATCATGGGAATTCGCACCTACAATCCGACGAGCCCCGGTCGCCGTGGCGCCAGCGTCTCCGACTTCGCCGAACTCACGCCCGGTGCCTCCGCGCCGAAGGGGCTACGGCTCAGAAAGCGGAAGACGGGCGGTCGCAACAACCAGGGCAAGATCACGGCCCGCCATCGGGGCGGCGGGCACATGCAGCACTACCGTTTGATCGACTTCCGGCGCAACAAGGACGGAATTCCGGGGAAGGTGGAGTCGATCCAGTACGATCCGAACCGCACCTGCCGCGTGGCGCTGGTCTGCTACGCCGACGGCGAGAAACGGTTCATTCTCGCGCCCGAGGGGCTCGCGGTTGGTGCGACGGTGTCGAGTGGCGAGGCGGCCCCGCCCGAGGTCGGAAACTGCCTGCCAATGGCGGCGATTCCCCTCGGCATGCAGATCCACAACATCGAACTCCAGGCGGGGCGGGGGGGCAGGCTCTGTCGCTCCGCCGGTTCCTCGGCGGTGCTGGTCGCCCGTGAGGCGCAGTGGGCGCAGCTCACGCTGCCATCAGGTGAGATCCGCCGCGTCCCGGCTGCCTGCCGGGCGACGATCGGTGCGATCGGCAACGCGGACCACATGAACGTCCGTCTGGGCAAGGCGGGCCGCACGCGCTGGATGGGCGTCCGCCCCCATGTCCGCGGCACCGCGATGAATCCGATCGATCATCCGCACGGTGGCGGTGAGGGAAGAACCAAGGGGGGGCGGCATCCCGTCAGCCCCACCGGGAAGAGCGCCAAGGGCGGGGGCACGCGGAAGCCCCGCAAGCCCTCGGGTGCCGCGATCCTGCGGCGGCGGAAGAGTCGTCGCTACGGCCAGCTGAAGTTGAGGTAACAGGACATGGGACGCAGTTCCAAAAAAGGGCCCTACATCGACCCGCGGGTCTTCGAGAAGGTGGAGGCGCAGCTTTCGTCGGGCAAGCGCGATCCGATCAAGACGTGGTCCCGGTCCTGCACGATCGTGCCGGAGTTCATCGGCCTGACGTTCATGGTCCACAACGGCAAGCAGCACGTGAAGGTGTTCGTCACCGAGGACATGGTGGGACACAAGCTCGGCGAGTTTGCCCCGACGCGGACGTTCCGCGGGCACGGCGGAAAGGTCAAGGAGGCCGCCACGCCGGCGGCTGGAGGCAAGGGCTGAGCGGCGGCGGCTCCGCTGCGGGCCGCAGGGTACGATCGAGGCGAATCGATCGAGGGACATCATGGCATACAAGGCAAGTCACAAATACGCCCGGATCAGTGCCCGCAAGGTGCGGGCCCTGGCGGATCTGGTGCGCGGCAAGTTCGCGGACGAGGCGCTGGACATCCTGCGTTTTCAGCCCCATCGCGGGGCGCGGATGCTGGAGAAGGTTATTCGCAGCGCTCTTGGCAATGCGGAGCAGCAGCAGGCTTCCGGGCTGGACGATCTGGTGGTCGTGGATGCCCGAATCGACGAGGGGCCGATGTTCAAGCGGATCCGCCCCCGCGCCCGTGGTATGGCGTTTGGCATCAAGCGGCGGATGTCGCACATCAAGGTGGCGCTCGACACCGTCGTCGTAGCCGAAGCGGAGTGAGGTGAAGAACATGGGTCAAAAAGTCCATCCCGTCGGATTTCGCACCGGGATCACCGAGCCCTGGAAGAGCAGGTGGTACGCCTCCAAGAAGGATTTTCGAGACCTGTTGATGGAGGACATCCGGGTGCGGAAGTTCCTCAAGACCAAGTACCGGGCGGCGGCGATCCCCAAGGTCGAGATCGAGCGCACGCGGGACGAGGTCAAGGTGATCCTCCACTCGGCCCGCCCCGGTGCGATCATCGGTCGCAAGGGGCAGGAGGTCGACAGGCTTCAGGGCGAGCTTCAGGAACTCCTCGGCAGGCGGGTGAATCTCAAGGTCGAGGAGGTCGGTCGGCCGGAAATCCAGGCGCAGCTGATCGCCGAGGACATCGCCGACCAGTTGACGAAGCGGGCGGCGTTCCGGCGGACGTTGAAGCGGGCCCTCGACACGACCATGGATGCGGGGGCCAAGGGGGTCAAGATCCAGTTGGCTGGCCGGCTCGGCGGGGCCGAGATGTCGCGGTGCGAGAAGGCGATCGCCGGCTCGATGCCACTGTCGACGCTCCGGGCCAAGATCGACTACGGCTTCTGCGAGGCTCCGACCGCGCAAGGCAACATTGGTGTTCAGGTTTGGGTGAACCAAGGCATGTACGAGGAGACTGGCGATGGCGCTGATGCCCAAGAGGGTCAAGCACCGAAAAAGCCAAAGAGGTCGTATAAGAGGTGATGCCTCGCGCGGCAATCGGGTCGTCTTCGGCGACTTCGGCCTCCAGGCCGAGCAGCCGGGGTGGCTTCCCGCCGCGACGATCGAAGCGGGGCGGATCGCAGCCCAGCAGTACCTCCGCACGGAGGGACGGCTGTTCGTGCGCGTGTTCCCGCACAAGTCGATCACCTCGATCCCGCTGGAAACACGAATGGGCAAAGGCAAGGGCGAGCCTGAGTACTGGGCAGCGGTCATCAAGCCGGGAATGATCCTCTACGAGATCGGCGGAGTGACGGAAGAGGCGGCGCGGGTGTGCATGGCGCGTCTGGCCCACAAGATGCCGCTCCGGGTTCGATTCGTGAAGCGGCGGGTGATGTGAGCAGGTGCTGGTGAAACGAGCGAGGAAGCCGAACCGTGACGAAAGTGCGTGAACTCAGAGAGATGGCCGACGAGCAGATCCGGCTCGTCTGGAAGGACGCTGCCGAGAAGCTTTTCCGGCTGCGCATCCAGGCGCAAACCGAGAAGATCGCCGCCCCCTCGGACCTTCGCAAGAACAGGCGGACCATAGCCCGCTGCCAGACCATTCTCGCCGAACGCGGCGTGCTGGCCGGCGGTGGTGCGGCTGATTCTGCGTCTGCGGCTGATGCCGCGGAAAATCCCCAGCATGAGAAGCATGCGCGGCGGCCAAGGGCCAGCGGGCGTGCCAAGGTGCGAGCGGCCGGCAAGGGGGGTGTGGCTTCCCGGCGGACGTTCCGCAACCGGACCCAGAGCGGAAAATAAGAGCGGAAAATAGACCAGGCCGGGGCCCGATCGGCCCTGAAGCGGAGAGTGACGAATGCCCAGGCGAGTTGAAACCGGAACGGTGACCAGTGCGGCTGCTGCCAAGACGCGGCGGGTGGAGATCCCGCGGGTCGTTCGGCACCATAAATACGGCCGCATCCAGCATCGGCGGACCATCTGTCACGTCCATGACGAGAAAGAAGAGTCCGGCCCGGGTGACTTGGTGGAAATCATCGAGTGCCGGCCGCGGAGCCGGCTGAAGCGTTGGGAATTGGTGCGGGTGGTCTCCAAGAGCACGGCGGTCGACGTGGCATCGCTGCGGAGCGGGGCCCGGGCCACGGCGATCAAGGAGAAGTCGGCACAGGTCGAGGATGCCGCGGCGACCGGAGCGGCGGAAGGACGGACGACATGATTCAGATGCAGACGCGGCTCGTGGTCGCGGACAACACCGGGGCGAAGGAAGTGATGTGCTTCAAGGTGCTCGGCGGAAGCCGGAAGCGCACCGCGGGGCTGGGCGACATCATCGTCTGCAGCGTCAAGAGCGTCATCCCCGGCAGTGACGTGAAGAAGAAGGCGGTCGTGAAGGCGGTCGTGGTGCGGTGCAAGAAGCCGGCACGGCGCACCGACGGCAGTTACGTCCGGTTCGACACGAACGCCTGCGTGATCATCGACAACGAAAAGAATCCCAAGGGCACGCGCATCTTCGGTGCCGTGGCCCGTGAGTTGCGGGATCGCAACTTCATGAAAATCGTCAGCCTGGCGAGCGAGGTGGTGTGATGCTGATCAAGTCCGGCGATCTCGTCGAAGTAAGGACGGGCGACTCGCGTGGGGTCCGCGGCAAGGTGCTCGCGGTCCGCCCTGCCAAGGCGACCGGTGGCGGTCCGCGACTCGTCGTCGAGGGAGTCAACCGCGTGTATCGGCACATCAAGCGGAGCCAGAAAAACCCACAGAGTGGCCGGCTCAGCAAGGAACTCCCGATCGACGCTTCGAATGTCCTCGTGGTCTGCTCCGCCTGCGGCAAGGCGACACGACTCGGCGCCCGGGTGTCGGCCGACGGGGGGAAGGTGCGTTTTTGCCGGGCCTGCGGCGCGGAACTGGGCGTTCTGCGGCGTCCGCAAGGCAAGTCGGCGGCTGGCAAGGCGTGAGGGAAGTCGCCGGGGCTGCCCGGCTGACGAAACGAAACAGGGACTGATGCGATGGCGAAGAAAGTAAAGCAAGAAGGGGCGGCGGTCGCGCCGGCGACGGTGCCGCGGCTTTGGGAGCATTACGTCAAGACGGTGCGTCCGCAGTTGGGCAAGACGCTCAACCAGGACAACCCGCATGCCATCCCGCGGCTCGTCAAGGTCGTGGTCAACATGGGTGTGGGCGTGGCCGTGACCGAGAAGAAGTTTCTCGAGGAGGCGATGACCGCGCTCGCGCAGGTGACCGGTCAAAAGCCGATCGCCACCCTGTCGAAGGCGGCCGTGTCAGGCTTCAAGCTGCGGGAAAACCTTCCGATCGGCTGCAAAGTGACGCTCCGCGGTCGAAGGATGTACGAATTCCTCGACAGGCTCGTATCGCTCGCGCTGCCGCGGGTTCGTGACTTTCGCGGGCTCTCGGCCACTGCCTTCGACGGTCACGGCAACTACAGCCTCGGACTTTCCGAACAGATGGTCTTCCCGGAGATCAATCCGGACAAGTTCACGCGGCCTCAGGGCATGAACATCACGCTGGTGACTTCGGCGACTTCCGACGACGATGCCCGGGAGTTTCTCCGGGCGATGGGGCTGCCGCTGAAGAAGGACGACGAAGGAGCCGCGGCGTAGCGGCAGTGCCGAGGATGACCGGCGAACGGTGCGCCGGACAGGTTTCAACGGGCTGACTGGATCGACTTATGGCAAGCAAATCGAAGATCGCGGCCGCCAAACGACCGCCGAAGTTCTCGACCCGCGTCGTGCGGCGGTGCATGCTCTGCGGCCGCCCTCGGGCGGTGTACCGCAAGTTCGGCATGTGCCGCATTTGTTTTCGCAAGTTGGCCGATCAGGGCTGTATTCCCGGTGTGAAGAAGGCCAGTTGGTAGGCGGGCGTCCCGATTCCGACGGAGTTCACGTGAGGGTTCTTCTGACATGATGACCGATCCCATCGCCGACATGCTCACCCGCATCCGCAATGCGGTTCGCGTCGAACGGCCGACCGTAGAGGTGCCGAGTTCGAAGGTGAAGCGTGGCGTGGCGGAAGTGCTCAAGCGCGAGGGGTTCATCTGGGACTGGCGCGAGGTCGAGGCGGCCCCGGTGCCGCACATCCAGATGGACCTGAAGTACGGGCCCAATGGCGAGCGGCTGATTCGGCACATTCGACGGGTGAGTTCGCCCGGTCGGCGGGTGTACAGCCGGTCGGTGCGGCTGCGGCCCGTTCTCGGCGGGCTCGGCATATCGATCCTCTCCACGTCGAGCGGCGTGGTCAGCGACCGCGAGGCCAGGCAGCGGAAACTGGGCGGCGAAGTGCTCTGGGAGTTGTGGTGATCGCGTGTGGTGATCGCGGCAGCAGCCGCGGGAAAGGTCGGAGACGATGTCGAGAATAGGCAAATCACCGGTGGCGATTCCGAAGGGCGTCAAGGCGGCCATCGAGGCCGGTGCGCTCAAGGTCGAGGGCCCGCTCGGCAAGCTCGAGCAGCGGCTCCATCCGGCGGTCACCGTCGCGGTCGACGCCGGGCAGATCACGGTCACTCGGTCGTCGGACGGCCGTCTCGCCAGGTCGGTGCATGGCCTGACGCGGGCGCTCGCAGCCAACATGGTCGAGGGCGTTTCCAAGGGTTACGAGAAGAAACTGGAAATCGTCGGCGTCGGCTACCTCGCCGCCATCCAAAAGGACGTGCTGCAGTTGCGGGTCGGCTTCGCCAACGAACTTCAGGTCAAGATCCCGGCTGGGCTCACGGTGACCTGCCCCGACCAGACGCACGTCCACATCAAGGGCATCGACAAGCAACTCGTCGGGCAGTTCGCCGCCGAGGTGCGGGCCCTGAGGAAGCCCGAGCCTTACAAGGGCAAGGGCATTCGCTACGAAAACGAACAGGTACGCCGCAAGGCGGGCAAGGCGGTCACCAAGTGACGGCCCGTTCCCGACGGTCGGCACGCACGAGGATCACGACATGGACCATGCACGGACAATCCTGAGACAACGAGAGCGACGCCAGTATCGCGTGAGGCGCACGATCCGCGGCACGGCGGAGCGGCCCCGGCTTTCGGTGTTTCGCACCCACAAGCACATCTACGCGCAGGTCATCGACGACGCCACGGGGCGGACGCTGGCCTCGGCCAGTTCGCTCGACAAGCAGATCCGCGGCCAGGTCGGCTTCGGTGGCAACAAGCACGCGGCCGAGGTCATCGGCAAGGCAGTCGCCGAGCGGGCCCGCGCGGCGGGCGTGAAGCAGGTCTGCTTCGACCGAGGAGCGTTTCGCTATCACGGCCGTGTCGCGGCCCTGGCCGATGCGGCCCGGGCGGCTGGGCTCGAGTTCTAGTCACGTCGGCAACAGTCACACCGTCATCGGAGGCAGTCACCAGTGTCCACCGGCAAAGAAACCCGCTCGGGCGAATTCGCGGAAAAGGTCGTCAAAGTGCGGCGTTGTGCCACCGTGGTCAAGGGAGGGCGGAGGTTCAGTTTCGCGGGGCTCGTCGTCGTCGGCAACGGTCGGGGCAAAGTCGGCTGTGGCTATGCCAAGGCCAACGAAGTGCCTCCTGCCGTTGAGAAGGCGATCAAGGACGGCATGAAGAACCTGATCGAGGTGCCGGTGGAGGCAGGAACGATCCCGCATCGGGTCGAGGGCCGGTATGAGACCGCCAAGGTCGTGCTCCTGCCGGCCGGTCCGGGCACGGGCATCATCGCCGGGGCCGCGGTGCGTGCCGTCTGCGAATCGGCGGGCATCCGCGACGTGCTTTCCAAGGCCCACGGCTCGACCAATCCTGTCAATCTGGTCAAGGCGGCGCTCGCCGCCCTCAAGCAACTGCGGACCAAGGCCGACGTCGAGCGACTCCGAGGGGTCACCCTCTGAAGGTGGCGGGCTAACGGGCGCAGGCTGAAGGCAGTGGGGAAAAGGACGGCACCATGAAGATCAACGACGTCAACAAGGGTATCCACGGCAACACCAAGCGGCTGCGGGTCGGCCGCGGCCCTGGCTCGGGCCGGGGGCGGACCGCGGGCCGCGGCAACAAGGGGCAGGGCCAGTTGGCCGGCTGGTCCGCAGCGGGAATTTTCGAGGGGGGCGGCATGCCGCTCATCCGCCGGATTCCCAAACGCGGGTTTCACAACGCGCACGCCCCGATCGTGAAGAGCGTGAACGTCGGTGCCCTCCAGGGGGCTTTTTCGGCCAATGACGAGGTGACTCCGCAGTCATTGCGGGCAGCCGGTCTCGCCAAGGGGATCTGGCACGAGATCAAGATCCTCGGAACGGGCGACTTGAAGCACGCGTTGCGGGTGTCGGCACATCGGTTCAGCGCCCAGGCGAAGACGAAGATCGAAGCCGCCGGCGGCACCTGCACTGAACTTCCCGGCCCGGCCCCCGTCGTGCGTCGCGTGAAAAAGGCATCGCGGAAAAAGCCGGTCGGCGGGTAAGGTGGTGGCGGCGGCCGGCACCACGGCCCGCGGCCCCGCAACCACGAGGAGCGTCAGTCCGTGCTCGAGAAACTCCGCATCATCTTCACGATTCCCGAACTGCGGCAAAAAATCTTGCTGACGCTCGGGCTCCTGCTCGTGTACCGTGTCGGCTGGCAGGTGCCGCTGCCGATCGTCGACCCCCAGGCGATGTCGGCGTACTCCCAGCAGTCCGGCGGCATTGGCGAACTGCTCAAGACAGTGGCCGTTTTTTCGGCGAGCCAATTGTCCCAGGCCACCATCTTCGGTCTGGGAATCATGCCGTACATTTCCGCGTCGATCATCTTCCAGTTGCTCGGCACCGTCTGGCCGCCGCTGGAGCGGCTCTCGAAGGAGGGGGAGGCGGGCCGAAAGAAGATCAACGAATACACGCGGTACGCCACGGTGCTGATCTGCATCGTGCAGAGCTGGGGCTACGTGGCGTTCCTGGCGTCGCAGAAGGTGGGGGATGTGCCGCTGATCCAATCCGGCTTTCTCGTCGACGGCAGGCTGCCGTTCGTCTGGCAGTTCGTGGCGGTGATGACGATGACGGCCGGCACGATCTTCCTGATGTGGCTCGGCGAGCAGATCGACGAGTTCGGCATCGGCAACGGCATCAGCCTGCTCATCATGGCCGGCATCCTCGCCGGCGTTCCCAGTGCCCTGCTGCAACTCGGCAGCGAAACGAGCCTGGAACTCGGCGGCGGCGCCGGCAAGATGGGCGTGGAGACGCTGATCGTCCTGGCGGCACTGTTCGTCGGCATCGTGGCCGGCGTCGTCTTCATGACCCAGGGGCAGCGACGGATCCCGACGCAGAGCGCCAAGCACGTCCGCGGCCGGCGGGTCTACGGAGGCACCAAGCAATACCTGCCGCTGCGACTGAATCAGGCGGGGGTGATGCCGATCATCTTCGCCAGCTCGCTGCTCTTGTTTCCGCAGATTCTCTTCCAGTGGCTGTCGGGGCTTTTCCCGGGCAACGCGGTGCTGACATCGATCCACGAATCGTTCCAGCGCGGCCAGTCGTTTCTCTACAACCTGTGTTATGTCGCGCTGATCTACTTTTTCTGCTACTTCTGGACGGCGATCACCTTCAATCCGAAGGAGATGGCGGATAACCTGAAGAATTTCGGCGCGTTCATCCCCGGCTACAGGCCCGGCAAGCGGACGGCGGATTATCTGGAGAAGGTGATGGAGCGGATCACGTACGTGGGAGCGGGTTTCCTCTCTCTGGTGGCCATCATTCCCACGATCGTCGGTTCTTCGCTGAACACCAACGCCCAGATCGCCGGTTTTTATGGCGGCACGGGGCTGCTGATCGCCGTGAGCGTCGCCTTCGATCTGGTGCAGAAGATCGACAGCCACCTCGTGATGCGCAACTACGGCGGCCTGTTGGAAAAGTCCTGAACCCCGTCGTCTGTCCTCGTGTGGTTCGGCCATGCGGATCATCCTCATTGGACCGCCTGGTGCCGGCAAGGGAACGCAGTGCCAGAAATTGGTCGACCTTTTGCGGATCCCGCATCTCTCCACCGGGGAGATGCTACGGTCGGCGGTGCGGGCCGGCACGCCCGAGGGAATGCAGGCTGCCAGCTTCATGACGAACGGGCAGTTGGTGCCCGACGACATCATCGTTGGCATGGTGACCCGACGTCTGGAGTCGGCGGATTGTCGTGACGGCTGTCTGCTCGACGGTTTCCCGCGAACGCTGCATCAGGCGGAGACGCTCGACGACCTGCTCGAGCGGCGGGCGATGAGCGTCGACGGTGTCATCGAACTGGCCGTGCCGCGGGACGAGCTCGTGCGGCGGATGCTCGCCCGGGGACGCGAGGACGACGACCCGGCGGTGTTCGCCCGCCGAATCGAAAGCTTCGAGCTTCAGACCGCGCCACTGCTCGATTACTACGCTCGGCAGGGCAAACTGGCGAGCATTGACGGCCTTGGCACCGCGGAGGAGACGTTTGACCGTGTGCGCCGGGCGGTCGCCACGTTTGGCCGCGCGGGCCGCGGCCGCTGACCACGGCGGGCTTCGGGCAGCGGCCGTGCAGCGGCCGCTGCGGCTGGCTATGATGCGAAGACGGCCTGCGGCGTCCGGCGCCTGTGCGTCGCGTGGTGGACGCAGGCCGATCGATCGGAGGATGAGAGTTCGTGATCAATCTGCGTTCAACGCGGGAAATCGGTCTCATGCGGCGGGCTGGGCTGGTTGTCTGGAAGGCTCATCAGATCGCGGGCTCGATGATCCGGCCGGGGGTGACCACGGGGGAGATCGACGCGGCGGTCGATCGGTTCTTCGCCGCACAGGGCGCCGTGGCCCTGTTCCGGGGCGTGCCGGGGAAGGTGCCCTTTCCGGCGGTCTGCTGCATCTCGGTGAACGACGAGGTGGTCCATGGTATCCCTGGGCAGCGGGTGCTTCGCGAAGGGGACGTGGTCAGTGTCGATACCGGCTTCAGTGTCGACGGCTGGTGCGGTGATTGTGCCGTGACGTATCCGGTCGGCGAGGTGGCGGCCGACGTCAGGAAATTGCTCGACTGCACGTCTTCCGTCCTGGCGCTGGCGATCCAGTTGATGGGCGAGCGAAACCGTTGGAGCGATGTGGCCGCCGAGATGGCCAAGTTCGTCCGCGATCACGGCTTCTCGGTCGTGGAGAACTTCGTCGGCCATGGCATCGGCCGAACCATGCACGAGGATCCCCAGGTGCCGAACTTTTGCACGCCGGCATTCCGCAGAAACCACGATTTTGAACTCGAGCCCGGGCTGGTCGTCGCCGTGGAGCCGATGGTCAACATGGGTTCGAAGAAGGTGCGGTTGCTGGCCGATCACTGGACGCAGGCCACGGTCGACGGCATGGCGAGCGCCCACTTCGAGCACACGGTGGCGATCACCGACGCCGGGCCTGTCGTGCTGACGGCGGCACCTGCCGCCGGCGAGTTGGTCGGGGGGGCGAGCCCTGCGGCGTGAGCGAACTGCCGGCGGACCGGCTGTTTTTTCCGGCAGCGGGCGGAAATTACCCCGCTGCATGCACCCCCTTGTGAACCACGAATCGTGAACGTATATTGGCCCCTTTGCCGGTGATCCCTCCAAGTCCGCTGAAAAGGCGTGGTCGGCCCTGACCACGAGCTTGTCCATGAAGGTTCGCGCCAGCGTTCGTCGTATGTGCGAGAAGTGCAAGATCGTTCGCCGTCGTGGCGTGGTCTTCGTCGTCTGCGCCGATCCCCGTCACAAGCAACGGCAGGGGTGAAGCGGTCCTCACCTTGGCAGCGGACTGGCCTCACCGGGCGAGGACGTTTCAGGCCGGGGCGCGGCCAGCCTGACTCGAATCTGCCTGACTCGAATCTGTCTGACTCGAATTCGGAAGCAAAACAACCATGCCTCGATTGATGGGCGTCGACATCCCGTCGGAAAAGAAGACGGTCTATTCCCTCCAGTACCTCTACGGGGTCGGGCAGCGGGTGGCCAGAGAACTCTGCCACAAGGCGGGTGTCGATCCGCTCGGCAGAGCCCGCGACCTGCATGAGGACGAGTTGGCGCGGCTCGCCGCCCTGCTCGACAAGGACTACGTCGTCGAAGGGCAGTTGCGACGCCAGGTAGCGCAAAACATTTCTCGGCTGAAGGACATCGGGAGCTACCGGGGCCTGCGGCACCGGCGCGGCCTTCCGGTGCGCGGGCAGCGGACGAGGACGAATGCCCGCACGCGGAAGGGGCCGAAGAAGACGGTGGCCGGCAAGAAGGGCGTCAAGGATCTCAAGTAATCGCGGGTCTCTCCGCCTTCCGCTCGACGGAATGGCGTCGGCGGATGGCGCGTGAGTCAGGGAGTAGTCATGTCGAAAGTAGCCAAGGCGAAGAAGCGGACGGTCACGTCGGGCATCGCCTACATCAATGCCAGTTTCAACAACACGACCGTCACAATCACCGACGGTCGTGGTGATACGCTTTGTTGGGCGAGCGGCGGCACGTGCGGCTTCAAGGGGAGTCGCAAGGGGACGCCGTTCGCCGGCCAATGCGCGGCGCAGCAGGCGGCGGAAAAGGCTGCCAAGTTCGGCGTCAAGGATCTCGAGGTTCGCGTCCAGGGGCCAGGCAGCGGCCGGGAGAGTGCGATCACCGCGCTGCAGGCTGCGGGCATGAACGTCAAGAGAATCGAGGACATCACGCCGCTGCCGCACAACGGCTGCCGGCCGCCGAAGAAGCGGCGCGTGTGAGGCGAGCGGCCTCGGGGCCGCCGCTCGAACCGTCAGGGCATTCCTTCCACCTTCAACTTCCACCTTCAGGCAGACAAGACGACAATCATGGGAAGAATCACCGGGCCTGTATGCAGACTCTGCCGTCGTGACGGCCTCAAGCTTTTTCTCAAGGGCAGTCGCTGCGACACCCCGAAGTGCGCCTTCGAGCGGCGGCCGGCTCCTCCTGGCATGGTGCAGAAGCGGCGCGGCAAGCCGACTGAATACGGCCTGCATCTGCGCGAGAAGCAGAAAGTCAAGCACTATTACGGCGTCCTGGAGCGTCAGTTTCGCACTTACTTCGCCCGTGCCGAGCGGGGCCGGGGGAACACGGGCGAGGCGTTGATGTCGCTGCTGGAGCGGCGGCTCGACAACATCGTGCATCGCCTTGGGTTTGCCGCGTCGCGGGCTGCCGCCCGGCAGATGGTCATGCATGGTCACATCACGATCAACGGCCAGCGGGTCGACGTGCCCAGTTACCTGGTCAAGGCCGGCGATCTCGTGCGGGTCAAGAACCGGGCGAAGAGCCTGCAGTTGGTGCATGCGTCCCTTGCGGAGCATCGTCGGGACGTTCCCGACTTCCTCTCGCGTGTCGAGGCCGGCGTGCCCGAGGGGCGCGTTGATCGGCTGCCGGGCACTGACGACGTGTCGATTCCGGTCCAGGCCAATCTGATCATCGAGTTGTGCTCCAAGTAATTTTGCCGCCGGCAGGCGGCGCCGTCCCCGACCGTCATCAAGCAAATTTCATCGCGGCCGCCGCTGCCCGGCGGCCGTCCTTCGAGGAGTGAGTGAATGCATATCCGCTGGCGAGGGCTTGAATTGCCCGGCTCGGTCGTGGCCGACGAGAAGACACTGACGGCCACCTACGGACGCTTCCTGGCGGAGCCGTTCGAGCGCGGCTTTGGCACGACCGTCGGCAACAGCCTGCGGCGGGTGCTTCTGTCGAGCCTCGAAGGGAGCGCCGTCACGCAGATCAAACTGTCCGGCGCACTTCACGAGTTCACCACGATCAAGGGCGTTCTCGAGGACGTCACCGACATCGTGCTGGCCGTCAAGAGCCTGGTGGTGAAGAATCACAGCGATTCCACCCGGGTGCTGCGGGTCGAAAAGAGCACCCGCGGGCCCGTCACCGGCGCCGACATCCAGACGGACGACGCCGTCGAGGTCGTCAACAAGGATCTCGTGCTGGCCACGCTCACCGACGACGTGCCGTTCGAGTTGGAGATGGTCGTCGAGAACGGCCGCGGCTACGTGCCCGCCAGCGAGCACAGCCAGGAGTCGCAGGAAATAGGCATCATTCCCGTCGACGCGGTGTTCAGTCCGGTCACGCGGGTGAAGTACGACGTGGAGGACACCCGCGTCGGCCAGAAGACGAACTACGACCGCCTGTCGCTCGAGATTTGGACCAACGGGACGGTGACGCCGGAGATGGCCCTGGTGGAGGCTGCCAAGATCCTGCGGAAGCACCTCAACCCCTTCGTCGGCTACACAAAGCCCGGGCCGGCGGTCAGCCTGCCTGCAGCCGCGACCCTGTTCGCCGTCGAGGCGCCGCTGGAGAGCCGCCTTGGAATGCTGGTCTCGGACCTTCGGCTTTCGCTGCGGGCTGCCAATTGCCTGCACGAGGCGGGCATCGAGAATCTGCGCGATCTCGTCGCCCGGTCGCGGGAGGAGCTTGCCGAGGTGCGGAATATGGGAGACGTGACCGTTCAGGAAATCGAGGAAAAGTTGCGGGAACTGGGTCTGCAGCTCGGCATGCAGTTGCCGGCCGGGGCCGGGGCGTGATATCTGCCGGCTTCGCGTCCGCCGTCGTGCGGTCGCGGTCCGGGTGAGGAATTCGAGGAGTCAGTCATGCGTCATCGTCGTAAAGGCCGAGTGCTCGGGCGCAGCCCGTCGCATCAGCGGGCCCTGCTGCGGAATCTGGCTTCCGCCCTGTTGCTCACCGAGCGCGAGACCGATGCCGGTGAGGCCGGGGCGGCGAAGGTCGCCGGCCGGATCGTCACCACCCTCGCCAAGGCGAAGGAGGTGCGGCCGCTCGTCGAGCGTTGCGTGACCATCGCCAAGCGGGGCCTTGTGGCAGGGGACGCGGCCCGACAGTTCGCCACGAATGCCGAGCGGGATTCGGCCGAGTGGAAGCGCTGGCGGGAAAGCGCTGAATGGTCGAAGTGGGCCCAGGCAGTGGCCCCGGCCGTCAAGGCACGACGCCGTGTTGTCCGTCTGCTCGGGGACAAGCAGGCGGCGCGGATCCTGTTTGAACGCGTCGCGCCGCGATTCCTGGACCGGCCCGGGGGCTACACGCGAATTCTGAAGCTGGCGACACCCAGGCTGGGGGACGCCGGTCCGCGGGCGATCATCGAGTTCGTCGGGCAGGAGGCCGGTGCGGCGACTCAAGCCCCGAGGGTGGAAAAGGCGGGGGCCCGCTGAGCCGGTGTTTTCGCCGCGGTTGGCAGGAGCGGTCAGCCCGGCCCGTCGCTGATGCAGGGTTCCCATCTCCGGCAGTCCGGAAATACTTCCGTCGCCGGCGTCCGATATACTCGGAGCGGGTCCGGCGAGAACCGTGATGGCCCGCGAGCGAGGGTCGAATGTTCCGCGACCGTGTGGTGGCTCTGTGGCGTGTGCCGGTCCTGCCGGCCGTGCTGGGGTTCTGTCTGACGGTTGCGCCTGCGGCGGCCGCGGCGGATGGTGATTCGCTCGGGGCGGTTCTCCCGCAGGTCCGCTTCATAGACGACCAGTTGGTCGCATCATGGGCGGACGCCGGGCTCGAGCCGGCGGCTTCGGCAACCGACGGAGAGTGGTGCCGACGCGTTCATCTCGATCTCGTCGGCCGCATTCCCACCCTGGAGGAACTGCAGCGGTTTCTCGCCGACGTCTCTCCGGGGAAGCGGACGGCGCTCGTCGACCGGCTTCTCGGCGACGAGTACGTCGACGAATACGCCCGCCACTTGACGGACGTCTGGACGACGGTGCTCATCGGCCGGGACGTGCAGAATCAAAAGGTCAGCCGGCCGGGAATGCGGCAGTACCTCCGCCGGGCGTTCTCCAAGAACATTCCCTACGACCGATTCATGGAGGAATTGGTCACGGCGACCGGGGTGAACACGAATCGGAAGGACGTCGACGGCTTCAACGGGGCGACGAACTTCCTCAGTGGGAAGCTCGAGGAGATGGGGGTGGAAAATGCCGTGCAGGCCACGGCAAAGACGGCGCAGGTATTCCTCGGGGTGCAGGTTCAATGCACGCAGTGCCACAACCATCCCTTCAACAAGGGGAAGCAAAACCAGTTCTGGGAACTGAACGCCTTCTTCCGCCAGACCCGGGCCCTGCGCCGGTTCGACGGATCGCGGGACGTCCAGTGGATCGAACTCGTCGATCAGGACTGGGCGGGCGAGGGGGGCAACCCGGAGGAGGCCGAGCTCTATTACGAGTTGCGGAACGGCCAGATGAAGGTCGCCTATCCGGTGTTCGTGGACGGCCGGGAGATCTCCAAGAGCGGCTACCTGCCGGGGAAGATGGAAAACGGAACGCCGTACGGCGCGAACCGGCGGCGCGAACTGGCGACGTTCATCAGGACGAGCCCGTTGTTCACGAGGGCGATCGTGAACCGCGTCTGGGGGCAGTTTCTCGGCCATGGCTTCACCCGACCGGCGGACGACCTCGGGGAGCACAACCCGCCGTCACACCCCGAACTGCTCGACGGTCTGGCGACGCGGTTCGAGGAAGGCGGCTATGACATCAAGGCGCTGATCCGCTGGATCGTCCTCTCCCGGGCTTACGGGCTTTCCAGCCGGACGACGCGGGGCAACGCGGCGGACGACCCGGCGCTCGGAGAGAAGCCGCGATTCTCCCGGTTCTATCTGCGACAGATGCAGGCCGAGCAGTTGTACGAGTCGCTGCTCACGGCGACGCAGGCCGATCGGACGGCCGGGAGTGCCGAAGAAGCGGCCAAGAAGAAGGACCAGTGGTTGTCGCAGTTCGTCATCGCATTCGGCACGGACGAGGGGGATGACGCCACCACCTTCGACGGCTCGATCCCCCAGGTGCTGATGATGTTCAACGGCGATCTCATCAAGCAGGCGACCGTCACGGGGAAGGGCGGGTTTCTCGACGCGGTGTCGGCGTCGCAAAAGGCGGCGAAGGCAAAGGTCGAAATGCTCTACCTGGCCGCCTTGGCCCGCAAGCCCGTGAAGAAGGAACTGGCGGTGGCGGCCGAACTGGTCAAGGCCCGTGAAGGAAGCGTGACCGGGGCCCTGCAGGACGTCTGGTGGGCGCTCCTCAATTCCAACGAGTTCATCATCAATCACTGACCCATGCCTCGGCCCGGCCGGTGGCGAAACCCGCGGAGACCTCCGATGAACCCCTTTTCCTGCGTTCCCGCCGGCATGTCGCGACGGCATTTCGTCTCGCACCTCGCCGGCGCCGCGGCGCTGGCCGCCCCGGCGGCGACGTTCACGCAGTCGCTGGCCGCCAACGCCACCGACCTGCGCAAGCGGCACAAGGCGGCGATCCTTCTCTGGATGGGGGGCGGACCGAGCACCATCGACATCTGGGATCTCAAGCCCGGCGCCCCCACCGGCGGCCCCTTCCGGCCGATCGGCACGTCCGCCGACGGCGTCGCGATCTGCGAGCACATGCCGCTGATGGCCAAGCAGATGCACCACATGGCCGTCGTCCGCTCGCTGAGCACCCGCGAGGCCGACCACAACCGCGGCCGCTACTACATGCACACCGGATACGTCCCCAATCCCAATGTCGAGCACCCCGGCTACGGCTCGGTGATCGCCCACGAACTCGCCAAGCAGGTCGCCGATCTGGAAATCCCCCCGTTCATCTCGGTTGGCGGGGGAAGCGTCGGCCCTGGATTCCTGGGGATGGCCTGGGCTCCGTTCTCCGTCGACTCCAACGGCAACGTGCGGAACCTCGACATGGGAATCGACCCGGTCCGTCTCCAGCAGCGGCTGGCCATGCTCGGGACGGTCGAGGCGGGCTTCATCGGGGAAAAGCGGGGCGGCTCGGCGGACGAGCACCAGAAGGTCGTGGAGAAGACCGTCAAGCTGCTTACCAGCAAGCAGATGGATGCCTTCAAGGTGGCGAAGGAGCCGAAGGATGTCCTCGATGCGTACGGGAACACCGGCTTCGGCCGCGGCTGCCTGATGGCCCGCCGCCTCGTGGAGATGGGGGTGCCGTTCGTGGAGGTGGATCTCGGCGGCTGGGACAACCACGCTGACATCTTTGCCACGCTCCGCGACCGCAAGCTGCCGGAACTCGACAAGGCGATGGCCGCCCTGGTGGCCGACCTCTCCGACCGCGGCCTGCTCGAGGACACCGCCATCATCTGGATGGGCGAGTTTGGCCGCACGCCGAACATCAACGGCGGGGCTGGCCGAGACCATTGGGCACGAAGCTGGAGCGTGGTCGTCGGCGGTGCCGGCTTCAAGCGCGGGATCGTGGTCGGTGAGACGAGCCCCGACGGCCGCGAGGTCGTGAGCGAGCCCTACACGTCGCAGGACGTGATGGCCAGCGTGCTGAAGTCGCTCGGCGTCTCCCTGGAGACGACGTTCACCGCCAAGAACGGCCGGCCGATGAAGATCGCCAACGCGGGCAAGGTTATCAAGGAGCTGTTCGCCTGAGCGCCGAGCCCGCAGTGCCGGAGACGACGGCCGCCGGTCGGGCGGATCGGCCGATCGGGGGCGTGACCCGGCAGGTGGGCACGATTCGACCCCTGGTGGGGCAGGTGCTGCCGGTGCTGGGGGAGCAGTTCCTCGCGCTCGCGGTCGGATTCACCGACAAGTGGCTGGCCGGGAACCTGTTCGCCGACGAGGCGGCTTTGGCGGCGGTCGGCCTCGTGGCCTACTGCCTCGCCTTCCTTCCGGCGGTGTTCGCCGTGCCGGCGGTGGCCGCGACGGCGCTCGTGGCCCGCAGCATCGGCGGCGGTGACCAGCAGGCCGCCCGCCGGTTCGGCGCACAGGCCCTCCTGGTCGGTGTCGGCCTCGGGGGGATCGGACTGCTGGTCGCCACGGCGTTCGGTCCTGCGTTCATTCGCGGCCTCGGGCTGCCGGCGGCGAGCGCGGACCTGGCCGTCGGCTACCTGGGGATCGTGATCCCGGCCCTGCCGCTCATGATGCTGATCCACGTGGGGGTGGCCATTCTCCGCGGCGCCGGGGACATGACCGCCGGCCTGCTGGCGATGACGACGGTGAACCTGGTCAACGCCGCCGCCAGTTTCGCTCTTGCCACGGGATTCGGCGGCCTGCCCCGGCTGGGCTGGGAGGGGCTGGCCTGGGGCACATTCGCCGGCTACTGCTGCGGGGCCGTGGTCGTCGGCCTGCTGCTGGCCCGCCCCGGCGCCGGCCTGAGGCCCCGGCGCGGCGACTGGCGGCCGCACCGCGACTCCCTCCGCCGCCTGCTGCAGACTGGCCTTCCCGCCGGCGTCGATGCGGCCGCCAACTCGGCCTGCCACCTGACCTTCCTGTCGATCGTCAACCGGGTCGGCAACGTCGATGCGGCCGCCCACTCCGTGGCGATCGCCATCGAGTCGCTCGCCTTCCTGCCGGGCAGCGCCTTCCAGATCGCGGCGGCGACCCTCGCGGGACAGTTCCTCGGGGCGCGCGACGAACGTCGGGCCCGGGGAAGCGTCTGGGCGGCGGCGATGGCCTGTGTCGTCCTGATGTCCGCGGCTGCGGCAGGCTTTCTCGGATTCTCCCGGCCGCTGGCCGACTGGTTCACCGGCGGCCCCGGCAGGCAGCCCGAGGTGGCCGCACTCACGGCCGAACTGGTGCGGATCGTGGCCTTTGCCCAGCCGCCGCTGGCATTGTTGATGGTCTTCTCCGGTGGGCTGCGGGGCGCGGGAGCCACCCGCCTGCCCGCGCTGGTCAACTTTCTCAGCCTGATCTTCGTCCGCCTGCCGCTGGCGGCGGTCCTCGCCTGGCCGGAGGTGTCCCTGCCGGGCGGGACGGTCATTCCGGGCTTCGGGCTGGGCGTGGTGGGCGCCTGGTACGCCATGGCTGCCGACCTCACCATCCGCGGCCTGGCGATGCTCGTCATCTTCGCCGGCACGAACTGGACCCGGGTGCGGGTCTAGCTGCCCGTGGAAAAAGTCATCCATGACCTTTTCCACTTGGTCGACTGCAGGAAACGCCAAGGGTTTCCTGGGTCGACGGCCATCGCATCCTGCTCGGGCAGACTTTTTCCGCAGTCTGCTAGGCACGCCTGGCATGCACTCCGCCACGACGCCCCGGGCGGTCTGGCATGACCTCGCCGACGCATCACGCTACACTTTGTCGATCAGCGACGGCGGCGCGACGCCGATGGTACGTGACGAGGAGCATGGATGGCAGCGGTCGATATCGACGTCAAGCACTGGAGCACCGCGGACGCCGCGGAACTCTACGAGGTGCCCCGCTGGGGCAACGGCTACTTCTCCGTGAGTCCGGCCGGCCATCTGCTCGTGCACCCCGACAAGGATCCGACGAAGAGCATCGATCTCAAGGCGCTCGTCGACAGGCTCCAAGTCCGCGGCATCGACCTGCCGATCCTGCTCCGCTTCGCCGACATCCTCCAGCATCGGCTCGGCGAAATCCACGGCGCCTTCGCGACGGCGATGAAGGAGAGCGGCTACCGCGGGGAGTACTGCTGCGTCTACCCGGTGAAGGTCAATCAGCAGCGCCAGGTCGTCGAGGAGGTGCTGCGGTTCGGCCGCCCCTACCGGTTCGGCCTCGAGGCGGGAAGCAAGCCGGAACTGCTCGCCGTGATCGCCCTCGCCGACAACGAGACGCCGATCATCTGCAACGGCTTCAAGGACGCCGAGTTCATCGAGACGGCGATGCTCGCGCAGAAGATCGGCCGGCACATCATCCCCGTCGTGGAACGGTTCTCCGAGCTGCAGCTCGTCCTCGAGTACGCCGAAAAACTCGGCGTTCGCCCCCGGATCGGCATGCGGGTCAAGCTCGCCACTCGCGGCAGCGGCCGCTGGCAGTCGTCGGGGGGCTTTCGCAGCAAGTTCGGCCTCACCGCCAGCGAGCTCGTCAAGGGGCTCGATCTCCTGGCGTCCCGCGGCATGGAGGACTGCCTGCAGCTGCTCCATTTTCACCAGGGCAGCCAGATCACGAACATCCGCCACATCAAGGCGGCGCTCAACGAGGCCTCGCGGATCTACACGGAACTGGTGAAGCGCGGCGCCGGACTCCGCTACCTCGACGTCGGCGGCGGCCTGGGGGTCGATTACGACGGCTCGCAGACCAACTTCGAGTCGAGCGTGAACTACAGTCTGCAGGAGTACGCCAACGACGTCGTCTATCACGTGCAGAACGCCTGCGACGAGGCGGGCGTGCCCCACCCGACGATCGTCTCCGAGAGCGGCCGGGCGGTCGTCGCCTACCACAGCATGCTGATCTTCGGCGTTCTCGGTGTCTCGGAGCAGGGGGGGAGCGGGGAGGTGTCCGAGCCCCCCGCCGATGCCGAGCAGCCGCACCATGACCTGATGGAGACCTACCAGGGGATCAACGTCCGCAACCTGCTGGAGAGCTACCACGACGCCCAGCAGGCCCTCGACACGGCGATGAACCTGTTCGCCAGCGGCTACCTGCCGCTCGACCAGCGGTCGGCCATCGAGAACCTGTACTGGGCGATCTGCCGGCGGATCGCCAAGTTGAAGACCAGCCTGGAATACGTCCCGGAGGAACTGGAGGGTTTGGAGGCGACGCTCTCCGACACCTACTTCTGCAACTTCTCGCTGTTCCAGTCGATCCCCGACAGCTGGGCCATCAAGCAGCTGTTTCCCGTGATGCCGATCCATCGGCTCGACGAGCGGCCGACGCATGCCGCGGTGCTCGGCGACGTGACCTGTGATTCGGACGGCAAGATCGACCAGTTCATCGACCGCCGGGACGTGAAGCGGACGCTGCCGCTGCACGGCTGGCGGAACGAGCCCTACTACCTGGGCGCGTTCCTGATCGGCGCCTACCAGGAGATCCTCGGCGACCTCCACAACCTGTTCGGCGACACCAACGCCGTGCACGTCAGCATCGACGACCGCGGCGAGGCGGTGGTCGACGCCGTGATCAAGGGGGACACCGTCCGCGAGGTGCTCGACTACGTCGAGTTCGACGCCGGCCATCTCGTGCAGCGGCTCCGCGACTCGATCGAGCAGGCCGTCCGCGAGGGGCGGATCTGCGACAGCCAGGCCGGCCGGTTCCTCAAGTTTTACGAGGAGGGGCTGGGAGGCTACACGTACCTCGAGGAGCCGGGCTGACCGCGGCATGTCGGTTGCGGTGAACCCTCCAGGCCTGATGGCAGGCGGTGTAGCCGGTTGGAGGCGTGCTCGTCGCCGGGGGACTTTGCCGTTGCGGCCCCAGGCGTGATGGTGCGTCGTGCGGTGCAGGCAAAGCACCCCTGCTCCTGTGCGTGCCCCCAACCGGCCACACCTCCCTCGAGAAACCGGGCGGCCCCGTCAGCCCGTGACCCGGGCCTCGAGCGGTTCGCCACGCTGGAAGTGGACGAGGTTGCGGACCGTCTGGGCGGCGATCGCCTCCAGCGCGTTCCGCGTGAAGAAGGCCTGATGGGCGGTGACGACGACGTTGGGAAACGTCAAGAGCCGCATGAACACGTCGTCGGCGATGATCGAGTCGCTGCGGTCCTCGAAGAACAGGTCGGCCTCCTCCTCGTAGACGTCGAGGCCGAGATGCCCGATCCGTCCCGACTTCAGTCCGGCGATCACCGCCTTCGTGTCGATGAGCCCGCCGCGGCCCGTGTTGACGAGCATCACGCCCGGCTTCATGCGGGCGATGGCCCGCTCGTCGATCAGGTGCCGGCTGGCAGCCGTCAGCGGGCAGTGGAGCGTGACGATGTCGGCGGCGGCGAGGAGCTCGTCGAGCGGCACGAACCGCACGCCGCGGGCGACGAGGCCGGGATCGGGCCGCGGGTCGTGGGCCAGAACGGTGCAGCCGAAGCCGAGGAGAATCTCCACCACGCGGCTGCCGATCCGGCCCGTGCCGACGACCCCCGCGGTGCGGCCGTGGAGATCGAAGCCGAGCAGGCCGTGCAGGGAAAAATCCCCTTCCCGAACCCGGTTGTAGGCCTTGTGGAGTTTGCGGTCGAGCATCAGCACGAGCCCGATCGTGTGCTCGGCGACGGCATGGGGCGAATACTCCGGCACGCGGGTCACGGGCAGCCCGAGCCGGGCGGCCGCGGCGAGGTCCACCTGGTTGAAGCCGGCGCAGCGGAGCGTCACGAGCCGGACGCCGAGAGCGGCGACCGCTTCGAGGGTCGGGGCGTCGAGCGTGTCGTTCACGAAGCAGTTGACGGCGGCCGCGCCGGCGGCGAGACGGGCCGTGTCCCGGTCGAGCCGGGCCTCGAACCAGGCCCACTCCACGGGAAGGCCGGCCGAGGCGGCGGAGAGAAACTCTCGGTCGTAGGGCTTGATCGAAAAGGCGGCGACGAGCATGAGGGGGCCGGCTCCGTTCGGGAGGGGAACGAGGTCTGGCGAGTGTACGAAAAATCGATCGGCAGCTGCGATTCCCGGCTGTTTGGCCGGGTGAAACGCCCTCGCCCACCGACGCGCGGCCTGCTATCGTCCGGCCCCCGTTCGCCCGTGGAGCCAGCACTCATGCGCCTGTCGCGTTGCTCGTCCGTGCCACCGCGTTGCCGGCATGCCCGCCTGTGTCGCTTCGCCGCGATCATCGCCCCCCTGTGCTGGGGCTTCGCAGCCGCCTCTCTCCGGGCGCAGCAACAGCCGGCAGCGGCGCCGCCCGCGCAACAGGGAGCCCCTGCGCTCACGCCCCAGCAACAGGCCGAACTCGACCGGCTCCTCGCCGCCTGGGAGACTCGTAACGCCGCCATCAAGACCTGGTCATGTCGGTTCACCAAATGGGAGTACAATGCCTGGAGCCCCGTCGATGCCAAGGGGTTCCCCAAACAGTTCGCGGAGAGCACCGGCGAGCTGAAGTACGCGGCCCCCGACAAGGGGTCGTTTCGGATCAAGGACACGAAGCAGTGGAACCAGCAGACCGGCCGCTACGAGCCGCGTGCCGGTGAAGTCGGCGAGCACTGGGTCTGCAACGGCAGCAGCATCTACGAGTTTCGCCACGCTGAAAAGCAGCTGCGGGAGACGAAGCTGCCCCCGGAACTGCAGGGCAAGGCGATCAGCGATGGGCCGCTGCCGTTCGTATTCGGCGCGAAAGCCGACACGCTCAAGAAGCGGTACTGGATGCGGATCATCACGCCGCCGAACGTGCAGGGGCAGAGCTGGCTGGAGGCCAGGCCCCGCTTTCAGGCCGACGCGGCGAACTTTTCCAAGGTCGAACTCATTCTCCTCGGTCGCGACCTGATGCCGGCCGCCATCCAGATCTACAAGCCGGGCGGCAAGGACCGCGACGTCTACCAGTTCGATCCGGCCACCAACATCTTTGACCGGGGGCTCGACCTGATCCGTGACTTCTCCAGGCCCGCCACGCCGTTCGGCTACCGCTACATCCTCGAAGATCAGCAGGGGCAGCAGCCCCCCGCACCTCCCGCGCCACCGGGATTCCGGCCGCCCGCTCCCGCGAACCCGCCCCGCTGACGGGCCACGAGATCTTCGCCGCCGGCGGCGTTTCCGCCGGCCGTTCGTGGCCGTACCCGGCGGGGCTATACTCCGTGGTCTCCCTGCCCCGAGGCCATCGATGCCGCTCGTCGACCCTTCTCATCCGCTCTTCCAACTCCTCCAGCGCGACCGGCGGTATTCGCTCGACGCCTACCTGTTCGTCCTCGAGTCCCTGTCCTTTGCCCAGGAGTCGCTGGGGCTCGGGGCCGAGCCGCCGGCCGAGGAACTGGATCCGGCCGCGGAGCCGGTCGAGCCGCGGCCGACCAAGCCGAAGGGCAAGGGGGGAAAGAACAGGCCCCGCCATGCCGAGCGGCACGTCTCGGGGCAGCAGCTCTGCGAGGCGGCCAGGCTCTACGGGCTGCAGCAATACGGCTACCTCGCCCCGAAGGTGCTCGGGGCCTGGGGCATCACGCGAACCGACGATTTCGGCGAGATCGTCTTCAACATGATCGACATCGGCCAGATGCGCAAGACACGGTCGGACAAGCGCGAGGATTTCCACGGCGTCTACGACTTCGCAGACGGCTTCGCGCGGGATCTCGAGTTCGTGGTGCCGGATCCCGTCTGACGCGAGCAAGGAGGGGTGCATGTCCGCAGACCGTGGCGCCGACGGCGGCATGCAGGCCGGGCTGCTCCTCATCGCTGCGGCGGAATTGGCCTGGCTCGCCTTCCTCGCCTGGATGGCATGGCGGTCATGAGCGGAGTCCGGGCAGCGATCGCGGTCGGGCTGGCGGTCATCCCCCTCGGCCTGTATCTCGTCGGCATCGGCTGGCTGCACCTGCGGCGCCGGCCGAGTCTGATCGCAGGGAGTCTCGACTTCGCCCTGCTGGCCGCCAGCGTGGCCGGGCTCATGCTCGTCGGACCGCTGGCACTCCTCGCCCCGCTGGCGGGCGGCATCCCCTCGGTCGCCGGCGTGCCCGTCCTGCTCGCCTGCTTCCTGCTCCTCGTGGCCGTCGCCGTGCTCGCCATGCGGCCGCGGCTGGTGATCTACAACATCACGCTCGACCAGCTGCGGCCCGTCGTGGCCGAGGTGGTCGCCGGGCTCGATGCCTCGGCCCGCTGGGCCGGCGAGACGGCGGCGCTGCCGGCCCGAGGGATCCAGCTGCACCTCGACGGCCGTGGCTCGATGCGGAGCGTGAGCGTGGTGGCGGTCGGTTCGCGGACGAGCCCCGAGGGCTGGACCGAGTTCTGCCGCCGTCTCCGGCAGGCAGTCGGCCGGCTGCGGGTCCGGTCGAGCCCCTGGGGTGGAGTGTTCGCCGCCCTCGGCGGGCTCGTCCTGGTCGCTGCCATCGGGCTCGCTCTGGGTGGGCTGTTGTTCCCGCGCCGACCGGTGCCGGCAGTCGAGAGCCCGCCCGCGTCCCGTCCCGCCAGTCCTGCCTCCGGAGCCTCGCATGACACTCCCCATCGACCTGTCCGCGCATGAGATCACCGTCCCGACGGTGATCCGCAACGCCTCCCCCGGACGGCTCTACGAGGATGCCGTCTCCCGCGAACGCGCTGCGATCGTGGAAAGCGGGGCGATCGCCATCCGTTCCGGAGCCAAGACCGGCCGCAGTCCGGGTGACAAGCACGTGGTCGAGGCGGCCGAGTCGCGGGCCGACGTCTGGTGGGGAACGGTCAACCATCCGATCGACGATCACACCTTCCTCCTCAACCGGCAGCGGGCGATCGATTACCTCAACACCCGCGACCAGGTGTACGTCTGCGACGGCTACGCCGGCTGGGATCCCGCCTGCCGGATCAAGGTCCGTGTGCTGTGTGCCCGGGCATACCACGCCCTGTACATGCACAACATGCTCATGCGTCCCACGCTCGACGAGCTGGAGCGATTCGGCAGCCCGGATTACGTGATCTACAACGCCGGCCAGTTTCCCGCCAACCCGTTCACGAGCCAGATGACCAGCCGCACGAGCATCGACCTGTCGCTGGAACGTCGCGAGCAGGTGATCCTCGGCACGGAGTATGCCGGCGAGATGAAGAAGGGCGTGTTCACCGCCATGCACTGGCTGCTCCCCGCCCGCGGCGTGCTCTCGATGCACTGCTCGGCCAACGAGTCGTTGCCGGCAGGAGGCGGTGCCGGGGAAGTCGCCCTGTTCTTCGGCCTTTCCGGCACGGGCAAGACGACGCTCTCGGCCGATCCACGCCGGCGGCTGATCGGCGACGACGAGCATGGCTGGGGCCCGGACGGCGTCTTCAACATCGAGGGGGGCTGCTATGCGAAGTGCATCCACCTCACCGAAGCCCGCGAGCCGGAGATCTGGCGGGCGATACGCTTCGGGACGGTCCTCGAGAACGTGGCCTACGATCCCGAGACCCGGGTCGTCGATTATGTGTCGAGCGTCATCACGGAGAACACGCGGGCCGCCTATCCGATCGAGCACGTCGCCAACGCCAAGGTGCCCTGCGTCGGTCCGCACCCGCGGAACGTCATCTTCCTGACCTGCGATGCGTCGGGCGTGCTCCCGCCGGTGAGCCGGCTGTCGCGCGAGCAGGCGATGTACCACTTCCTCTCCGGGTACACGGCCCGGGTGGCGGGCACGGAGATGGGCGTCTCGGAGCCGCAGCTCGCCTTTTCGGCCTGCTTCAGTGCCGCCTTCCTCGTCCGCCATCCCGCTGTCTACGCCCGGCTGCTCGCCGAAAAACTCGCCCGGCACGGCACGCGGGTCTGGCTCGTCAACACGGGCTGGACCGGGGGCGGCCATGGCGTGGGGCGGCGGATCGACCTCGGCGACACGCGGCGGATAATCGACGCGATCCACGCGGGCGCCCTCGATGCCGCTGCCGTGGAGCGCGACCCGGTGTTCGGTCTCGACGCGGTGACACGGGTGACAGGTGTCGCGGATCGCCTGCTCGTGCCGTGGCGGACCTGGAGCGATCCTTCCGCCTGGGAAGGGGCCGCCCGCCGGCTCGCCGGCCGCTTCAAGGAGAACTTTCGCACCTACGCCGCCGAGGCCGGCGCCGCGGTGGCCGCCGCCGGCCCAGCGTAGGGACGACGCCTGCCGGCATGGACCATGCACGAGGAGCCATGAGCATCGATCCCGCCCCGACATCGCCGCACGATCTGCCGGTGGCGGCGACGGCGGCCCACGTGCAACGGCTCCTCGATTCGTTCGCCCGGCTGCTCGGCCGTGAACTGGTCGACCGCTCAGGGACGGCGATCGAGCAGGCGACGCGGCTCTTTCGGGCGCCGTTCGTGGTCGTTTCCCACGGCACCGAGGCCGATCCGATCCTCAACTACGGCAACGCCGCCGCGCTCGCCCTCTGGGAGCTCGACTTCGACGCGCTGCTGCGGACGCCATCCCGGCTCACCGCCGAACCGCTGCACCGCGACGAGCGGGCACGGCTGCTGGAACGCACCCTCCGCGACGGCTTCGTGGACGACTATGCAGGCGTCCGGATCTCGAGCACGGGCCGCCGGTTCCGCATCGAACGGGCGACCGTCTGGAACCTCTTCGATACCGCGGGCGGCCACCGCGGCCAGGCGGCGACGTTCGACCGCTGGACGCCGCTGCCGCCCCCGGAGCGGCGGACCGAACTTTGACAACCCGGCCCAGCCGCCTTTACTCTCGAGGACCTGAGTCACACCGCTTCCGCACGAGGAGAAATGACGATGATCTCGATCGTTTGTCGTGGCCTGATCGCAGCCGGCGTCGT
>JBKDUV010000042.1:0-4964 GCA_046339335.1 Planctomycetia bacterium | reverse complement strand
GCTCCTGGATTTGCTTGAGTTGACCGGAGCGGTCGTGACGCTGGATGCCATGCATTGCCAGAAGGAGACGGCTCAGGCGATCTGCGACAAGGGCGCCGACTACGTGCTGACGGTCAAGGGGAACCAGCCGACGCTGCACGAACAGATTCAGAAGTGCTTCGAGGACGCCGGCGACAAGGACTACAACGTGCCGGGACTGCGGCGGCTCGAGAAGACCGAGCACGGCCATGGCCGCATCGAGCGGCGGGAGTACTACGTGCTGCCGGCCCCCAAGTCGCTCCGCGACGCCCGCAGACGGCAGCGGCGAGCGATCGGCCCGTCCTGAAGCCGCCATCCTTGGAGAAATCAGCTACCCCGGAGTAGATTCAACCCATCCCCAGCGCTGCACTTTTCGACCGCCCCGCGCTGCACTTTTCAACCGGCGTTCACAGCCGCCTCGAATACGGCTCGCCCTCGGCCCGCACACCCGGCGACTGGGGATCATGATGGGCCATGCAGTCTCATTTGACGCATTCCAGAAACACGATCGGGGGCCGCGTCAGAAACCCACGCCAGTGCTCTTCTCCCCACTGCTGGAGACCCTCGGGCGATACCTGGGGCCGATGCCAGCGGATGTCCCGGAGTCCGGCCGACTTCAGGGCGAGTTCCATCGTCGCGAGCGTCAGGTAGAAGTTCGTCACCTCGATGGTCCCCTCGGGCAGATGAAACCGCCAGACGATCGGTGCGCCTTCCTCCAGGGGGCCTTCGAGCCGCTTCGAGTATCCGTAGGCCCGCCCGGTCTCGAAGTTGTCGGGCGGGTCATCCGGATGATTGTTGACGGTGACGAACCGCCCGCCCGGCTCGAGGTTCCGCGCGATCGCCTCGCACATGGCCAGCAGTTCGGCGTAATCCCGGGCGTAATTCAGCAGATACGCGGCGAACACCAGGTCGGCCCGCGGGCGTTCATCGACCGATTGTGCATCGCCGACGCCGTAGCGGATGCCGAGCGGTTCGGCCACTTCCTGCGCGCGTGCGAGGTCGATCATCGCCGGCGACAAGTCGACCCCCACGACGGGATCCGCTCCGAGCCGGCGGAGCAGCCGCGTGTAGTAGCCTTCTCCGCAGGCGAGATCGAGCGTTCTCGCGCCCCGCACGTCGCCGGTCAGTCGCAGGAGCGTGTACCGCTCGACATGGGTCCGCCAGGGCTGGAGCTTCGATGCCTGGTACTCCTTGGAGATCCCATCGTAGTTCGTCGTCATGCGTGGCCCTCGCGATGCGGAGACGGTCTGTCACGTGTTGTACTCCTCAGGGGCGAATCGCGCGCACGATTTGCGGCCCGCCAACGATTGTGAACGCGTCAACGAGGGCCTATGCTTCTCCGGCTTGCGTTTCAGCGGCAGCGTTCCGCTCCGCCCAGCGCGACTGCTGCCACAAGCCTCGGGAAAAAGCCAATGCACCGCGTTTTCTGTGCACCATTGCGCTACGTGCAGGGTGACGGCGTCACCGGGAGGCTGGCCCTCGAGATGGCCGTGCTCGGCATCCACGGTCCCGTGCTGGTGGTTGCCGGCCGGTCAGCCGCGGCGGCGCTCGCGCCGGTCTGGGCGGCGGCGATGTCCGCTGCCGGCTGGCACCACCATGTTCGCGCCTTCGGAGGCGAATGCACGGCGGCCGAGATCGATGCCGTCGCCGCGGAGGCAAGGGCCCTCGACGCGCGTGCGATCGTCGGGGCGGGCGGGGGCAAGTGCCTCGACGCCTCCCGGGCAGCGGCCGCAGCGGTCGGCCTGCCGTTCGTGTCGTGCCCCACCGTGGCTTCCACCGACGCGCCCACGAGCGCCCTGAGCGTCGTCTACACCGCCGCGGGCGCCGCCGAGTCATACCGGATCCATGGCCGCAACCCCGATCTCGTGCTCGTCGACAGCGGTGTGATCGTTCGGGCGCCGGTCCGGTATCTCGTGGCCGGCATGGGCGACGCGCTGTCTACCTGGTACGAGGGCCGCGCGGCGGCCGCGGCCGGACGGCCAAACATGCGTGGCGGCGGGACGACGGAGGCGGCGCTCGCTCTCGCCCGGGCGTGCCGCGATACGGTGCTCGCCGACGGAGAGGCGGCGCTCGCAGCCGCCCGTGACCAGCGGGTGACTCCGGCAGTGGAGAGGATCATCGAGGCCAATACGCTCCTTTCCGGCCTGGGCTTCGAGAGTGCCGGCCTCGCTGCCGCCCATGCGGTGCACAACGGCCTCACCGTCCTGTCCGGCACCCACGCCGCCCTGCACGGTGAGAAGGTGGCGTTTGGCACCCTCGTCCAGATGGTGCTCGATGGGACGCCGGCGGACGAGTTCGCCACGGTCGTGCGGTTCTGTCTCGCGGTGGGACTCCCGGTGACGCTCGCCCAACTCGGCCTGGCCGCCGCCACCACAGCCGATGTCGACGCCATCGCCGGCCGCGCCACGCAGCCCGGGGAAACGATCCACAACCTGCCGCGGCCGGTCACGGTAGCCGACGTCGCGGCCGCCATTCGCGAGGCCGACGGCCTGGCCGCAGAGATCGCAGGCTGGAGTTGAGACGGACGGGCGGGCCAAGCCCGCGCACGTCGACTGCACCGGCGTTCCGCGACAATCACGGAGAACAGACGGCGATGCGTGATGCCTGCGAAGATTGGCGGCGGTTCGACGCCCAGAAGATTCCGAGCAAGGCCTCGACGCCGCAACTCGACAGGTTCCTGGCCGCGGTGCGAGCGATCGCCCCGCCGAGCCCGCCGCTCGCGCTGCTCGATGTCGGGTGTGGAACCGGGCGGCTCGGCAGGCGGCTGTACGACCAGGGATTCTCCGTGCTGGGCGTGGACGTCAACCCGGATGCCGTTCGCGCAGCCCAAGGGCTGGCCGTTCCCGCCGCCGCCCCGGGCCGCTCCCTGCGGTTCGTCGAGGGTGACTTCGCGGCGGATCATGGGCCCCAGGTCGCACAGGGGCCGTTCGACGTCGTCGTCTGCCAGCTGGTGCTCTCGATCATCGGCGGCGCCCGCCAGCGGACGAACCTCTTGCGTCACGTCCGTGAGAACCTCCGGCCCGGCGGCTGGCTCTACATGTCGGCCTCGGGTGTGTCGGACACGGTCAACGCCGGCTACGCCCGGCTGTATGCCGACGACATCCACCTGACCGGCGAACGGCACAGCTACCTCTCGCGGAATGAGCAGGGCGAGGTGCTGTACATGACCCACCACTTCACGGCGGCTGAGCTCGTGCAGCAGCTCGAAGCGGCCGGGTTTGGCGAGATCAGCGTGACCACCGAGAAGGAGGTGAGCAGCCGCCGGCCGGACGAGGCGGCTTACTTCCACTACGCGAAGTGCCGCGCGGGACGCTGATCTCCGCCGGGGTAGACATCAGGGCCTCCGGCACGATCTCGGCGGCGACGCAGTGCGCGACCAGCCGCCATCGTGGCGGCGGCTGTTGCCAGGATCGCGTATGTCCCCGGCTCGGGCAATGAGACGGTGAGCGTGGAGTCAGGGTTCGTTCCCAGCCCGAACACGACCTTGTCGACGATGTTCGCCTCGGAGTACTACCGGGAGCATCCAATAGTTGACAGAACGCTTCGACGGTCTGGGGCTGCCCATGCCCCGCTCGTCGGACGTTCACTCCGGCCCTCCAGGCCTTCATTCACTCGATGCTGGCTGCGTTTTCGGCATCCTGCCTTCACTTGCCAGCAACGCCGCCTCTCAGGGCATGGGCAACCCCTCACGGATGCACCAACGTCAGATGTCCACTACATCATGCTCGGGGTAGTAACCGCTGCCACCCGTGAAGGTGAACGTGGCACGGTTCATGACGAAATACTTGTTGTCGAGCACACCGTTGGGGTTGATATCGCCCCCCTTGTAGATGCCGAAGTTGATCATGGTGTTGCCTTGCCCCACGATCTGCGGCGTGAACCCGTTGAGGCTAAAGGCACTGTTGCCGACCGTGCCGATGCCGAATCGAAGGCTGGGTGGCGAGGCTGGAGCCATGGTCCGGAATTGCCACGAGTCATCCCCGTTGTTCACAGCGCACAGGTTGCTCGCGCTGCCGCTGATCTGGGTGAATGTCTGCGGCGTGTAGGAGTACGGCAGGTCAGTCGTGCCACTGCGTACGAGGTAGAGGAAGCCGCTCCCGCTCGCGTAGGTGAGCGACGGGCGACTCGTCCCGCTGAGAATGTCGAAGTAGAAGCTCGTCAGCACATCGGCTGCATCGGTGGAGTTCCGCGGCGACGGGTTGTCGAGTTGGACCGTAAGGGTGTTGCCTGTCATCGACAGTGCGGCGGCAAAAGACACGGGCTGCCCCAGCGCCGACGTGCCAGACACCGGAAACACGATGCCTGCGGCGAGACTTTCAGCAACCGAGCCGATCACCACGCATGCGGTCAGGGCCGCACGACGAGACCTAGACCTAAAACAAGCGAATGCGAAGCGGCCTGCGCTGCCATTTCGGCATGATGAGCGTGCGTAGACTTTTCCCTTCCGGCGCCGTGAGGGCCGGTTGCGTGTCTCGGGTTGTCGGAAGTCTCATGTCTATCTCGGCTGCACGTCGTGCGGTCAGGGGTGATTGGGGACCGGAGCATCCGGACTCCGGCTTCGTGATGCGTCGTCAGCATCGCAACGGCGTGCGCAGCTGATCGATCAGCCGGAAGAAGACGTGCTGCCAGGGGTTCCAGGACAGGAGGCGGAACACGATCCGCCTGCCCGTCGAGATGATCTGGGCCGGCACCGCCATGAACGCCCGACGGAACGTCGTGAACTCCATCCGCAGCAGCTTGTACTTCTCGGCACGGCGTTCTTCTGCGTCATGACCTCCCTCCGGAAGCGCGAGCGCCATCTAGGCTTTCAGGCTCCACGCCAGCGATGCGATCACCATGTAGGCCCAGTTGCTCAGGAGCGTGTCGACGGGTGCCGAGAGCGAGTGCGCGTCGCCCTTGAGCTGCGCGAACAGGTTCTCCTGATTGCAGCGGTGATTGGCCTCGAA
>JBKDUV010000041.1:0-4811 GCA_046339335.1 Planctomycetia bacterium | reverse complement strand
GCGACGCAGTGAATGCCCGAACCCTGGGCCAGTTTCTCGAATTCGTCCTTGACCTGCACGGCGAGTTCGCGGGTCGGGACGAGCACCAGCGCGCGGGGACCGCCGGCTCGGCCGGGCTGGGCCACGCGTTCCAGGATCGGCAGCACGAACGACGCCGTCTTGCCCGTTCCCGTCCGAGCCTGACCGAGCACGTCCACGCCGGCGAGCGCCCGCGGGATCAGCCCGGCCTGCACCGGCGTGGGCACCGTGTAGCCCGCCTGCTCGACGGCCGCGAGCGTCGCCCGCGAGAGGCCGAGATGATGAAAACCTTCCTCGGGATTGCCCCCGACGGCCCGCGCGTCGGCGGGCCGCACGGCAGCCTGTTGGGGCTCGCGCGGGCCTGAGCGACCTGACGTCACGGGCGCCGCCTGCACTACGAGCTCGGCCTCGGCCTCGTGGCGCGACTGCTGTGCGGCAGCCCGCGCGTTCGATCCGGCCGCCGTGCCCGACTCCGCCGGACGGCGCGCCCCTTTGACGACAAACACTCTCTGCCCTCTCAAGAACCAGGGGTTCGCGGCGAATCCCGGGCATCCTGTTGCACCGGTGGCGAACCTCGTTTGGAGGGGCTGGAAAACCCCGTCCCGAGATGGAAACCGTACCACGCCGGATCACGGCGGGCAAATCCCCTGCCAAGCCGAGGCCGGCCGACGGCGAAATCCCGCTCCTCGGGCGGAGCCACGAACCCGACGGGGCGGCCTGCGGGCGCCGGTCAGCGGTCGAAAAGTTTCTTGATCGCCCCCACGGTGGCGGCCCGCCCAGCGCGGGCGATCGACCGCGTCAGCGGGATCCGCTTCGGGCAGACGGCCACGCAATTCTGGGCGTTGCCGCAGACCTGAATGCCTCCCTCGCCTGTCAGGGCTTCGAGCCGTTCGTCGGCGATCATCCGGCCCGTGGGGTGGGAGTTGAAGAGCATCGCCTGACTGATCGCGTGGGCACCGAGGAATCCCTTGTCAAACGCGGCCCGACTTCGCGCGGCGAACTCGTCCGCGGATTCGTCATCGCGGCGGCGCAGCTCGATCTTCGTGAACTGCGGACAGGCTTCAAGGCAACAGCCGCAGCTGATGCACTCCGCAAGCGGGTCGGCGTCCTCCTGCTCCTCCGGCGAGATCCGCGGGCCCGGCCCGTGGTCGTATGATTCGTCGACGGGCACCCAGGCCTGCACCCGTTCGAGCGACCGAAAGAGCCGGCGCCGATCGACGACCAGGTCGCGGACCACGGGAAACTTCGACATCGGCCGCAGCTCGATTTCCTCCTCCTCGGCGAGCAGTTTGTCGACGAGGGCCGAGCAGGCCATCCGCGTCCGGCCGTTGATGAGCATCGTGCACGAGCCACAGACCTCTTCCAGGCAGGAGCAGTCCCAGGCGACCGGCGGCACGCGGCGGCCGTCCTGCGA
This sequence comes from Planctomycetia bacterium, assembly GCA_046339335.1. Lineage (GTDB taxonomy): Bacteria > Planctomycetota > Planctomycetia > Pirellulales > UBA1268 > QWPN01. Next base: position 3,379 of record JBKDUV010000041.1, on the reverse strand, counting down.
CCGGGCCAGGGCGGCGATTTTCTGCAGCACGCTGATCACGTTCATGTTCGGTTCGTAGGGAACCTCGAACCGTTCCCAGTAGCTCTCGCCGCCACCGACGTCCTGCCGCAGAACTCGGACACGGACGACGCGACCGCCCGTGCCGGAGTGCCCGCCATGCCCGCCGATTTCCGGATCCGTCGCCTTGATCATGTCAATTCCTCGCATCCTCGAAGCTGGTTTCGCGCGTCGCCGGCCCGTCAGGCTCCCGCCCCGACCGGTTCGCCTGCGGCCACCGGAGCCGCTGCCTGACGCTCCTTCCACACCTCCTCGATCGCCTCGGCTCCGACGAGCCCGTAGAGCCGGGGACGGGGCCGGATCAGCGACGTGTCGATGTCCTGGTAGGAGATCCGCGGGCTGCCGTCGGGCTCGCACGAGGCGATCGTCGTCTTCAGCCATCTCCGCGTGTTGGCCTCGAACCGGTCGCACCACTGTTCCGCCTCCCGCCGCCGGCCGACCGGATCGGTCGCGGCCAGCCCCGGCATGGCGAACTCCGGCTTGAAGTGGGCCCCGCGGCACTCGTCGCGGAGCAGCGCTCCCTTGAGGATGAGTTTTGCCAGCGGGAACATGTCACCGACGGCTTTCGTGAACACGACATTTTGATTCGTCCAGTTGCCGGTGTCGGACAGACCGCACCGCCGCCAGCGCTCCTCGAGCCGCGAGACCTCGTCGTATGCGGCCGCGAGCTGGTCGTTGCGGCGCACGACCGTCGCCACCCTGGTCATCAGGCTGCCGAGTTCCTGGTGGATGTCGTAGGGGTTCTCGTCCCCGGCCGGACGTGAGAGCAGGGCGTGGTGCCGGTCCTGCTCCCGACGCAAGGCCGCGTCGAAGAGCCGCTGCTCGGAGTCGCCTCCCTTGGCCCCCTGGCAGGCCCCGGCCAGCGTCGGTGCCACGAACAATCCGCTGAAGATGCAGGAGAGAAGCGAGTTGGCGCCCAGCCGGTTGGCACCGTGGTACTGATAGTCGCATTCCCCGATGGCATACAGGCCGGGAATGCTCGTTTGCTGGTTCCTGGCGGCTCCCTCCACCATGCCCCCCGAACCGCTCCGCTCGTAGTCGACCCACAGCCCGCCCATCGAATAGTGGACCGCGGGGAAGATCTTCATCGGCATCGACCGCGGATCGACCCCCTGGAACTTCTCGTAGATCTCCAGAATGCCGCCGAGCTTGCGGTCGAGCGTCTCCCGCGGGATGTGGGTGAGATCGAGGTAGACGCAGAGTTTGTCCTTCTCCACCGACAGTCCGTCGGTGGTGCAGATGTCGAAGATCTCCCGGGTGGCAATGTCCCGCGGGACGAGGTTGCCGTACTTGGGATACCGATCCTCCAGGAAGTAGTACCGGTCGGTCTCGGGGATCTCCCGCGGGTCCCGCGGGTCCTGCGGCGTCCTCGGTACCCAGACGCGGCCCCCTTCGCCGCGGGCGCTCTCGCTCATCAGCCGGAGCTTGTCGGCGCCCGGGATGGCGGTCGGATGGACCTGGATGAACTCGCCGTTGCCGTACCAGGCTCCGGCCCGGTAGGCGCGGCTCACGGCGCTGCCCGTGCAGACCATCGACATCGTCGAACGGCCGTAGATCAGTCCGTTGCCGCCGGTCGCGAGCACCACGGCCGCGGCCGGAAAGGCCCGGAACTGCATCGTCACCAGATCCTGACAGACGGCACCGCGACAGCGGCCGGAATCGTCGAGCACCGGGCCGAGAAAATCCCAGAACTCCCACTTCTTGACGAGACCCTCCACCTCGCGTCGCCGCACCTGCTCGTCGAGGGCATAGAGCAGTTGCTGGCCGGTGGTCGCGCCGGCGAACGCCGTTCGCTTGTAGAGCGTGCCGCCGAACCGGCGTTGGTCACGAAACCCCTCGGGCGTGCGGTTGAAGGGGACGCCGAGCCGGTCCATCAGGTCGACGATCCGCGGGCCCCAATCCGCCATCTCCTTCACCGGCGGCTGGTGCTGGAGGAAGTCTCCCCCGTACACCGTGTCGTCGAAGTGCTTCCATTCGTTGTCACCCTGCTGCCGGGTGAGGGCGTTTACGCTGTTGATCCCCCCCTGGGCACAGACGCTGTGCGACCGCTTCACGGGTACCAGGCTCACCAGATCCACGCCCACGCCCAGTTCCGCCAGCCGCATGGTGGCCGCCAGTCCGGCAAGTCCACCGCCGACGACGAGTACCCTCGGTTGTGCCATCTCTCACCTCGTGTGTGCGCGTGCTGCGGGGCGGATCGGGGACGGGCCGTCGGCCCGCACGGCCGGGGGCGGGTCGGCCGGACGGGGAATCTGCGGTTCATCCGCCGGAACGCCCTCCAGCAACCGCTCCCTCCGCTCGCGATCCTCGTTCATGTTCTGCTCGATCCGTCGCGCCTGTTCCAGACGCGACGGATTGCCGCCGATGCCGCGCATCTGACCGATGGCACTCAGGCCGGCCACGGCCAAGCCGACCCCGATGACGGCACTCACCGCATTCGCCCGCCGCATGGCCGCGGGGCTGGTCCACAGGCCCCAGGTGATCCCCAGGGTCCAGAGGCCGTTGGCAAAGTGGAAGACCGTGGACAAGACGCCGATCGCGTACAGGATGGTGGCCAGTGGCGAGGCAAGGGCGGCGGCCGTCGAACTGGTGGCGTGGTGGGGGTCGAACTTGCCTCCGCCGAGCGGCGCCCCCATCCAGTGAAGCTGCCAGATGTGGCCGAGAATGAACACGAAGGCGATCATCCCGGTCGCCCGCTGGAGCGTGTAGCGGACGTTGCCCATGTAGGCATACGAGCCGACGTTCGGCAGGCCGGTCGAGATGATGATGAATCCGACCGTGGCGTGAAACAGCATCGGCAGGAAGATGAACGCCCACTCGATCGGCACGAGGAGCGGACCGAGCGACTGGATCATGTCGACCCGCGCCTGGAATGCCCCGGCACCGCCGAGCACCGAGGCGTTGGTGAGCAGGTGCACGATCAGGAAGGCGCCGACAGGGACGAGACCCGAGAGCGAGAACAGCCGATAGATCAGGAACTGGTTCCTGGACAGGAACGACGGCGACGATTCGCTCACGCTCGGCCTCACGGTTCGATGATCACCCGGCGACGCGGCGACGGCAGCCGTCCGCGGCCCTGGGGAGTATAGGAAGGCGGACCGCGCCGACAACGCCGCCGTTGATTTGGCGGCAGCGACAGCGGAATTTATACTTCCAGCGGTCGGAGTCGCGCGTCCCGGGAGGATGGCGGGTGGCGGAAACCTCGAATGATGCGGGTGGCGGTGCCGCGGCCCGGAACCGGGATCGCGACATCGTCGACCATCTGCCGGATGGTGTCGCCCTGCTTGACGCGGCCGGTCTGGTCGTCTGGGCCAACCGGCAA
>JBKDUV010000040.1:0-2617 GCA_046339335.1 Planctomycetia bacterium | reverse complement strand
TGGCGCTCTCGATTCTCAAACGGGACACTTCAGTGAAAAAGTGCTCCATTCGAGGCAAGCGGCTCCAGGCAGGATGGTGTAACGACGTCTTGGAAGGCATTCTCACTGGAAAACAGGGCGATTAAGATGCGATTGCCCTGCTCCCGAACCGTCTGTCCGCCTTAAGGTGAAGGTGGTGCCTGGGTCGTCACGGGACAGGATCGTGGGCTGGCTTGGAGAAGCCTTGAAGATCAAGGTGATGGCACCGCCAGAGAAGGGGCGAACCAATGAGGCGGTGGTATCACTTCTCGCCGAAAGGCGCGGGCTACCCACTGATGCCGTCAGCGTCGTGAGCGGTCACTCGTCAGCATCCAAGGTGATCACCATCAACGGCATGGACGACGAGGCGATAAAGAACGCTCTCGGGTAGGCGCGGCGACCAGCAGCAAAAACAAAACCACCCGACCGGCCTTCTCGGAACTCGGTCGGGTGGCTCTTTAATGGTCAGGTAAGCCGACACTATCCAGCGCGCTGCTCGGGAACACATCTCAACAACGCCCGCTGAAAGTCTTCGTCGGTGACTTGGAGATAGTGCTTTTCCGCCACTTTCGGCGTATTCCCAAGCCAAGCGCACACGCCCGCCGCCTTGCCGACCTTCGAGACGATCTTCGACGCCTCCCAGTCGCGGTACCGTCCCTGCCGACCTTCGAGGCGAAACACCGGCCCCGTCCTGCCCCCCTTCCTAAATCCTGAGCCGTTCGAGCGCAAAGGGCGTCCCTCGGTACGGGTCACCCCTTGGTCGCATGCAAGTGACCTCGGCCGTGTGCCTTGGGGAAGGTGCCGAGATTCGAGTTGCTGGCCGTCGCAGGGAGCCCTGAGCAAGCTTCTTAACCGCGACGGGGCGCCGGTGCCTGCGGTCGGGAGTCCGAGAGACGGTCGAGCACGTTACGCGTGATCTTCTCGACGAACCAGTTCCGCCGCTGGAGGCCCACCACCCAGTCGGTGGCTCCGGCGACGAACATCGTGCCATCGCCCGGCGCTACACCGCGGTCGTAGCTGGCGATCATGCCCGCTCCGTATTTCGGGTGCCGCGCTCCCTCATGCTCCTCCAAATGCGGCAGCCCCATTCCGTCACCCTTGATGGATGGGTTGGCGACGGAGTTCATCGTCGTGGCGGTGGTGCCGTTGAAGTGATCCTCTTCGTGCTGCACCGCAGGGGCCATGGCGATGATCGTGAGGTTTGCCGGGGCTCCGTCCTTACCCGTCGGATAGGGAAGGCCGTCCCGCATGGTGAAGTCGCAGCCGTCGATCTCGTACGCGGCGATGCAATCGGGCCGACCGCCGATCAGGTCGCCGAAGTACAGGTCGCTCCCCTCGAGGCTCCAGTGCCACGGGCGGTAGATCGTGAATCCGCCGCTGGACCGGGGCGCGGCCCCTCCGTACATCGCGTGGATGACGTTGGAGCCGGTGAGGCCGAAGGTGTGCGCGAGCGGCCAGCCGACGCAGGGGAGGTCCCACGCGTTGCTCACGAAGCGTTCCTGGTCCGTGCCGAGGAGAGGGTCTGTGGTCTCATCCTTATGGTTGACGAAGGTGGTGCCGCCGTCCTCGTAGCGCACCTGCCAGATGTTGTTGCCCGCAAAGCGGGCATGATTGCCCCCTACCGCGAGTTGGTGCTCGATCGCCTGCCGCATCGGCCAGCTCGAATACTCGTCGTGTCCGACCACGATCGAGAGCCGATAGGGCTCGAGCGCATGGGGATCGTCGTGGAGATCGTGCAGGGTGTAGTAGTCGAGTGTGTAGCCCGCGGCCTCCGCCCATTCGATGAAGAGCTTGCCGTAGAGGACCCAGCTGGCATCGCCGTAGTCGCGGGCGAATCCGTAATGGTGGGCGTAGGCGTGGGCGGGCAGGCTGGGCACCGCGAAGGGAGCAAGTTCGGCGGTGGAGACGGCGCGCGGTGCACCACCGGGCAGCTTGATCAGGCCGCGTGACCAGGGCCGGAGCAGGGAGGTGCGCGGAAACGCCTTCTTGAACCGTGGGGTGCCTCCTTCGCCGTGATAGCTGTTTCCGCCACCCCAGTCGTTGTAGGCGTTCATCGTCGCGGTCGAGACCACGAAGGCGATGCTGGTCGCTCGCGCTGGCGTCGCCGGCTTGACGACGAAGAAATGCTCCCGCTCGAAGATGCCGCCGTCTTCGTCACGGACGCGGACCATCACCACGTAGAAGCCCGATCGCCACTCACTCGGGACCGTCACCTGCAACGCCACGGGCCAGCCGCAGCCGACCACGTGGGGATTCGCAGGCGTGGGCGCCGCCGTCGCGGCAATACCGCCCCGCTGGTAGACCACCTCCGGCGTGGGCCCTTCCCGATAGATCTCGATCTCGAACACCGTGCGCGTCGAGTGGACGTGGAAGTCGATTGTCTCGCCAACGCGGTATCCGTACCGTGGGGTGTAGCACCAGATCTCGGCGATCGCCGGATCGTTGAGTGGCTTCTCGTGGTCCATCGGGCTTTTCCGTGGGTCGGGGGCGTCCCCTCCCACGTCACCGGCCGTTCTCTGCGGGCCTCCGGCCCTCCGTTCACTGCATGTCCGCTGCGCTTCGGCATCCATGCCTGCGCTTGCTTCCACAGCCCGGCGAC
>JBKDUV010000039.1:0-5555 GCA_046339335.1 Planctomycetia bacterium | reverse complement strand
GTGCCAGGCCGCCGACTGGGCGACTGTTTGCGAGATTTCGACGCGGGCGAGGGCCTCGAGCACGACGGCCAGCTTCGGATCCTTGGAATGAGATTCGAGGGACACGAGTTTGTAAGTCATTCGCTGCGAGGGCTCAGGCCTGCCGTGCTGCAGGCAGACCGTCGGCACGCGGACGGATCGCATCTTCCCGGGCATGACCGTGAGCCCGGCGGCGACGTCGGCGATTCGCAACTGCCCGCCGGATCCCTGTTCCTCCGCGTCGAAGTCCGCGATGGCGACGTCCATCACCTGCCGCAGCGACCACTTGGCGACCGGCTTGTCATGGAGCCACGAGGCGACATCCTCGCCATGGGCGACATACGCATCGAGCAGCCACGCCGGCGACTGAAACCGCATCCAACCGCGGAACCGCACCCAGCGCGGGTCGTGTGCCCCGTACACCTCGCGGGCGACCCAGCAGAACGGCCCGGCGCCGTTTCCCGGTCCCGCGCCGATCCCCATCCCGGCCTGGTTCACGCCTCCGCCCGTCACCTGTGGCGCATTCGCGGCACCGAAACCCGCCATGTTGCCACCGGGCTGAATGCCCCCCTGGTTGGGACCGCCAAACTGCGCGAGCACTGGCACCCCGGCAAACGTCGCGGGCATCTTCAAGGTCAGCGGCTTGTCACCCTTGTTCGCGACGACGATCTGCGCCGAACGCGCATCATTCTGCACGAGTTTCACCTCGACGAGACCGTCGGCCTCGGCCTCGAGCAGTTCCCGGACCTCGGCCGCCGCGGCAGCCTTGCGACCGGTCTTCGCCGGCTCGGCGGCCGACGCCGTCTGGACGACAAACGACGCCGGAAGGAACGACACGATGGATGTGATCCAAAGCCAGGCAGGTCGCGACATGACAGGAGTCTCCGGGAGGGGGTGCAGGAACCGGGTCGGCAACCCGCACCCCGATTAGCCTAGCATCGTCCAGAGCGCACGAACAACGGACGGCCGGAGGGAAAACGCCGACCAAGGCGGTCGTAGGGGTCGTGCGGGCAGGGGCGTCATCGTCGCCCCTTGGGACACGGCCGGGACACCCGTCGTACCCGGAAATCCGTGAATGAAGCGTCCCGGGGGCGTTACCGCTTGCTGAACTGCGTGCCGCGGCGGGCGCCCCGCAGGCCGTACTTCTTCCGTTCCTTCATCCGGCCATCGCGGGTGAGCAGCCCACCCTGGCGGAGAGGTTCGGCGAGTTCGGACTCGAGGGCCTTGAGTGCACGGGCGATGCCCAGCCGGCAGGCACCGGCCTGACCGGTCGGTCCACCGCCATCGACGGTGATGTCGACGTTGACTGCTCCCTGCTTGCCGACCTGCTCGAGGACGCCGGCGACGAGCACGCGGTCCTTGATGGCGGGGAAATAGGCGTCGAGATCACGACCGTTGACCGTAATCCCGCCGGTTCCCGTCCGCAGCCGCACGCGGGCCACGGCCGTCTTCCGCCGCCCCGTTGCCGTGATGTGATCGCCGGTCCGGGCCGATCGGACGCCTTGTTCAACAGCCATGACGATGCCCCTCGTTTCTCTCTGCGCTCTCGTGAACGAAATGTGGAAGATTTCCCGAAACTGCCGCCCGGGTCGCGAACGTCATTTCTCGCCCATCACGAGCGGCTCGGGCTGCTGGGCCTGATGGGGATGATCCGCACCGGAGTAGACCTTGAGTTTGTCGAGCATCTGCCGTCCGAGCCGCGTCTTGGGAAGCATCCGGCGGACCGCTTCCTCGACGATCAACTCCGGACGCCGGTCGCGGCGATGCTCGGCCGTTTCCGACCGCAGTCCTTGGTAGCCGGTGTACCAGCGATAGGTTTTTTGCTGCCACTTTTTGCCCGTGAACTGCACCTTGTCGGCATTGATCACCACGACGTAGTCGCCGGTGTCGACGTGCGGGGTGTAGGTCGGGCGATGCTTGCCCATCAGCACCATGGCAAGGTCGCTCGCCAGCCGGCCGACGATCCGGTCACTGGCGTCCACGACCCACCAGCGCTGTTCCACTTCGCCCGGCTTGGCCATGTAGGTCTTCATCGTGTCACGCTGCCTGTGCTCTGAGACTTTCGGGGCTTTCGACGGACGCAAAATCGCGAGGGACGACATGTCGGATGCTCGGCGGGCGGAAGCGTGCCCGGGCGGGCCGGCACGGATCCGAGGGCGTGAAGCCCCGCCACCGGAAGCCCCGAAGATTAGCACTGCCGGCCCGGCCAGACAAGCGGCAGTGATCGGGCCGCGGAACCGTGACTCTCCCGAGGCGTGACCGGCCCTCGTTTCCGCCGGCGACGCCGGTTGCGTGATCCCCGTCCGCACAGGAGACTTGCGGTCGATTCCGCACCGAGCCGCGGAGCCCATTCTCCCAACCAGCCCCCGGTCGTTCCCGATGAAGGTAGCCGTCGTCAGAGAAACGTTTCCCGGGGAGCGCCGCGTGGCGCTGGTGCCCGCCGCGATCCCGGCGCTGGTCAAGTCCGGCCTGGAGATCCTCGTCGAAGCGTCGGCCGGCTCGGCGGCCGGCTTCGCCGACGACGACTATCGGGCCGCCGGAGCGCGGATCGTGTCTCGTGACGAGGCGTTCGCCGCCGACTGCGTGCTCTGCGTGCGGACCTGCGGCGCCTGCGGTGCCGGCTGGTGCGCGGACCGCGACCGGCTGCGTGCGGGCGTGGTCCTCATCGGGCTCTGCGACCCCCTCTCGTCGGCCGACGCCTGCCGTGAGGCGGCCGAACGTGGTGCCACGCTGTTTTCGCTCGAACTCGTGCCCCGGATCACGCGGGCCCAGAGCATGGACGTCCTCTCCAGCCAGGCAAACATCGCCGGCTACCGGGCCGTGCTCCTCGCCGCCACGAGCCTGCCCCGCATCCTGCCGATGATGACCACCGCCGCCGGCACGCTCACGCCCGCCAAGGTGCTCGTGCTCGGCGCCGGCGTCGCCGGCCTGCAGGCGATCGCCACCGCCAAACGGCTCGGCGCGCAGGTCAGCGCCTACGACTTCCGCCCCGCCGTCAATGAGCAGGTGCAGAGCCTCGGCGCCAAGTTCGTCGAACTTCCCCTGGAGACCGGTTCGAGCGAGACCGCCGGCGGCTACGCCAAGGCGATGGGGGAGGAGTTTTACGCGAAGCAACGGGAACTGCTCGGCAAGGTGGTGGCCGAGAGCGACGCCGTCATCTGCACCGCGCTCATTCCCGGCCAAAAGGCGCCGGTCCTCGTGACCCGCGAGATGGTGGCGCGGATGAAGCCCGGCAGCGTGATCGTCGACATGGCCGCCGAGCGGGGCGGCAACTGCGAGGGCTCGCGGCCGGACGAGACGGTGGTCATCGACGGCGTCACGATCCTCGGGCCGACGAACCTGCCGGCCGAGGTGCCCGCACACACCAGTCAGCTTTACGCCCGCAACGTGGCCACGGTCCTCGCCCACCTCGTCAAGAGCGGTCTGCCGAACGTCTCCGCCGACGACGAGATCTGCCGCGACACGCTCGTCGCCCGCGGCGGCCAGCTCGTGCATCCCAAGGTCCGAGAGCGGGCCGGCCTGCCGCCGCTCGAGGCCACCGCGCCGGCGGCCGGCTGACGCCGCCGCACGCCCACTACGCCCCGAAGTCTCACGCCGCAAACGAAGTCCCGAGCCCCGGAACCCACGCCATGCCGCTCGCCCAGATCGCGATCCTGTTCGCCGACGCCGCGACGCCCGTCGCCGCGGCCGAGGACCCCGCCGCGAAGTTCATCCGTCTGCTCACCGTCTTCCTGCTGGCGATGTGGGTCGGCTTCGAAGTGATCATGAAGGTGCCGCAGCGGCTGCACACGCCGCTGACGAGCGGCTCCAACGCGATCTCCGGGATCACGGCCGTCGGGGCGATCGTCGTCGCCGGGGCCATGGCGACGGGGTTCGGGACGACGCTCGGCCTCGTGGCGGTGATCCTCGCCATGATCAACGTGGCCGGCGGGTTCGTGGTCACCCACCGGATGCTCGCCATGTTCAATCCCAAGAAGAAGTAGGCCGTCATGACGACCCAAGCCTGGATCAATCTCGCCTACCTCGCCGCCTCGATGCTGTTCATCGTGGCCTTCAAGTTGATGACCGGCCCGCGGACGGCCGTCCGCGGCAACTACCTCGGCGCCGCCGGGATGGCGATCGCGCTTTTTGCCGCATGCTGCGAGAAGCCGGTCGTCGATCGGCTCACGGCCGCCGGCCCGGGGGGCCTGGTGATGGTCGGGATCGCGGCCGCGATCGGGGCGGTGATCGGCACGCAGATGGCCGTCAAGTACCCGATGACGGGCATGCCGCAGATGGTGGCCCTCCTCAACGGATTCGGCGGCGCCGCCTCGACGCTCGTGGCCGGGGCCGAACTCTGGAACGCCGGCGCCGCCGCCAAGGCCGCCGCCACCCCGCTCGCCGCCTGGACGCAGTTCGCCATCGCCACGGCACTGACCGGCCTGATCGGCGCCGTCACGTTCTGGGGCAGCCTCGTGGCCTTCGGCAAGCTCGAGGAGCTGCCGCAGTTCAAGAAGGCCTGGACCGACCCGAACCGGCACTGGATCAACCTCGGCCTGGCGATCGCCACGCTCCTGCTCGTCGTCGGGGTCTGCGTCTATCCGAACTCGATCCTCCTCTACTGGCTGCTGGTTGTCGTCGGCAGCCTCCTCGGCTGCACGCTGACGATGCCGATCGGCGGGGCCGACATGCCGGTGGTGATCTGCCTGCTCAACAGTTATTCGGGGCTCGCCGCCGCGGCGGCGGGATTCGTCATCGACAACTCGGTGCTGGTGATCGCCGGGTCGCTGGTCGGCGCCTCGGGACTGATCCTCACGGCGATCATGTGCCAGGCGATGAACCGGTCGCTCGTCGGCGTGCTCTTCGGCGGCCTGGGCACGACGGCCGCGGCGAACGCCGACGACGTCTACGCCGGCAAGGTGAAGAGCGTCAGCGCCGAGGAGATCGCCATGCTCCTCGAGGGGGCGAGCCGGGTGGTGATCGTGCCCGGCTACGGCCTGGCGGTGGCCCAGGCCCAGCACGCGGTCCGCGAGTTGGCGAACGCCCTGGAGAAGCGGGGCACGACGGTCGAGTACGCGATCCATCCGGTGGCCGGGCGGATGCCGGGCCACATGAACGTGCTCCTCGCCGAGGCCGACATTCCCTATGAAAAGCTCCGTGAGATGGACGACATCAATCCGACGTTCCCGGAGACCGACGTGGCGATCGTGCTGGGGGCCAACGACGTGGTGAACCCGGCGGCGCGGACCGACCCGAAGAGCCCGATCGCGGGGATGCCGATCCTCGACGTCGACAAGGCACGGACGGTGGTGGTGGTGAAGCGGTCGCTGTCGCCCGGTTTCGCCGGCATTCCCAACCCGCTGTTCGCGGCCGACAACACCCTCATGTACTTCGCCGACGGCAAGAAGGCGATTCTCGATCTGACGGCGGCGGTTCAGCGCGGCTGAGCTGGGGCGTCGTTGCTACCGAGGTCGACGGGCTGTTGCCCGGCGACCGTAAGAGCCTATCCCAGAACCGCGGCTGCTGAGTAGCAGATGTAGGCACAGGCGAAGTGGAGC
>JBKDUV010000038.1:0-3285 GCA_046339335.1 Planctomycetia bacterium | reverse complement strand
TCGAATCCAGTGGTGACGCAGAGTCCATGGTCCGCCGCTGATCAGCTTCAGCGTTAGCCGGCATAGGAAATGAGTGCCATGAAAAAGGAATATGCTCTCTTCAATCTTGCCGAGGCAAAGCAGGCCATCGAGCAGTTGATGGAAGAAATGGCGTCAGATCCGGAGTACGACTACGGAAATTACGTCGTAGATATGCAGCACATCTACTGGCACATCAACAGCGCATGGAATGGCCGTGACTTTGACTCAAACTCCACCGAGCTCACGGACGAGATGTACGAGGCATTCATTCAGTTCCCGGCAGACATGGTGCTATGAGTGCGCTGCCGGCTAACAATTCGCTGCAGGCGCGACGGCCCTGACGGGCCGCGGCCTGAGCTCAAACGTTAGCCGCGTGAAAGCGGAGCCAGAGTGTGTGCCGTCACGGTGTGAGGTATAACGATGTTCACGAGGACTAATCCATGAGCGACGTCGCCGTCGAACTGATCCACACATTTTCCGCCTTGTCGCGTGGCGAGCAGCACGCAGTGCTTCTCGAGTTGGCCCGAATCTCTGAGGCGAACGCCGGCCCGCTCTCAGATGAGGAACTGACGGCGGCCGGTGAGTCAGTCTTCGCCATGTATGACGCCGAGGAGGCCGGCCATGGCGAAGCCGAAAAAGGGTGAGGTCTGGCTCGTAGATATGGGCTACGCCGCGAAGGTGCGTCCGGCTCTGGTTCTCAGCGGTCCTGTGCTCGACGATGAACGGGCATTGACAACGGTCATTCCCCATACAACAAGCGTGCGGGGAACGCGGTTTGAGATTCCGACGAATGTTGGGTGGTTGAAAAATGGCGCGTTTGATGTGCAGGGCATCGGAACGTATCCAACTGTTAAACTAATGCGAAAGCTTGGCGATCTTTCGGACGAGCTATTGGGTCTCGTGGAAAGTCGCGTCATAACGCTGCTTGGCCTTCCGGCCCAGCCACGAAGCGGCTAACCAAGCATTGGAGCCGACTCGCGTTAGCGTCCAGCGGTGTAGCTGGGCTGGTTGGCTGCGAGCCGCTGATTGCGGATGTTCTGCTATCTGAAACCCCATGCCGATTCCGAACGCAAGCGAGGCGACCGCCGCAACCGAAAAGGTTCGCGACTATTTGCTCAATCCCGAGCATCCCAACGGCGGCTCCAAGGCGGCATGGTTCCAGTCGCTCGGCTACGCCCGTGATCGTTGGGAGGACCTGGCAAGCGATCTATTGGCCCTTGCCGCCACATGCGACCAGGTCGCTACCGTTCGGACGCCGTACGGCGTAAAATACGTCGTGAAGGGTCAAATCGGCCGTAAACCGCATCGCGCTGCAGGCGTATTGGCTGTGTGGATAGTCGAGGCTGGTCGTCCTCCTCGACTCGTAACCGCGTACCCGGATGAAGAGTCATGATTGCCGAACATTCTCTCGTCGTGCTCGATTGTGAACCGCCCCACGAAAGGCTTAATCGTGGTGATGTTGGAACAATCGTGCATATCTACGAAGGCGGGCGAGCCTACGAAGTCGAGTTTGTGGATGGCAGCGGGCACACTGTAGCCCTGATCACCGTCAACGCAGATGATGTACGCCCAATCGCAGCGGGCGAGTTGCTCCACGCTCGGCGGACGGCGTAGCGGGCAGAACCAGGCGCTGGATCAGACGGCGGCTTACGTCTTGCGGTGTAGCTGAGTCTATTGTCCGCCGCTGATCAGCTTTAGCGTTCGGAGGATCATTCAGACATGACACCATCACACTCAAGACCGGCGATACGCGTTGCTTTATTCACGGCATCGGTGCTTGGCCTCGGCTTTGCGGCAATAAGCCTGTTCGTGCTCCCTTTTGCGAGCCAGATTCAGCTATGGGCTTTGGGGCACGAAAATCTCGGTGAGACTGCGATTAGCCTCCCTCGGGATACCAGAGCCGACATGTGGATCTCCTGCGTCCTGCGCGGCGGCCTCGTATTCGCGATCAGTGCGCTCGGGCTCTGGATGTGCGGAGGCCTAAACCCAGTCGTGCGCTCCGAACCAAGCAATGCAGCGGACTCGCAATAGAATCCGTCTTGATGGAAAGCCAAAGGTCGCGAGCCGCTGATCGCGGTCGTTAGCCCAGGCTCGCGGGCGGCGGTAGCAAACGGATCGGATGCTTCATCGTGCAAGCGCCCTTAACAGCAGTCGGCAAGGCTTGTCTCTTCGCACTGGTGTGGAATGTCGTCACGGCGATCGGTCTGTTCAGTATGCGCGGGATGTTTCGCACGCAAGGCGACCTTTTGCTTGGCGCGCTATTCGCCTTGCTACTCAGTTATTTTCCCATAATGGTGGCTACCGACATCGGCTACCGGACTGCCAGGAAGGCCAGTCGATCAAAGTCCCTAAAACGTCCCCCAATTGCCAATGCCCCTGACGGATCGTCCGGCGACCCAGAAATGCCATCTTTAGGGGCTAACTAAGCGATGCAGCGGACTCGCGATAAAATTGGTTCCCATGGAAAGTCCAAGGTCGCGAGCCGCTGATCGCGAACGTTCGGCAAATCGATAATGTGGACATCATGACTACGCCAAGCGTCCGAGGGTGGAATCTGTGGGCGTTGATGTCAGCGTTCATGTATGGGATCGTCGTCGGCGGCGCGGGGTTCGCATTCTTGGCAGCAAGGTCTGGCCTGCTGACTTCGGGCGCGTTGGTCGTTTTGTTGTTCCCTTTTCTGGCTTGCGGTCTGGTAATCGCATCGCTTCCGATGTGTGTTCCGCAGGTCTGTGAGGCCATCAATAAAGTGCGTTCAATCCGCAAGTCACGCGAGTCGCAATTCTGCCGGGGTGAGCCTCTTGTGGTTGGGCTTGCCGAACAACGCAATGCAGCGGACTCGCGATAAAATCGGTCGGGGTGGTTCGCGTATGGTCGCGAACCGCTGATCGCGAATGTTATGGCTATGAAATGAACCGCACCGCGTGCTTGTGAATCCGCCCCGCCTTCCCGCCGTCGCCGTAGGTGATGACCGTGCGGAACTCAACGGCCACCCACTCCAGCCACCGCGTCTCGCCCCCGACCGTGAACGGCCACAAGGCGAACCACTGGCCTACGACGTTGCCTTCGGCGGGCCTGTTTTTCATCGTCCATCGCATTTGGCTTCTCCTGATTCAACCAAACCCATAACCTTCTAAGGATTTGAGTTCGCGAAGCCGAACCTCAAATCCTCTGTTCAAGAAGCCCGGTGACCCTGCGAGCGAGCCGCATCGCTAGGGCAACGGTGCGAAGCGGAGCTGCCGCGAGGGTGTCACGGAGAGCGTGACG
>JBKDUV010000037.1:0-13608 GCA_046339335.1 Planctomycetia bacterium | reverse complement strand
TCCCATGGACTTGTGATTTTCGCGAGGGCCGAAGAACAGCACCACGCGATTCTTCTTTACCGCACATGCCGACCGCGTCAATGCACTGCTGGAACCATGCTGTGCAGTGTGTACAAGCGTCATGCGCTGAATGCGAGCGGCGGTTGCGCACCACGACCCTGTAGGTTCCCAGGGACTTGTAATTTTCGCAAGGGCCGAAAAACAGCACCACGCGATTCTTGTGCACCACACATGCCGACCGCGTCAATGCACTGCTGGAACCATGCTGTATATTGTGTGCAAGCGTCGCGTGCTGAATGCGAGCGGCGGATGCGCACCACGACCCTGCAGGTTCCCATGGACTTGTGATTTTCGCGAGGGCCGAAGAACAGCACCACGCGATTCTTCTTTACCGCACATGCCGACCACGTCAATGCACTGCTGGAACCATGCTGTGCAGTGTGTACAAGCGTCATGCGCTGAATGCGAGCGGCGGTTGCGCACATGATACGTAAGCGACAACACGCATGGGAGCGACACAGGCTGCTGTGGCTCGAGTGTGGCGGCCACGTGACGATATCATCACGGCAGCCGTGATGAAAACGAGAGCTGCGTCTACACGGCGCGCGCGGTGAGCCAGGGTTAGGGTTATGGATCGAGTGTATATTGCTTCTCCCTCTGGGCCAGCAACGCAGATAATGCTGTGTTGGTGCTTCGACCTGCGAACGACGACGGCGTCACGCCGCCGCTTCAAAGTCACTACTGCAAAGGTAGTAGTACACACAGACACAGCGAACGCAAATGCAGAAGTAAGCTGAACAGAAGCTGCCGGTCTTCCCGGGCGACACCCTGAGGGCCGAGCGGTGCGCGGCACTCTAGCTGAGGCTCCAGGTCTGACGGCAGCTGACGTCCAGGTCCGGTTCCGGGAGGTGATGATGGCCTTCTCAACATGGCGATCACACCACTCACTGCACCAACAGCCCCTGCGGCGCCACTGGTAGTGGCAATGCAGGAGCTGCGAGTGCCGCGGCGGCGTGATGCGCCACTTGCACTGGTACTGCCATTGGCACCGGCAGTACCTGCACAGCTGGGTCAGGTACTAGTAGTGCCCCAGGCTGCACACCCACCGGCAGCGGTCTTCGTACCGACAGCGGGCGTGGCAGCGGTGGGTACTGCACACCCGGCGGTGCCCCTCGGCGCGCTACAATAGCTGCATGCACCCTCTGGACGACGAGCTTCAGGAACGGCGCCGCCGCCGTCATCAGCTTGAAGTACGCAGGGTGCAGCTTCGGTGCCGTGCCAACCTTGTCTGCCGACACGTTGGTGTACCAGCGCATCCACGTGTGCGTACCGACAGCCATGAAACGTGCAGGCACCGGTGCCCCCATGATGAAGTCCAGCCACAGCGTGCGGTCGGCGACGTCGATGTGTGCCTTGCTGTGGACACCTGCTTCCACTGCCATGCGTCGAAGCGTCTCCCAGCACTGCTGACGCGCGTCCTCCAACCGCGCACACTCACCAAACACATGAGTTACACAGAACGCACGCTGCGGCGCCGCCGAACGGGTCACCTCGTCGTCCTGCCGCGCAGCTGCGGAAGGCTGTACGACGTCGCTGTCACGCAGTCCGCACAGAACACACGACTTGCGGTCATCGTCCATGAGCTTCTCGTACCAGTTGATGCCAATCGCAGCTGCCAGGCCCATTCGGCAGCGTGTGCGCAGTGCGACCGCCTCGCCGTTGTTGCACCGATGAAGCGGCGTGGTGGCAGGATGCCACACCCATCGTCGCACATCCGAAATCGCAGTGCTCTTGAGCACTGCAGCAACACGGTCGTGCACCTCCAACGCATACAGAGCAGCCTTATACCCGGACGCAAGCCGCAACACGAGGTTCGACGCTGTGACGGCCGCCTGGTCGCCGCTCAGTAGCTTCACCACCATGCTCGCCTCAGGCTGTCCGACGATGCGTAGAGGCACACTACCAGACGCCAGTGCCTCGACAACAGAGTGCCACTCGGCGATGCCACGCACATCGTAGGCGGGTGCGTGCAGCGAGGGCGGTCGGCGCTCAGACACCATCCACTGCAACGCCGCCGTCACGCGCTGCAACAGCGCGTACACGTGACTCCACCACACCGACGCCATCTGTGCACACTGCATCGGTGATGTGAGAGGCTGTGGCGGCTGTCCAACGCTGCCAAGCGCTCTCCATCGGCGAACATTGGCGTCGTGCGTGTCCACGAGTCCGCGGTGATGTTGCCACTGGCGCACCTCCGCCGTTAGCACGCGCCGAGCGTCGTTGGTGACAGGTTGCTTCAGCAAGCTGAGGAGGTGTCCAACAAGCTGCACATGCACTCCGTACGCGAGTGACTTGATGCCACATGCAGAGCGTAGCAGCGGCGCAGAGAGCGTTACACCCGACGGCACGCGAGCCAGCTGGCGTAGCACCGCTTCCTCCGCGTACCCAAGCGATGCTGGCACACCGTCGCACATCCACGCCGCAGCACCGTACAGCGTTGGTTGACGCACGTGAGTGTTGTACACCGTTGAGACGAACCAAGGCGGGTAGTGCTTCGTCGGCGACTGCGCGATTTGCTGCGACTTGGTCCTGAACACGGCCACTGCGGCGGCACGGTGCACACGAGAGCCAAGGTACGATGGTCCCGAGTCATCCACTGTGACGCCGAGGTACCGATAACGCCTCGTGTGTGGTACAGGTCGCCACGTGGCGATCGCAGGCTGCAGCGATGCCGTCACGTCGGCGCCGCTCCACGACGGCAACGACAGCTCCACAAGCGTTGCTGGCTTTGGACGCCACTCGACGACGGTCGCAGCTACATCAGAGTCAGCTCCTGGATGTGCGGCAGCACTTGCGTCGAGCACTGCATCAAACAGGCTACCGAGCTCACGCCACGAGGCACGGTGTGCCTGCGACAGGCGGGCAAGGGCCGCAGCGGAGGGCACGGCTCGCGGCGCCGTCAGCATCCACGCGGTCTTCTCTGCCGACGACACGTTGAACTGCAAGCAGTACCTGTGGGCGAACACACCAGCAGCGTACACTTGCATCTGGAGACCAACAAACGACTCTGAGCTGGCCTCAATGTCGTCACAGTAAGCGCGGCAGCTGACCACTGCACCGCCGTCGTTCGCACTACCAGCTGGCTGCTGCGGCACTGGCAACGGCACATCGTCACTGAAATGACAGAGGATAGCGCGTACACGCTCGGCAAAGACAGCAACCGGCGGTGGCCCGGCATCACCATCATCATGATGACCAGGCTGCTGCGGCTCGCCGTCTCCCACCGCGTCGACTGCCACGGGCTGCTGGCCCAGGACATGTGGCAGCGCATCCGCGGCCGCGTCGTCACCGTCGCGATCTCGCCGATACATCCCCGCAAGTGCAGAGCGCGCATCCGCAGCTCCGGCGCGCGGGGGAGGCGGAGTCCACAGACGAACACCAGCACCGGGCACAAAGCGTGGAATCGCATCAATCGTGCGCAGCAGCGGATCCAACATCACTAGTGACAGCAGCGGGCACCACAGCGTCCCCTCAGCCAGTCCGATCGACGTGCGAAAGATGGGCGAGCGCATACCCATCACCTCCACAGCCATGCAGGCTTGTGACAGCCATGCCTTTAGGAAGAGCCACAGACGT
This sequence comes from Planctomycetia bacterium, assembly GCA_046339335.1. Taxonomy (GTDB): domain Bacteria; phylum Planctomycetota; class Planctomycetia; order Pirellulales; family UBA1268; genus QWPN01. The sequence continues at coordinate 9,972 of JBKDUV010000037.1, read as the reverse complement.
CCACGGACACCGCGCTTGGCCAGCTCGTGCAGCAAAAGATGATGCTGGATGCTCGGAAAGCACTTGCGAATGTCGAAGAAGCAGCTGTACACCGGGCGGCCGTCGCGCAGCTGCATGTGTGTCACCTGATCCCGTGCAAGCACCGCCTCCATGGTGCCTCTGCCCGGCCGGAAGCCGCACTGCGATGTGTGAAGTGTCGGCGCCAGGTGCTCTTCCAGCCGCGCCGTCACTATCGCCTGCACCACCTTTGCAATGAGCTCACTGACGCAGATGAGACGGTAGTTGGCAGGGTCGCTGGCGTCCCCGCTCTTGAACGACGGCGTCGCACGGGTTACGCACAAGTCCACAGCTGGTGCCGCGTGAAGCCACTCGTGCTGTATGCCCCACTCGAGCACGCCCGCAGCAAACGCGTCCGCTCCGCCAAACTCCTGCAGCTGAGACTCGAGCCGCACGAGATCGGCAGGGACGCCCAGCGCACCAGCAGCGACCCGCAGACGTGCAATAGCACGCACCACCTCCGCTGCTGTAAACGGTGAGTCGAGTAGCGGCACGACGACAAGCGCAGCGCCATCATTACCGCCGTGTCGCAGCGACGCTTCCAGCTGCGCGTTGTGCTGCTCACTCGCACAGAGCGCCGCGTGATCCGCCGACGCGATGCCGCTGTTGTGTTGCTTGTGCAGGAAAGCAGCCAGCACCGCAAGCGCCCGCACAGCACGCTCACGCACTGGCAGGGAGTCAGCGCCACCACCCAGCTGCAGAACCTCTGTCGCTGCACCGGCGCCGTCGCTCGGTGTGTTTGCTTGCACCCAGCGCCATGGCCCACCCGGTGCAGCGCTGCTGAGGATGCTACCGATACGCCGCGCATCGCCAGCAGCCAGCGCCGCTTGGAAGTCTTCATTACGATCAAGCAGCGCCGACCGCACACTTGCTCGCGTGGCGTCGCGATGCGCGTCACGACGGACGAGCAGCAGCTTTTGAAGCCAGCTGTGCATGTGCACCAGAACGTCGTCAAACAGAACGGGTGCACCACGCTGAGCACTCTGTCGCACGATCTCATCGCGAGCGCGCAACCGTCGCTCAACCAGCTGTAGCTCACGCTGAGTCTCGATCACAGCACGCCACAGTCCATCCAGCGACGCATCGACAAGAGAGCCGGCACTCGTGTACCGCGGCGGTTTGCTGTACATACCCAGCGCCGTCGCAGCCGCACGCAGTGTCGCATACAGACGTAGTCGCCACTGCTGTGGTACGATGTCGATTGGGGGCACGTCGGCAGCGACGTCCACCGGTGCTCCATCCTGCTGGGCTCCTGCAGCACCTGCCAGTGCACTGGCAGCCGCGACTGCAATGGCAGCTGCAGCAAGACGACGCGCGGCTACCTCCGCCGAGAGCCGCTGCTGGAGCACCCGCGGCTCGACGCCGTCGTCGTGAGCAGCGCGGGCTGAGCGCAGAACGGCAGCAAAGTCGGCACGATCAGCCTCACCAGCAGCGCCACGCCGTGGCAGCTTTGTCACGCGCTGCACTGTGTCTGCTACGACTGCGACATCAGCGCCACGGACACACTCTGGGACAGCAGCGGGCAGCGGTGGAAGTGCCGCTGCCGCTGCGGCAGCCACACCGTGCTGGTCAACATCACCAGGGAAGTACACCACCGTGGACACGGGATAGTGGTCGCTGACCATCAGCGACGGGTGCACAGCAAACGCGACGGCGTCGTGGGACATGACGGCTCGACCAAGTACAGCTGCACGACGGGCATCACCATGCTGCCGACCGCTGACGTACAGGTGATCGATCGTCGTGCCGCCACTGATGGTACGCGCCGAGGGGCGTGTGACAAGCGTTCGACCTTCACCGTCACGCACTGAGCCATTCATCCAGCGCAACGCAGCCGCTGTACCCATCCACAGCGGCTGCAGCTGATTAAACCGCCGCTGTGCTACCGTAGTGTTCGCGAGGCCGCGCTCCCTGGCGTCGCTGTTTGTGTCGCCGCCGATGATGACAACTGCCCGCCGGGACAGCAGCTCGGCACGGGCGCCAATCGCAGCGATGGCGGCCTTGACGTGAATCTTGTTGCACTCCTGCTGCCGCTGCCGCGGACACGCGTCGTCCTCCCCACACATCCCGTTCGTCGCGGTCGGATTGCCCGGTGGCAGGTACGTGCAGCAGAGAATGACCGGCAGCGTCGAGACACTTCGCACCAGCGTCAGCTCCAGCCACATTGTATGCGAGTGCACACAGCAGTCCAGTCGTCGAACAGCGCTGACAAGTGGCGCCGCCGAACCAGGCCCAGAAGCGCCGACCTTGATCACAGTCAGGACACCTCCTTTGGCGTTGTTCCCAACGCCGCTAGGGCCTTGAAAAATGAGATACGGCGGTACACGTGACCCATCACACGGCCGCTGCCATCGGTCGCCACGCACGACGACGCCACGTGACGAGGGGATGTGCGCCTGCTCTCCGAAACCGATGTGGGACTCGCACACCATCAGAACGTCTGCGTCTAGAGCGGAGGCGACAGCGAGCGTCGCGTGCCAGTTGCCGTTGTATCCGACGCTCCCGGCACCACCGACGTTGGTGCACACCACGCGCAGACAGCGCTCTCGAGGCTCTCGTTCCCCAGTAGCGGGGGGTGGTGGTGCACGCGGCAACGGAGGCGGCGGCGGCGGCGGCGGTGGTGGTGGGTTGCCTCCACCGCCACCACCGCCACCACCACCCGGCGCGCCCGCTCCTCCTCCGCCACCTGCCGCAGCGTCACCTCCCCCGCCACCGCCCACACCGTCACCCTGGCTCGCACCACCACGTCCGCGGCCGGCACGAGGTCCGAACAGCGGGTAGTACGCGTTGGCCGCAGCGGGTACGCCGCGACCGCCGCCGACAATGCCGCCACCCCCTCCCAAAGGAACAGTGACGACGCTTGTTGCGCCTTTCAAGTCGATGACGCTGCTCTGCACCGTGCACACACGGCGGCTACTATCAGCGACTCGGATGCATGGTGCGCGACTCGGGGCAACAACCCGGCATCGCCAGCTCTGCTGCCATGCAAGCGTGCCGAGCAGCGATGCCAGCACACCAGTAAACCCAAGCCACCAGGGAGCAGCGCTCCGAGTCGTGCTGCAGCAATCCACCATCTCGACGTCGTAGACACGGCGCAGCTGACTGCCAATCCCTCTACGGTTCAAGCCGAGTCCGCAGCGCAACGTGTTGTCCCCACCAGCGCCAGTCATCACACTACACTGGTATGGGACAGTACTCAGCCTGCCGCAGACGCTCATCATCCATGGCAGCAGCTTCGCGAGACTCAAGCACTGGCGCCCATCCATCATCACAGACTCGGACTCCAACGCGCCGCAGCCTGGCTTGCCAGTGAGGCGAGCCATGGCGCAGAGTCTGCCGCCCGCCATCCACTCGCAGGCGGCACTGGCAGTACCAGTACCAAATGCACAACATGTAGAATGCAGTAATACATCACCGGCCTGTGGGGCAATGACCTGTGGGGTCACAGCTCCACACGTCGGTGCGGGCTTAACGTAGCATCGTGACGACGACGCCGCCTGTCACAAGTCAGCAAGGTTGTCTGTGCCTGTGAGGCCTTCACCACCACCACCTCCCGGCCTCCTTCCATCACGACCACCTTTACTATGAGGGTGTCCGAATCCGTGACGCCGTATCCTCCTACGGCCACGGCCCTCGTCACCCTTCCCACTCTTGCGACTCGGCGCCTCCTTCGCACCAAAGACCGCCCGCAGCGACTCCGAGATCGTGATGGTACTCTCAGCGGTGCTACCGCCGCTAGAGCCCAGCGACGACGACACTGAGTCGGAGTCAACACTGCCAACGTGTCGCAAAGAGATACCACTGTCGCTGCAGTCGGAGCCTCCAACGGCGCTACCGTCGTCACCACCTCCGTCACTATCCGGATGTGCGACCGGGGCATAAGAAGCCACCGAAGGCTCAGCGGTTGCACCAGCAGCTGACCCAGCTGACTCAGCAGCAGGACTCCGAGTCGCAACCCCCGCAGCCACCACATCCACGCCAGTAGCAGCCTGATCAGCAGCGACAACGCGAGGAGCGTCGTCAGCATCGTCGACAGCGGCTGTCTCCTCGCAGGGATCAGAGTCGTCACTGGCTGGGTCACTTTGTACAGTGAATCCACCACCATCACGATCACGCCGGCGCCGACTCCGCGACCGCCGTTTACCACCAAACCGATCGCTGTCGTCGCGATCGTCTTCTCTGACACGCTTTGGCGTGAGCGACACCGCAGCTGCCAGTGCATCTGAAGAACTCACTGGCACGACCACGCCGGGCGGTCCAGCACCTGCGCCGACACCACTGACGCTCGCTTCGCTAGACTCCGTGCTGCCTGCGTCATCATCACGATCTCGTCGGCGTCGACTCAGCGACCGTCGTTGACCACCATGGGGGTCACGTGGGTCGCGATCGTTCTCTCTCGCACGCTTCGGCGTGGACCCCAACGCCGTCGCTAAGTCACCAGCGTGAGCAGGCGGAGCCGACACGGGTGGAGTCACTGATACCGGCAGGATGGACACAGTGGCTCGTCGGCCGCCGACACTGTCCTCTGCCAGTGCTGACGCCGCGGCATCACGCTGAGTCGCACTTGTACCACTCACTTGTGGCGCACTCGGAGGCCCGGGTACAGCGCCGATGGGTGGGGTTGTTGCTGGCGCTACGGGATGCAGCGACGCAGCCATCCACCGTGACTGCGATGGCGCCACTCTTGCCGGTGAAGTGACGCTGCCCACACCGTGCTGTTGCTGCTGCTCCTGTCGCGGCTGCCGCGGCGGTTCACCTCCACTCACAGTACTGCCGTCAGCAGAGGCCGTGCCAGTGACTCGAGAAGCCTGTGGCGCCGACGCAGCTGCAGGCAACTCCGCTGAAGACACGGGGACCACACCGGCATCACGGCGCCGCTGAGAAAGAGGCACAGCCAGCGGTACACCCACGGCCGTCGGTGGCACTGGCACCACGGGCACGACACTCCTGCCGCCTGCGTCAATGACCGCTGGCGACGGCAGCACGTCCGTGGTACCATCAGACAGCCCGGGTCTGGTCACAGGTACCGCAGACTGTACCCACGCTGGCAGCGCCACTGCCACAGACGACGGCCCGGCGTCGCCTCCAGCGACAGACGGCGCAGCAGCAGCTGTCGACGGCGACGGGAGGGGCACCGCCGTGACACCCAACACACCCAGACTGACACCGCTGACCGTTGCGATGTGAGAGATGCTGCCCGGCAGCGTCGCTGCCTGTATCGACGGGACTGCACTAGCGAGCGGTACCGTAACAACTGTCGGTTGTGCACTTGTCGACTCGGACAGCAGAACTGGCACACTGGCGCCGTGACGGGCACCAGCAGGCGGCGGCACTGAAGCACTAGCGGACGCCGTTGGCGGCCTAGTCGGAGTGGGTGAGCTCAGCCACAGCGCGCTCGCCCCAGCACCGGCGCCACCAACGCGGACAGCTGCAGCACCATTCGCTGCGCCGAGCCCTGCCGTCACGCCCAGCCTACTACCACCGTCCGCTGTCACTGGTGGTAGCAAGGCTTTCAGGAGAGGCTGCACCACGTCACTCGCGAGCGACTTGCTCCTCGCTCGTGCCACGTCCTGACGACCGTCGACAAATGCAGCCGCGACAGCAGCATCGCCACAGGGGAAGTGCATGAAGCCGCGGTAATGGCGAGGAACAGCAGGGTCCACAGCGATGTCGTCCATAGCCGTCAACAGCCGACCGCTGGCACTCAGTGCACCCGACGCCTCAGCTGCGGCACACATCGCACAGGCACCCTTGCCGTCACGACCGTTGCGCTCGATGTGCCGCTTGCGCTTGTTGGTGTTGCCAGCCCTATCCTCAGCAATGACAGACCCACAGACGAGACTGAGGTACGATCTTCCCGGGTGCACAAACTGTGTCCGTCCAGCACTCGTTGGAAGGCGGCGATCAAGCGGTGGCGCCACAGAATCCGCGGTCTCGGCGCTGCACAACATCATGTACTGTCGCAGAGACTCCAAGCACGACGGCAGACTCCCAGGCGGTGGAGCTGTTGGCGCAGCACCAGCCCCGCCAGCCCCAGTAGCCACAACCGCAGACACAGGTGACACCGTTGCACCAACAGCGTGGTCGTCGTCAACATGTTCTGGTGCAGCTTGTGGCGGTGCCGCACTGGCAGCCGCACGGCCCCCAAGCGACGGCGACGCCATGACCCACTCGCTGTCACGCTCCTCTGACACACGGACACCCAGCGCTGTCGGCACGTCGACGCTGTTGCCACGATCGTCCCCGACTCCATGGTCAACACCGACGACACCAACGATACTAGCTTGAGCGACGCCGCCAGCGTCCACTGGCATGCTCACATAGCCAGTAAGGCTTGGACCCGAAGACATCGCAAGTTGAGCGTCACGACCACGCTGCGGTTGCATCGGCGGCGACCCGTCAGCGACACGACCAAGGCTAGGCGCTGCGGCCCGGGAAGCACTCACAGCGGCCCCTCTACCGCGGCCGTCGACGTCACGATCACCAGAACCGACATCAGACGCCAGCAGCACCGACGAGCTGACACCAAACACTAGCGCCGACAGCGGAGCCGCTGCCTGCGGCGCCGTTGCACTCACTGGCACACTTGCACGTGTCGATGACACGGGCACGGGTGACACCGCTGCAGCCACTACCGCAGGAACTGGCACTGTCGGTGTACTCGCACGCGCACTCGCACCCGCTGGTACCTGTGCCACCGCCACAGTGACCACTGCCGGCGTGACACGCTCCAGTGCCGTTGCAGCCTGAGCACTGGCACTGACATCTGGGACACGGCTCAGACTCGGAGCCTGCAGTGGCGGCGAAAGGCGGAACACTGACGGCGCGGCAACCGAATGTTGAGCTGCGGCGACGTTGTCTGCTGCACCCGCATGTTGGACGGACACAGCGCCAGGAGTGACACCAGTCAATCCCGTTTGGTTGAGGGGGCTGTTGCTCTGAACAGCATGAGGTAGGAAGGGCGGCAGCAAGACGACTCCAACACCATTGTAGCCGGCACCACCAGCCACGACATCTCGCTGCACCGTCGCGGCGACAGCTGCAACTGGAACACCTGCACCGGCATCCACGGCGCCGACCGCCACAGTCGAACTGGCCCGCGGCTGCACTGGCACACGAACCTCCGGCAGCAGCTCATTCACGACAGGATGCGCCGAAGCGCCACGACGGTGTGCCACCTCACCAACACCATCTCGTGCAGCAGCAGCCACACCCGTGAACGTGAACATCTTAGACGCAAGAGCCGCGTATGGACCTCGCAGGAACACAACGTCGCCCGTGGAGCCAGAGGATGTCGTCGCGGTGTCCACTGGGAGACCCATCGGGTCATCACGACCATCGTAAGCAACACCGCCACCAGACACTGGCACTGCAGCACCACTCTGCCCTCCAGCAGCGAGACCGGCGAAAGCACCTCCGATGTCACAACGACGAGCCTGAGCCAGTGCTGGTGTTGAGTCTGAGTCGTCCATCACCGTCACCGTCGCGTGGAGTGAAGACGGCAGCGCAAACAGCCCAAGCGAAGCGTCGATGTCGTTCAGCATGGACACGTCGATGACGGACGCGAGGAGGCCGAGAGCAGTATGGAACGCATGCTGCGTCCCGTCAGTCGACACGATGTCGGAGCGTCGAGCACCATGGGTACCCATCAACAACGACGACCGACACGAGACATGCCGCGCAAGGAAGTCGCACATCGCTGACACGGCGACTTGCTGCCTGCACTGAAGCTCACGCAGCAGCACCGCCTCAGCCTTGAGTGCATCGCGCGCTGACACCCGCAGGGCCGTACGAAGGTACCGATACTTGCCGAACGCCGACGCACTGACACCGAACTGACGCAGCACCGGCGCTGCATGCACTGTCGCGACGAACCGCAGTACCGCGTACACACAGGACAGCACCGCCTTCCGCATCGCGTCCGAGTCCGTCGACGTCCCGTCCGAGTCGTCACGCGGGGCAGCTACGATGGTGACGACGACACTCCGCGCGACCACCGGCGTCGCCCGTGCCTGTGTCCGCGGCCGTATCTCATGCACGTGAACAGCACAGCCAGATGGCAGGCACGAAGACAGCGTCGACGCTGAGGCCACGAACGCCGCCGTCGCCGCCGGCGTTGCACCAGCGTGATCATGCATACCGCCGTCACCACCAGCCTGACTCGAACGACGACCGTGGTCACCACCGTCGCGGTGTGGTGATGCGGTATCACCGTCAGCGACTCCAGCACGCATGCTGTCAGCACCAGGGTCATCAGTACGAGCAGCCTGAGCGTCGTCAGCACCACCATGACCGTTGTCTCCGGCCGCGTCAGTGGATGGTCGACGGCGACGACATGACTGCAGACGCGACGACACGTCGTGAACGTCGATGGCACGCACAAGAGCGTCAACCAGTGCCTCCACGTCCATCGTCTCGGGGACGCTGGCGATGTGGAACGAGTTACCAGCGGTCATGCGAAGACCCGACGGATGGGACCCGTCGTTGTCGTCGCCAGCAAGCGCACCCGCTGCCTGACTGGCTGACGCCCCATGAGCGCTGGCAGCAGCGCCATCGTCGTCGCCGTGGCCGGCGTCTGAGGACAAGCCTGGGCCATGATGCCCGCCAACACCATGCGCGTCACCACGACCAGCACGCTCACCATTGAGGCTGTCGAAGGCAGCATTCTCCGCTGTAACTGCAGCGATGCTCGCGTAGAGGATGCTTGCGACGTCAGCAAGCGGAACTCCACACGCCGTCAGCGCAGACATGCTCAGATGTTCGGGCAACGGCGCTGAAACCGACGCTGCGACACCAGCAGCAGACACCGGTCTGCCATCTCTGTCAACAGGTACTTCGACTCCAGTGACATCGCCGGCGGCACGGGCACCATCGTGACGCAGACGCGGTGCCACGACAGCAGCCTGAGCTGCAGCGCCCGGGCCACCCAGGCCGGCGTGGGCAACGGAAGCAAACGTCGCCGGCTGTGCGCGGAGAGGCGACGACACTGCTGCTGCACCATCACCAGCGGCACCCGCGGGCAGCTTCGCCGTCGTGAACACCACACTGTGGCAGCCATACGGGAGCGGAACCTTGGCAGCACCAACGACTGGAAGCGACGCAGCCTTTGCAGCACTTCTTGCCGTCGGCTTGCCGCTCGCAGCCACCTTCTTGCCAGCACCACCAGTGGAAGGTGAATCGCGGTCGTCAACACGGCCACTCAAGCGACCGCCGTTGCGAAACGCAGCCGATGCCGGGCGCGACTCCTGCTGTCGTCGCTTCTGACGCGCCTCACCGCCGTTGGCCTCACGCACACGTTTCTCGTACCAGGGCTCATCGTCAACGTCGCAACCATTCTCGAAGTCGGGCGATGCCAGAAGCGCAGCGTCAGGGCGCTGGTGCAGCATGCGATCGTAAGATGCGCCACTTCCACCACCAGAGGCACCTTCTCCAGCGCGTGACACCCCGACGACACCAGCCGCTGCCGACGCAAACGCAGCCGAGCTTGCCACATGGACGGGTGGCCCACGCAATGCACCACGCGCCTAAGCCGGAGCGACAGCGCCGCGAGGCGCAGAGCCTGCAGGCGGAGGTGACGACCAAGCGCCGAGCGTCGTCTGCACGCGCTTCACACTGCCAGCACCGGCACCAGCACCAACACCACCAGAATTCGACGCTGAAGGCGATTCTGGTGGCAACGGCGGCGGAGGCGGCGGCGAGCCTGACGGGTGCGGCATCGAGGGTCGGTTAGGACAGAACCGCTAGGGCCTGAACAAAGGTTAATGTAATGGAGTGTGCATTTAGGTTGCTTTGCCTGTAAGAGGCCACCTGTAGCACTGCGACGAACACGTAGGGGGAAGGGTGTTAACAAGGGAGAAGAGGGAGGGAGAGACTAGGAGAGGGAGGGAGAGAGAGAGAAAGAGAGAGGGAGAGAGG
>JBKDUV010000036.1:0-11257 GCA_046339335.1 Planctomycetia bacterium | reverse complement strand
GACCACCGAGCCGATCGGCAAGCTCCGGCGCCGCTGGTTTTCGTACGGTTCCGCGCAGGTGCTCTGCACGTACCATCCCTCCTACCTGCTGCGCAATCCCGCGGCCAAACGCGACGTCTGGGCCGACATGCAGGTGCTCATGGACCGCGTGGGCCTGCCGTCTTGAGTTGGCAGGCGGCGCGGTGGGGCCGCGATCCCCGGAACCACCCGCCGCTTTCGAACGCCGCTCTCGCCGCCGTCCGATTTTGCTGAAGATTCCGATCGTGCGGGGCCGATACCCTGGTCGGGGTTTTGCGGGGGGAACAGCCGCTGCCGATGGATCGTCCGGCAGTCCGACGGCAGTCCGACGGCAGGGCCGTGCGGCCGGGTCGGCCGGCCGTGAGACCGGGTCGTCCGGATGCGGTCCGAGTGCCAGGGTCCGAGTGCCAGGACGGTCCAAGGGCCGGGACACGCCATGCGGAGCAGCGAAAACCGTTCGTTCGCCGTCTCGATGGCCGTCTCGATCGCGGTCCTCCTGGTGGTCGCCTCGGGCTGCACGATGTGCCCCGACCCGTTCGACTATTCCGGGCCGGTGCCGAACGGCACGGCGCCGCAGAATGATTTCCGTGCCCGCAGCAACGGCATCATCGCGATCGGTGCCACGCCCAGACCGTGGCCGACCGTGGTGCAGGCCGCACCGTCACCGCCGCAGCCAGAGGTTCCTGCCTCGGCCCCCGTAGCCGACGATCAGCCGGTGATCGCGGACGTGGACGCGGACACCACCGACACCGACACCGACACCGACACCGACGTGCTGCGGCTGTCGGCCGAGGTAGCCGCCGAGGCGGGCGCGACGACGACGGCGAATACCGACGCGGCCGAGTCGGATTCCGAACTCACCGAGGTCGCCGCTCCGCTGTCGGAAGCGGCCCCAAATCCGGCCCCTGATGCGGACGTGGACGCGGATGCGAATGACGAAACTCGGGCCGCGGTCGACACCGTGCCGCCCGCCGGCGACCGGCGTACCCTCCCGTCGGCTGCCGGCGCGACCGCCCGACCCGCGGCCGAAATGATCGCTCCTGCGGGCGCCGTGCCGCGGGAGACCCCGGGCTGGCGGCCGCGGCGCTGATCGACCGTCAGGCCATCTTCACGACGCCCGGCGCGGGAACCCAGCCGTCGGGGATGATCGCGTCCTTCGGCACGACCGCCACGCCGTCGCGGACGGTGAACCGTGGGCAGTCGGCAGTGTCGGTCCAGCCGTGCTCATTGGCGATCCGCACCCGGCTGCCAATGCGCACGTTCTTGTCCACGATCGCTCCCTCGATCACCGTCTCGTCGCCAATGCCCAACGGCGGCAGGCCGCGGGCGGCATCGTCCGCCAGCCCATCGGCCGACTCGTAGAAGTCGTTGCCGAGGATCACCGAATTGCGGATCACCACGTTGCGGCCGATCCGGCAGCGCAGCCCGATCACGCTGTTCTCGATCACCGCTCCGGCACCGATCAGACAGCCGTCGGAGACGAGGCTGTGCCGGACCGCCGCGCCGTCGATCCGCGACGGCGGCAGAAAACGGCCGCGGGAGTAGATCGGCGCCTCCGCCGATGCGAACTCGAACGGCGGAGACGCACCGGCGAGGTCGAGGTTGCACTGGTAGTAGGAGCGGATCGTGCCGATGTCCTCCCAGTAGCCGTCGAAGGGATGGAGCTGGACCTTCTTCGCCCGGATCGCCGTGGGAAAGACCTCGCGGCCGAAGTCCTGGTAGTCGGTCTTCGTGAGCAGGTCGAGAAGGCAGTCGCGGTCGAAGAGATAGATCCCCATGCTGGCCATCAGCCCGCGGCCGCGGGGAGCGATGCCGTGCCGCTCGATCCACTCGGGCGCCGTCCGGACCATGTCGAGGTCGGCCTTGGTCTGCGGCTTTTCCAGGAATCCGACCACGCGGCCGTCGTCGTCCAACCGCATGATGCCCAGGCCCGATGCCGCCTCCTCGTGGACCGGAATGCCCGCGATCGTCACGTCCGCGCCGCTGTCGACGTGGGTGGCGAGCAGGTCGGCGTAGTTCATCCGGTAGAGCTGGTCGCCGGAGAGGATGAGGACGTGCTTGATGTCGGGCTGCTGCAGGTAGCGGATGTTCTGCCGCACGGCATCGGCGGTGCCCTGGTACCAGCCGGCGTTGTCGAGGGTCTGCTGGGCGGCGAGGATCTCGACGAAGCCGCCGCTGAAGGGGTCGAAGGTGTACGTCCGGCGGATGTGGCGGTGGAGGCTGACCGAGTTGAACTGCGTGAGCACGTAGATCCGCTGCACGCCGCTGTTGACACAGTTGGAGAGGGGAACGTCGATGATCCGGTACTTGCCGGCGAGCGGCACGGCCGGCTTGGAACGGTCGCGGGTCAGCGGGTAGAGACGGGTGCCGCGGCCTCCACCCAGCACGAGAGCCAGTACGCGCCGTACAGCCATGAAGAGCATCCTGGAGGTGAACTGCCTAGCCGGGGGGACCGTCATGCTACGGAACGGCCGCCGGACCGCCAAACCGGTTTCGGCGCGGCGCGCCGCTCCGCAGCCGGCCCGCGGTCAGCCAGCCGCCGCCCGGATGATCTCCAGCGCCTGCTCGCGACTGGAGATGACGCAGTCGAGCTGCATGTGCCGCAGCCGTTGCAACCAGTCGCCGACCGCCGGGCCCGGGGCGAGGCCGAGGGCGAGGAGGTCGGCGCCGGAAACGAGCGGGGGCGGATCGAGCTCGATGGCCGGCCGGTTGACTTGCGCCGTGACCCACGCCGCCGCCGCCGGATCCCCCCGGCCGCAGGCGGCCCGGGCCCGCAGCAGGTCGGCGAGCCGGAAGGCCCTGGCATCTGCGAGCCAGGGCTGCACGGCAGACCACGGCCGGTCTTGGGGTGCGGTCACGGAAGGCGTTCCCAGGTCGGCGACGGCCGCGGCCAGCCAACTGGCCGCCTTGGCCTCGTGGTTTGACAGGCGGAGCCGCCCCGCCGCCCGCGGCACCGCGTCGGCATCGCCCTCCGCCAGGATCGCCAGGGCGATCGGCAGATCGGGCTCATCGACGGCCTCGAGAATTCGAGCCGCCCCTCCGATCGAACCGTCGGCCACGGCCGACCCGGGATCGAACTCCGGCAGGATCACCGCCGCGAGCCCGGTTTCCGCCAGCAGTTCCAGGGCCCGACGGCGGCCGGGGCGTGAGACCATCGCCCGGAGTTCGGCGGCGATCCGCTCGGGACTGACCGTGGCTACGAGCCTTGCCATGCGGTCGATGGCTCCCCGGGTCTCCGTTTCCAGGACGAACCCGAAGAAGGCTGCAAACCGCACGGCCCGCAGCATCCGCAGGTGATCCTCTCCGAACCGCATGGCCGGCACCCCGATCGCCCGCACGATCCCCGCCGCGAGGTCGTCCCGGCCCCCGACGAAATCATGGATCTCCCCCGAGAGGGGATCCAAAAACAGCCCGTTGATCGTGAAGTCGCGGCGCAGGGCGTCCTCTCGGGCCGAGCAGAAAGTGACGCCCGCCGGGTGGCGGCCATCGGTATACGGAGAGTCGGCCCGAAACGTCGCCACCTCGACCTGGCCGGCCCCCTTCGGCCCCAGCACCGTGATCACCCCGAAGGCCGCCCCGACCGCGAGCGTCCGACGCTGGCCGAACACTGCCCGAACCTCCTCGGGCCGGGCGGCCGTGGCAACGTCATAATCAGCCGGCGTCCGCCCGAGAAGGTCGTCCCGGACGCAGCCCCCTGCCCAGTAGGTCTCGTGACCGGCCCGCCGAAGGCGGTCGACCACCGCGACGGCAAAGGCACGGGCCCGGGCGGGGTCGGCAAAAGTGGCGGCCATGGGCAGGTCGGACCGTTGACTGAGGGGGCGATATTCCGATAGTATCAATAGAAGGAGGGGACGTTCGTCGGGGTTTCTTTCATTTTTGATTTCCCGCCGCAGTGTCCTCTTGGGAATTCATGGATTTTTTATCCCACGGCCCTTCGGGGCGGAGGTTTCTCATGTGTGCGGTTAATCACAATTCGAAACGGCGCGGTTACACCATCGTCGAACAGCTCGTCGTGATCGCGAGCATCGCCGTGCTGATCGGGCTGCTCTTGCCGGCCGTTCAGGCCGCTCGTGCGGCCGGCCAGCGGCTTACCTGCACCAACAACCTGAAACAGATCGGCCTCGGCGTTGCCAACTATGCCGATGCGAATGCGCGGCTCGGCGACAATCTCATGCCGTGGATGAGCACCGGTGGAACTGCGAATCCAACGACGGGTTTCAGCTGGATGGTCCAGATTTTGGGCAACATGGAGGAAACAGCCCGCCTGCAGGCGGTCAGTGGGTCGGACGCAGCGACCCGGCCGTCGGTGACGGGCGCCGTCTTCGGTACGGTTGCTGCTGCCGCCAACACTGCCCAAGGAACACAGGGCCGTATCGGATTCGCCAACTGCCCGACGTTTTCCGGGACGGGAGTGAATCCCGGTGCCGAAGGCATTTCCAACTATCGGGCCAATGGCGGTGTGGCCACGACCGCCAACACGTGGGCTGACAATGGCGGTTTTTCGTTTGCCCGCCGTGTTGGCTACAAGGATTTCTCCGACGGCACCAGCAAGACGGTCGTCGTCTCGGAAAGCAAGCAGAGTCCGACCGCAACAACGGGCGTACCCTGCCGGTGGGCGTATGGTGAACTCTGGCACCTGGCAACGTGGACGTCTGGCGCGCTGGCCACGACGGGCTCCTGGAATCACGCGACGCCCGGTATCGCCCTGCTGTCCGGCTCGAACACGACGGTGAATCCTCCTGCGGCCCAAAACCACACCGTCGGGGCAACATCGGTGTCGTTGAACTGGGGGCCGTCCAGCGACCATCCTGGCCGGGTCGTCGGCCACTTGTTTGCCGACGGTCACGTGGAGTTCATCAACTCCGACATCACCGCCAGCGTCTACAACGCCCTCAACACGCGGGGCAGTTCGGACCAGATCGGCGAGTATTGACGCCGTGCCGGCGACCGGCCGGCTTGCTTGAACTCGGGGGCGGCCGGCGAGCGACTCGCCGGCCGCCATATTTTGAAGCCGCAATCACCGCGCGTGGAGTGTGCACGATGTCGGAAGCCGA
This sequence comes from Planctomycetia bacterium, assembly GCA_046339335.1. GTDB lineage: Bacteria > Planctomycetota > Planctomycetia > Pirellulales > UBA1268 > QWPN01. Next base: position 6,185 of record JBKDUV010000036.1, on the reverse strand, counting down.
TGCCCATCAGCGGTCGGGGAGCGTTCCGCAGACCGTCCCACTCGAGGTCTCCGTGTCCGCTGCGGCACGCCTCCTGCGCGATGCGGTCGCCGCCCGTGGCGGCACGCTCCTCCTCGACTGTCGGACGCCGGAAGAGCACGCGACGGCACGGATCGAGGGATCGATGCTCGTGCCGATGCAGGAACTCTCCGGACGCCTCGCCGAGCTCGACGCCTTCCGGCAGGCCACGGTCGTTGTCCACTGCCACCACGGGATGCGCAGCCTGAAGGTGGCCCGTTGGCTGCGCGAACAGGGCTTTCCTCGGGCGGTGAGCATGCAGGGGGGCATCGACGCCTGGAGCGTGGAAATCGACCCGGCCGTGCCCCGCTATTGAAGCAGGATTTTCGCCGCCAGCGCGGGGCTGGTATCCTCATCCCCGGCGGCGCCGGCGTCCCCGAACTGCGGTCCGGCCACTTCACCTTTCTGGAATCGTCCTCCCGAGGAGCACTCTCGAATGAACGAGTCGAATTTTCCGCCTGTCCTGTCGCGCCGGGACGCGATCCGGGCAACCGGGCTCGCCGGCGCCACGCTCGCCGGCATGCGGAGCGTGCATGCAGAGATCGGTTCGTCCGACGTGATCCGCATCGGTGCGATCGGCGTCGGCGGCCGCGGCACCGGCGCCATCGTGCAGGCGCGTTCCGTGCCTGGCTCGGCGACGAAGCTCACGGCCATGGCCGACGTCAACCCGGACAAGATGACCCGCGGACTCCAGACGATCGAGCAGACGATCGGGGAAAAAGACAAGGCGAAGATCGACTGCCCCGAGGATCGGCGGTTCAGCGGCTTCGACGCCTACCAGAAGGTGTTCGATCACTGCGACCTGGTCGTCATCGCGGCGCCGCCGGCCTTCCGCCCGGCCCACTTCACGGCTGCGGTCAAGGCCGGCAAGCACGTCTTCATGGAGAAGCCGATCAGCATCGACGCCGCGGGAACGCGGGTCTGTCTGGCGGCGGCGAAGGAGGCCGATGGCAAGAGGCTCAAGGTCGTGGTCGGACTGCAGCGGCATTACGAGGAACGGTACAGGCAGACGCTGGCCCGGGTCCGCGACGGTCTCGCCGGCGAGATCGTCAGCGGCCAGGTCTACTGGAACGGGGATCGCCCCTGGTGGAAGTCCCGCCTTCCCGACCAGACCGAACTCCAGTACCAGATCCGCAACTGGGGCCACTTCCTCTGGCTGTGCGGCGACCACATCGTCGAGCAGCACGTCCACAACATCGACGTCGCCAACTGGTTCCTCGGCACGCTGCCCATCGACGCCTACGGCCTGGGCGGGCTGCAGAACCGGGACCCCGCCAAGCCGACCCAGATCTACGACCACCATGCGGTCACTTTCTCCTACCCCAACGGCGTGAAGATCGTCAGTCAGTGCCGGCAGTTTCCCGGCGGTGAGGGGAAGGTCACGGAGGAGTTCCAGGGCACCAAGGGCATCGTCCGCATCGGCGAGATCACCGACCACAAGGGGAACGTGCTCTGGAAGTACGACGGCCCGAAGCGCGACCCCTACCAGGTCGAGCACGACGAACTGCAGGCCGCGATCCGCAACGACACGCCGCTCAACAACGCCCACTACGGGGCGACGTCGAGCTTCACGGCCGTGCTCGGCCGCTACGCCTCCTACAGCGGCAAGCGGGTCGAATACGACAAGGTGTTCGCCCTCGACGACGACCTCGTTCCGGCGAACCTCTCCTGGGAGACGCCCGCTCCGGTGCAGCCGGAGGAAAACGGCCAGTACCCGATCGTCATGCCCGCCACCTTCAAGATGCCCGCGGCGATCAAGCAGCCCGTGTCATGATCATCGGCATTCCCCGGGAGACGAAGCGCGACGAGTATCGGGTGTCACTCCTGCCCGTCGGGGCGGAGGAACTCGTCCGCGCGGGGCACACCGTGCTCGTGGAGCGGGCCGCGGGGGCCGGCTCCGGCCTCTCCGACGACCTCTACGCCGGCTGCGGAGCCGCGGTCGTGGAGACGGCGGCCGAGGTTTTTGGCCGGGCCGATCTCGTCGTCAAGGTCAAGGAGCCGCAGCCTGCCGAGTTGCCCCTCATCCGGCGCGGCCAGGCGGTGTTCACCTATTTTCACTTCGCCGCCGACCGCGGCCTGACCGAAGGCTTCCTGGCAACGGGCGCGACGGCCATCGCCTACGAGACGCTGCGGGACGAACGCGGCCGGCTTCCACTGCTCGTGCCGATGAGCGAGGTGGCGGGCCGGATGAGCATCCAGGAAGGGGCCAAGTACCTGGAGAAGCCGCAGATGGGCCGGGGCATCCTCCTCGGCGGCGTTCCCGGGGTGGCCCCCGCGCACGTCACGGTCCTCGGGGCGGGCACCGTCGGCGCCAACGCGGCCAAGGTGGCGGCCGGCTTCGGTGCCAACGTCGGCCTCCTCGACACGAACCTCGAACGGCTCCGCTACCTCGACGACGTAACGCCGCCGAACATCGACTGCCTGTTCTCCGACCGGCACACGATCCGCGACCAGATCCGCCGTGCCGACCTCGTGATCGGCAGCGTGCTCATCCCGGGTGCCCGGGCGCCGCACCTCATCGACCGCGAGGATCTGGCCCTGATGAAGCCGGGGGCCGTGATCATCGACGTGGCGATCGACCAGGGGGGCTGCGTGGCCACGAGTCGGCCCACGACCCATGCCGCGCCGACGTTCGTGGTGGAAGACGTGGTGCACTACTGCGTCACGAACATGCCGGGCGCCGTCGGCCGGACGAGCACCTACGCCCTCTGCAACGCGACGCTTCCGTACGTGCTCGAACTGGCGGCGCGGGGCGTCGAGGCGGCGCTGGCCGCGAGCCCGGCGATCCGCTCCGCGATCAACGTGCATCGGGGGGAACTCGTCCACCCGGCGGTGGCCGCGGCCTTCGGCCTGCCCTGCCGACCGCTTCCCGCCTGACAGCGGCCCACCTCCTGACGGAAACCACGCCCCCATGCCCTCGGCTCCTCCCGTCGCGGTCCGCTGGCATGACGGCGCCGCCGGCCATTTGGAACTTCTCGACCAGACACTGCTGCCGGGCCGGATCGTCTGGCTTCCCTGCCGCGACGTGGAGACCGTGGTGGAGGCGATCCAGAGCCTGCGGGTCCGCGGCGCCCCCGCCATCGGGATCGCCGGTGCCTACGGCCTCGTCGTCGCGGCCGGCGAGGCCATCCGCGCCGGCCTCTCGCCGGCCGCCGCCCGGGATCATCTCCGCGGGCAGGCCGAGCGTCTGGCCGAGGCCCGGCCGACGGCGGTCAACCTCCGCTGGGCGGTGGAACGAGCGGCGGCGGTGCTCGATCGCTGTCCGTCCGATGCGGGCCCGCTCCCGCTCGCGGAGGCCTTGCTGGCCGAGGCCGGGGCGATCCACGAGGAGGATGCCCGGCTGTGTGCCGCGATCGGCCGGCACGGTGCCCCGCTGCTCCCCGACGGCGGCGTGCTCACGCACTGCAACACGGGCTGCCTGGCGACGGGGGGTGATGGCACGGCGTTGGCCGTGATCACGACCGCCTGGGCGCAGGGGCGGCGGCTCGAGGTCTTCGCAGACGAGACGCGGCCGCTCTTCCAGGGGGCGCGGCTCACGGCCTGGGACCTCGTGCAGCGCGGCATTCCGGTGACGGTGCTCGTCGATGCCGCCGCCGGGCAACTCCTGCGCAGCGGCCGTGTCGGCGCGTGCATCGTCGGCGCCGACCGGATCACGGCCCGCGGCGACGTCGCCAACAAGATCGGCACCTATCCGCTGGCGATCCTCGCCCGGGCCCACGGCGTGCCCTTCTACGTCGCCGCGCCCTCGAGCACCTTCGACCTCCGTCTCGACGATGGTGCGGACATCCCCATCGAGGAACGGGGGGCGGCCGAGGTCCTGCGGCCGCTCGGCGTGCCCGCGGCGCCGGACGGAGCCCGGGCATACAACCCGGCCTTCGACGTCACGCCCGCCCATCTCGTCAGCGGCATCGTCACGGAGCGCGGCGTGATCAGCCCGGTGACCCCGGAGCGGATCCGCGCGATGCTCGAAGGCTGAGCAGAATCGGGTACGGGAGCGGATTTCCTGGGGAAATCCGCTCCCGTACCCGATTTCCCGCGTAGACTGCTGGCATACAGTCATGAAGCCCGTCCCCCGCAGCACCGCTCCCATCCCGCAGGTCGTGATCGTCGGCCGCCCCAACGTCGGCAAGTCGACGCTCTTCAACTGGCTGATCGAGAAGCGGATCGCCATCGAGGATCCGACCGCGGGCGTGACCCGTGACCGGCTCGTGCAGCGGATCGTCCTCGACGACCGGGTGGTCGACCTCGTCGATACCGGCGGCATGGGCTTCGACGATCCGGACGGACTGACGGCCCAGATCGACGCCCAGATCGAGGCCGGACTCGGTCGCGCGGCCCTGGTGCTGCTCGTCGTCGATGTCCGCTCCGGCCCGCTGGCAGCCGACGCGGAGGTGGCCCGGCGGGTGCGGCGCACCGGCGCCGCGGTGCTGCTGGTGGCCAACAAGGCCGACGATCCCCGGCTCGACCAGCAGGCCCATGATTTTTCCGCGCTCGGCTTCGGCCCCCCGCTCGTCGTCAGCGCCCGGCAGCACCGCAATCGCGGACCGCTCGTCGTCGCGATCCTCGAACGCCTGCCCGAGCCGGTGGAGGCGGCCCCGGACGCGGTCGACGCTCCCGAAATGAAGCTGGCGATCGTCGGCCGGCGCAACGTCGGCAAGAGCAGCTTCGTCAACGCCCTGGCCCGCGAGGAGCGGGTGATCACCAGCCCCGTCGCCGGCACCACCCGCGACAGCGTCGACGTCCGGTTCGAGGTTGACGGCCACGGCTTCCTGGCGATCGACACGCCGGGCCTGCGCCGCACCCGCAGCCGCACCACCGACCTCGACTTCTACTCGACGCACCGCGCCCAGCGGAGCATCCGTCGGGCCGACGTCGTGCTCCTGTTCTTCGACGCCACCGAGCCGGTCGGCAAGGTCGACAAGCAGCTCGCCGAGACGATCACCGAGGAGGCGAAGCCGGTCGTGTTCGTGGTCAACAAGTGGGATCTGTACGCCGGCGGCGTGGCCCGCCGCGAATGGGCGGACTATCTCCGCGAGCAGTTTCGGATGATGCCCTGGGCGCCGATCGCCTTCACGACGGCGACGAAGGGGCGGAAGGCCAAGGAGGTGATCGACGTCGCCCAGCGGCTCTTCCGCCAGAGCCGGACCCGCGTCCCCACCGCCCGGCTCAACACCGTGCTCCGCGACGCGGTCGAGGCCAACCAGCCCCCCTCCGATGCCCGCGGCCGGCCGGTCCGGCTCTATTACGCCACGCAGGTCGAGGAGGCGCCGCCGACGATCGTGATCTCGACGAGCGCTCCGCGGAGCGTATCGGAGACCTATCAGCGCTACCTGCTCAACACCTTCCGCAAGGCACTCCCGTTTCACGAGGTGCCGATCAGGCTCCTGCTCCGCGGCCGGACGACGGCGGCGACGGCGGACTGACTCCCGCGCCGGCACACAACCGCGTGATGACGGCGACCTGCGCCGACGTGAAGGGCACGGCTCCCGTGAGCAGATCCGGGGAGGCGGCCGCCTCCGGCACGAGTGCCGCGACGATCGCGGTCGCGAGCCTGTCGATGCCCAGGCCCGTGACCGCCGAGGTGACGATGGCCCGGCGGAGAGCGGCCGGGCCCGGCACGGGATCACGGCGGTCAGGGGCGAGATCGGCCTTCGAGATGACGTCGATCACCGCGGGCATGCCGGGGCGGCCCCTGCCGAGACCAGGGTCCGAGTCCGCCGGGACCGGGGACGATCCGGCATCGGACCCGTTCACCGCCGTCACCCGAATCACGAGGTCGACCTCCGCCTGAACATCGCGAGCCCGTTCGATCCCGGCCCGCTCGCTGTCGGCGGCGTCCCGATCGTCACGCAGGCCGGCCGTGTCGATGACTTCGATCTCCCAGCCGCCGATCACGAGTCTGGCAGTGACGAGATCCCGCGTCGTGCCCGGCAGCGGTGAAACGATGCTCCGGGCATGACCGGCGAGGGCGTTCAAGAGGCTGCTCTTGCCGGCATTCACCGGGCCGACGACGGCCACCCGCCAGGGTGTCGTGAGCCGCAGCCCGAACCTGCTCGACCGCAGCAGACGGTCGCGGCCCCCAACCCCCGCCGGGGGCACAACGCCCCCCCCCCCGCGACCCATTAGGG